>JAUWCJ010000184.1 GCA_030609365.1 Candidatus Eiseniibacteriota bacterium | reverse complement strand
GGGGCGAAACGCAGAAGAGCAGTGTGTCGTCCCCGCGCCGACCGCGGGCTTCGTGGCGTTAGCGGCGGGACGGTAGCACGGTCTGGGTCTCAAGTCCGACGGTACGATCGTGGCTTGGGGCTTCAACGACCACGGCCAGTGCGATGTCCCCGCACCGAATGAGGACTTCGTTGCGATCGCGGGGGGTAAGTACCACAACCTGGGCCTCAAGTCCGATGGGACGATCGTGGCCTGGGAGTACAATAGCAGGGGCCAGTGTGACGTCCCCTTGCCGAACGCCGACTTCGTGGCGCTCGCGGCGGGCGACTTGCACAGCTTGGGCCTCAAGTCCGACGGGATGATCGTGGCCTGGGGACGAAACGACCACGGCCAGTGCGACGTCCCCGCGCCGAACGCCGACTTGGCAGCGGTCGCGGCGGGCTATTGCCACAGCTTGGTCGTCAGGCTGACGGACCCGGGGACAACTCTCGAAGCGACGGTCGACTTCCAGCCGAGCTCGCTGAACTGCAGCAGCCACGGCCGCTTCGTCACGTGCTACATCGAACTCCCCGAAGGGTATGATCCTGCGGACATCGATGTCAGCACGGTGGTTCTGAACGACGAACTGGCCGCTTTCCTCCATCCTACGGGAGTCGGCGATGAGGACAACGATGGGATTCCGGACAGGATGGTGAAGTTCGACAGGGCACACTTTGTAGAACTCCTTCCTCCTGGGGAGCACGTCGAAGCGGCCGTCAGCGGCGAGCTGAATGACGAGACTCTGTTTGCCGGGGCGGATTCCATCAGGGTGATCTGCAAGGACGGCCTGAGGGAGGGGACTGCTGGCACGTCTCCTCCTGCGCTGCGTGTCTCGCCAGGCCGAGACGGGTCCTCAGCGACCATCAGCTACCACGCCGGCGTCGGAAGTTCTGTCAGGCTACGGGTATACGACATAGGTGGACGACTCATCAGAACGCTAGTGGATGGTGACGCGTCACAGAACAGCTGCGACGTCGTGTGGGATGGCAGGGCGGATGGGGGGCACCGTGTGGGTACCGGCGTCTACTTCGTGAGGCTCGAAGCCGGAGGTGAGGTCAGGACGGAGAAGATCGCCGTCGTGCGCTAGGCTAGGCGGTACGCAGCGGGCCGATGATCCAGTCGAGCGTTTGAAGTGAGTCTCGTCGGCCGCGCCATGACTCGAGAGGGTCGCTGGGAGAAACCCCAGCGACCCTCTCCGCATTGGAACACCAACTCCCAGGCCGCCATCTTGACTATTACTCAGAACCTGTGATATCATGTGTCGTCCTAGTGACCCGGCCGTCCGCGGAGTGCCGTTTCCTGGGCACGCCGTGCCCGACCGTGCGGAACGCAGATTGCGTCCAGCAGTACGGAAGGGAGGTGCCTCCATGGCACGGATTCGACTGCTCGTTTGTCTTCTTGTCTTCCTCGTTGTTTCGATCTCACACGCTCAGTGGTCTTCTGATCCTGCGGTGAACCTGCCCGTCGCGGATGCGGCGGGGACTCAGGTTCAGCCGAAGGTGGCGCCCACGTCCGACGGAGGCTGCTACATCAGCTGGTTCGACGGCGCGGGCGGCTACGACGTTCGTCTGCAGAAGCTGGATAGCGGAGGCGAAGAGATCTTCGCGCACAACGGGGTTCTGGTCGCGAACCGTAGCTTCAGCTCGACGCAGAACTACGGCCTGGACGTCGATGCGTCCGGTAACGCACTCCTCGTCTTCCGGGACGACAGCATCAGCGGGATCCAGATCACCGCCTCCAAGGTCTCGCCCACGGGGACGCTTCTGTGGGGTGCTTCGGGCATGCAGCTCACCAACACCGCCGCCTACGTCGCGGCGCCCAAGATCGCGGGGACGAGCGACGGTGGAGTGGTGGTCGCCTGGACCCAGGACTCGACTGTGCGGCTGCAGAAACTCGCGTCCGACGGCTCTCAGGTCTGGGGTACCGACGTGGTTCTCTCGACGCTCATCGGAACCTATTCGGCAAGCGATCTGCATGACGCTGGGACGGACGTGATCCTGTCCATCGTCCATCAGACCGGGGACTTCTACTCGCCGAAGCACCTCAAAGCCTACAAGTACGACGGCTGGGGCGTCAATGCGTGGGGGCCAGTGGCCGTCTTCGACGGCGGCTCGCTCCAGTTTGGCAACTACCCGACGTTCGTGCCGGACGGGACCGGCGGCGCGGTGTTCAGCTGGTACGATACCGCCTCTCAGCTCCAGTGCTACGCTCAGCATCTGTATGCGGACGGCAGTGCGGCGTTCCCGCACAACGGCTCGGCGGCGTCGACAAACAGCACGCGTGTGCGAGTGTCGCCGTCGGTCGCGTTCAACGCGTCGACGGGCGAGACGTTCCTCTTCTGGGAAGAGAAGAACGCGTCTCAATCGGAATCGGGCGTGTACGGCCAGAAGTTCGACTCCGTCGGTGGTCGCCAGTGGACAGACGACGGCGTGGTCGTCGTGCCGGTCGGTTCCGATGAGAACACTCAGGTGAGATGTCTGACCGAGGGGCCGGGCGCGTTTGTGTTCTGGGTGCAGTCTACAGGTCTTGGTCAGGACAAGGTCTTCGGCGCGCGGCTGGACGGCGCGGGGTCGATCGACATCGCCCGATTCGACATTGGTTCTACTCCGAGCGGCAAGTCGAGGCTCGCCGCGGGCCGCAGCACGGCCGGCTTCTCGATTCTCGCCTGGCAGGACGACCGTGACGACTCGGGGGACATATTCGCCCAGAACGTGAACTCCGACGGTTCTCTCGGCAGTCCGTGGGTGGGCATCGCGGGTGATGACGCGGAGACACCGTTGATCT
>JAUWCJ010000067.1 GCA_030609365.1 Candidatus Eiseniibacteriota bacterium | reverse complement strand
GTCCAGTGGTCCGCGCAATGGCCGGGCGCCCTTCGCGGGCCGCGCCCCCGCTGTCGACGAGCACGACCATCTCGCTCTCGAGCATGCTTCGCCCGCGGGCCTCCGTCAGCTCCTCCATCGTCTCGATGAGGACGCGCGCGCGGGCCGACGCGACATCTCGCTCGACACGTCCGAGCAGAGAGAAGGCGGGCGTTCCCGGCTCCGGAGAGTATTCGAAGACGCCCAGATTATCCACGTTCCCCTCGCGAATGAAGGAGAGCAGCTCGCCGAATTCCTCGTCGGTCTCCCCCGGGAAGCCAACGATGACCGAACTCCTGATGGCAACTCCGGGAATCGTCTCGCGCGTACGCCGCACGAGCGAGCGTATATGGTCACCGTTCGTCCGGCGCCCCATAGCGGCGAGAATCCTGTCGGAAATGTGCTGGATGGGCATGTCCAGATACGGCACGACAGATTCCACCTCGGACATGGCAGACAGGAGCTCGCCGGTCACGTGCGCCGGGTGCGTGTACAGAATGCGGATCCACGGAACGCCGGTGTCCGCAAGTGCGGACAGAAGCGCGGGCAATGTTACACTCGATGCAATGTCCGTGCCGTAGGCGGTCGTGTCCTGAGCGATAAGATTGACCTCCACTACACCTGCATCGACCAGAGCTGCAATCTCGCGGACCACGGACTCAGGCGCCCGGCTTCGCAACGCGCCACGTATGGATGGAATCGTGCAGTAGCTGCAACAGTTCCCGCACCCCTCCGCGATTTTGACATAAGCAATATGCCCGGGTGTTCCGCGCACGCGAGGAGACCGCTCGTCGTAGAGGGCTTCGGGCACACCGACCCTGTATACACGGCGGCCGGCAGCGACCTCTCGGACGACCTCCGCGATCCTCTCGAAGTCCGAGCACCCGACAACGGCGTCCACACCGGGGAACATCTCCCATGTCGCTTCGGCGTACCGCTGCGGGAGACATCCGGCGACGATTACGTGCGCGACCGTCCCCGCGTCCTTGAGCTGGAGGCACTCGTCGACGACGGTGCGCGACTCGAGGACGGCAGCCGAGATGAATGAGCATGTGCTCACTATCACAACCTCGGCCTCCGCCGGGTCAGCCGCGAACTGATGACCCTCGTCAGCCAGGAGCCCCAGCATGACCTCCGTGTCCACGAGGTTCTTCGGGCAACCGAGAGTGATGACAGCTATCTTCATGTGGGATTACCAGTCAGGGGTGGTGCTCTGCTCGTTACCCACCGATGCGCTCCGCCCCCGGCGGAATGGTGACAACGAAGTCCGAAGGCGTAGTGGGAACGTCGAACACGGTCTCGCTGATTCTGTAGCGCGTCCAGTCTGATGATGAAGACCGGGCTTTGATCTGCATGACGAGCAGCTCGCGCTCATCGATGTGGACGTCCATGCTCCTTGGTTCACCGCCGCCTCTGGACCTCAGAGACAGGATGACCTGGTTAGCGTGCAGGGCGCTCTCCACCTGCGGCGTGGGAAAGGGTTTGTCAGGGTCGGGTTCGAATCGGCGGAGAAATCGCGGCGGGTCGATCACGACGTCGTTGGAGTCGACCGCGGCGGCGAAGAACTGGTTGGTCTGCGAGGTGTAGACCCAGAGGCTCTCGCCGTTCGACGCCACTCTGCTGCCATCATCGTAGCTGATGGAGACATGAAGCGGATGCTGGACGAGCATCTCTCCGGAGGAACTGAGCATCGTATCCGCCAGCGCCCAGAACGTGTCCTGCGTGAAGAGGATCCGATAGGAGTCCGACGCCTCGTAGCGGTCGATCACACGCTGCATGAGCTCTTCGGCGCGCGCCTGGGATTCGGCTTTCCACTCCGGCGTGGGTTCCTCGGACAGCGCCGCTCCGGGCACGAGCGCTACGGTCACCAGAACGCTCACGAGAAGCGTCAGGTTGCGCGCGAGAAGTGAGTCCCTGAGGCGGTCAGTCCTCTTCATCTTCCTCCTCTTCCTCCTCTTCCTCCTCTTCCTCCTCTTCCTCCTCTTCCTCTTCTTCTTCTTCTTCCTCCTCCTCCTCCTCCTCTTCCTCCTCTTCCTCCTCTTCCTCCTCTTCCTCCTCGTCCTCCTCTTCCTCCTCTTCCTCTTCCTCCTCCTCTTCCTCTTTTTCTTCCTCTTCTTCTTCCTCGTACTCGTCTTCCGGCGGCTCCCCCTCGGGGTAGCCATCGTCGGCTCCGCTTGGTTCGTCGAAGGGTTCGGCTACCGCCGTCGCGGTCGTCAGTACGGCCGCCACTTCTTCCAGATACTGGGGTCCGACCAGCACGTCGCGTGCCTTGCTGCCCTTGAACGGTCCCACGATGCCGTTGGTCTCGAGCAGGTCCATCAGGCGTCCGGCACGGGCGTAACCGACGGAGAGGCGTCGCTGCAGCAGGGAGGTCGATCCCATCTGTAGTCCGACGACGACCTCGAGCGCCTTCTCGTAGAGCTCGTCCTTCTGAGTGGCCGCGAGCTTGCTGGCCATTCCACCCTGTTCCTCGAGGTCGAACATGTAGTCGGGCGGTCCCTGCTTGCGCATGAAGGCGACGAGCCGCGCGGTCTCCTCGTTGGAGATGAACGCGCCGTGCAGTCGGATGGGGTCTGGCTTGCCCGTGGGCATGAAGAGCATGTCGCCGCTGCCCAAGAGAGTCTCCGCACCGTTTCTGTCCAGAATCGTCCGCGAGTCCGTCATCGAGATGACCCTGAAGGCGATACGCGAGGCGAAGTTCGCTTTGATCACGCCTGTGATGACATCCACCGACGGGCGCTGCGTCGCGAAGACCAGGTGGATACCCACGGCGCGCGCCATCTGCGCCAACCGCTGTACCGGCGCCTCGACGTCGCGTGGAGCCCGGACCATCAGATCGGCAAACTCGTCCACCACTACAACGATATGCGGCAGGTGATGCCGGTCCCCCGCAGGCAGGCTGTCGAGGTCGCTTCCGTCTGCGATGCGTCTGTTGAATCCGTTTATGTCACGCACGGTCAGCGTCGAGAGAATGTCGTAGCGACGGTCCATCTCGCTCACCAGCCACTGGAGGGCCATTCCGGCCTGCTTGGCATCGGTGACGACGGGTGACAGCAGGTGTGGGATGCCGGCATAGCGCGGCAGCTCGAGACGCTTCGGATCGATGAGAACAAAGCGCACCTCCGCCGGGGTCGAGCGGAATATCATGCCGGTCAGGAGCGCGTTCAGACAGATGCTCTTGCCGGAGCCGGTGGCCCCCGCTACCAGAAGGTGCGGCATCTTCGCCAGGTCGGCGCAGGCGACGCGGCCCGTGGTGTCTTTGCCGAGCGCGATCGGTATCTCGGTCTTGAGCTGCTGGAAGGCCTCGGATGCCAGCGTGTCCTTGAGGTACACGATGGCCGGATGCTCGTTCGGGATCTCAATGCCGACCGCTCCCCGGCCCGGGATGGGTGCGATGATCCTGATTGCGGTCGCCTTCATGGCTAGGGCCAGGTCGTCCTGGAGATTCGCTATCCTGCTGACCTTGACTCCCCTGGCCGGCTCTATCTCGAACCTCGTGATGACGGGTCCGGGGTGCACTTGCACGACGGTTGCCTCGACGTCGAAATCTCCCAGCTTCTCCTCGAGCAGTCTTGAGCGCGCAAGCAGTTCGTCGCGCGAGACCTCGTTGTGGCTCTCGGTGGGCGGGTCGTCGAGAAGCGACAGCGGCGGCAGCTGGAAGTCTCCAGGCACGAGCACGCGCTTCGGCGCACGCTTCGGGACCGGGGTCCGCTTCGATTGCATGATCTGCGGAGTTGACGGGACGCGGCGGCGCGGCTTCTGCTCGGTCTCGGTGTCGCGGTCCGCCTTCGCCCTGGTCTTGCGTGGCTTGCGGCTCTCCTCGGCAGACGTCTCGCTGGCCGCACGCCTGCGAGGACGGGCACTCTCGCGCTTTGGTGTGCGCCGCTGCTTCGCCGCCGGGCGGCGACGCTCTCGGGGTTCCCTCTCGGCAAATGCAGTCAGCCGATCCCACAAGGATTCTCCGATGCCTGCCAGCCATCCGCCCAGCGCGATGAACGGCGCCAGCAGCATGTCGATATCGAACTCGGTTGTCAGAAGCGTGATCACGACGATGCCGCCCGCGCCCGCGAGGAAAGTGCCCACCCTTCCTATGTGGCGAATTCCCAGGTCGGCCAGGAGCGCCCCTGCCACACCGGTCACGGTCGCGGTTCGTTCCCCGCCGACAGTGTAGATGAGCGCAACGGCTATCATCGAGACTGCCAGTATGAACACGCTCTTGAGAGCCAGGGGGCCGGGCTCTCCATCGGCGATCCGGTTCCATCCCCACATGACGAACAGCAGTGGGGCGACCCAGGCGCAGAGGCCCAGCAGGTCGAACATCCACCCGGACACCAACCGGTTCTGCAAACCGAGCTGAGTCGTCCAGATCTCAGGACCCAGGTCACTCGAAAGAGAGAAGTAGACGTGAGTTGCCAGGCTGACGCCGATGAGGAGGCCGAGGAAGAGTAGCAGCACACCGACCAGCTGCCGTCGCCTGTCGTCTGTCATGTGGTCGAAGAGTCCCACGTTTCAGGCCCTCTGGGTCCGCCTAGCGACGGATTCGATTGTTCAGGGAGATCCTTCCATCTTCGACGATGGGGACCGTTGCGTACCTGTCGACCCTGGAACAGAACTCGAGGTCCTCTTCAAAGCCGAGTTCCGCGAGCCGGAGCCCGTGCGAGGAGCCCTTCACTGCATCACCGACGTCACCGAGTGCGTTCGCGAGTGCGCTCGCTGCGACGGCTCCGTCGTTGAGTACGGTGCTGGCCCGGGTTCCGGCCACGATGCGGCCGACCAGGTGGCCGGCGCAAACAAAATCCTCGAGCGACAGGCGCCCGAGGTCGCCCGCGCAGAGCACCGCGACCTTCTTTGCACGGCTCGATATGATGTGTGTCACGACGGCGCTCAGGTTGAGGAAGCAGCCGAGAAGGATCTCCTTCGCCGAGGAACTCCTCGCTATGGCGACCGTGCCGTTCGAGGTGGTGAAGATGAGCGTCTTGCCCTTGACGACCTTACTGGTGTACTCGAGAGGCGAGTTGCCGAGGTCGAATCCGTCGATCGGCAGGCCCTCCCGCTCGCCGCCGAGGAGCGTCTTCTTACGTTCGAGGGTGGCCAGGAGCTTCGCGGCCTCTTCGACGGTCGCGACAGGTATGATGCGCTCGACGCCGCTCTCGCAGGCCTGGAGTATCGTGCTGGAAGCACGCAGAACGTCAACGACAACGACGATTTTGCCCTTGGCTTCGGCCTCGGAGAAGTCATCTGGATGTGTATACAGGCTGAGTTCCATGGTTAGACGGCTCCGACCAGCTGCTCATAGGCTTTTTTTTTGCGCGCGAGTGTACCGGTGTCGAACGTGCCGGTTATGAAATCGGGGTCATGCATCATGGCCGTGTGGAAGGATATCGTCGTTGCCACACCCACGATCACAAACTCCTCAAGGGCGCGCCGCATGCGCGCGATGGCCTCTTCCCTCGTGTTTCCATGCGCGAGGAGTTTGGCGATCATCGAATCGTAGTGCGGAGGGATCACGTAGCCGCTGTATACGTGCGTGTCGACTCTGATTCCGGGGCCGCCGGGGACGTAGAACTCGCTGACGGTCCCGGGACAGGGAGCGAAGTCCCGTTCCGGGTCCTCGGCGTTGATGCGGCACTCGATGGCGTGTCCCCTCAAGTCGAGCTTGGCCTGCTCGATTCCGAGCCGTTCCCCGGCTGCGATCCTGATCTGTTCTTTCACCAGATCGACGCCGGTGACGAGTTCGGTGACCGGATGCTCGACCTGTATCCGCGTGTTCATCTCCATGAAGTAGAAGTCACCACGCGAGTCCAGCAGAAACTCCACCGTACCGGCACTCACGTAGCGGGCTCCCCTAGCGCCCCGAACGGCCGCCTCTCCCATGCGCTCGCGCAGTTCGGGCGAGACGGCGGGTGACGGAGATTCCTCTATGAGCTTCTGATGGCGCCGCTGGATAGAGCAGTCCCTCTCTCCCAGGTGCACCACGTTGCCGTGGTTGTCTCCCAGTATCTGAAACTCGATGTGGCGCGGTTCCAGAATCAGCTTCTCGAGGTAGATGTCGCCGTTACCGAACGCGGCCTCGGCCTCGGCTCTGGCCACCGGGAAGTTAGCGGCGAATTCAGCGGCGTCCGCGGCCATTCGCATGCCCTTGCCGCCGCCGCCGGCTGACGCCTTGATCATCACTGGATAGCCGAGCGATTCCGCCGCGCGAGCCCCTTGCTCGACGTCGGCGACTGTCCCGTCGGTTCCCGGGATCACGGGCACGCCGGACGCGGACATTATGGCGCGCGCCCGTGCCTTGTTCCCCAGGCTCCGCATCATGTCGGCCGTCGGTCCTATGAACGTGATGTCGTGGGCCTCGCAGACGTCGGCGAAATCGGCGTTCTCGGCGAGGAAACCGTAGCCCGGGTGGAGCGCGTCAGCGCCGGTCACCTCACAGGCGGAGATGATCGCCTTGACGTCCAGGTAGCTCAGGCCACCGTGCGCCGGGCCGACGCACACGGCCTCGTCCGCGAACTTGACGTGAAGCGCGTCTTCGTCGACCTCGGAATGGACAGCCACGGTCGGTATGCCCAGTTCCTTGCAGGCCCGCATCACGCGTAGCGCGATTTCACCTCTATTGGCTACGAGCACCTTGCCGAACATGTCTGTTCCACCTCCAACACGAGCCGACCCGTCAGTCGGGTTCGACCATGAAGAGCACCTGTCCGAACTCCACGGCCTGCGCGTTCTCGACTGCCACTCGAACGACGGTCCCGCTGACCTCGGACTCGATCTCGTTCAAGAGCTTCATTGCCTCAACGATGCAGACGACCTGTCCCTTGCTCACGCGGTCACCCTGTCGCACGTACGGCGGTGAATCCGGTGACGGCGCCTCGTAGTACGTACCCACCATCGGCGACTCGATCGGAACCAGTCCCGAGTCACGGTCCGCCGAATCGGGCGTTTCCTCGCCCGCGGCAACGCCGGGAACGAGGGGTTCCGGAGCGGCCGCGGTCCCGTGAGTTGTAACGGCAGCAGCGACCGTGGGAGGAGCCTCCTTGACGATCTTCACCGAGCCGAACAGGCCCGATACCGTGAGTTCGCCCACATCGCTCTCCTCCACCAGCCTGATGAGTTCCTCTATCTTCTTCTTGTCCATTTGACCTCCAGGAGAAGCCCGAAGGCACACTCAGGCGCGCGATACGTAGGCCCCCGTGCGTGTATCGATCTTGAGTAGCTGGCCCTCTTCGATGAAGAGAGGGACCTGCACGACCGCTCCGGTTTCGAGGGTCGCCGGCTTTGAGCCTCCCGAGACCGTGTCTCCCTTGACCCCGGGATCCGTTGTCACGACCGTCAGCTCGACGAAGTTGGGCAGTTCGACTATTACAGGCGTGCTGCCGTCGAAGAGTATCTCGACTTCCAATCCATCTTTGAGAAACTGCGCTTTCTTCTCCCCGATCTCCTCCGTGCTGAGAGAGAGCTGCTCGTAGTCGTCCATCTTCATGAAGTGGAACCGGTCGTCCTTGTAGAGATACTGCGTCTTGCTGCGCTCAAGGCGTACGTCGTCCACCTTCTCCCCGGCTCTCCATGTGACATCGAGAACTCGCCCCGTCTTCACTTCCTTGAGCTTGCTCCGCACGAACGCCCCGCCCTTCCCCGGCTTGACGTGAAGAAACTCAGTGATCGAGTAGAGCTTGCCGTTCCTGCGGACGACCATACCGTTGTAGAAGTCGTTGCTCGTTGCCATGTCTCTCTCTGGCTCAAGGTGACAGAATCGCCGATTGCGGCGCAATAGATGCAGGATACAATCCCGCCTTGTACCGCGTCAACACGTATGTTCCAGCCCGGAGAACCCCGAATTCAGATACGCCCCGGCGATCGTCTGCCGTTCTCGATCGCGGGGGCGCGCAGAGAGATGGGACCGCCAGTCGGTTCGCCATCCGATTGGGTGTTCTACACAGACGCGGGGTGTTTCCTGTACTCGTCGAGGGCTGACTTCGCTCCCTCGTTGTCGGGGTCACGTTCCAGGATGCGTTCACAGACCTCGGCCGCCTTGCCGTACAGGCCCTGTCGCGAGTAGATCTCGGCGAGCGTGAGCGTTGCAATGCTCGCTGGTCCCAGCGACGGTCCGTCGGAGTTCGTGTCCACGGGCAGGAACAGGTCTGCGAGATGGGCAAGCTCCTCGGACAACGAACCCGCGCCCGGCCGGCGCCCCGACTGTGCCATCTCCTCAGGAGCACTGGGCGGCGCGTCGTCGTGAGGAGCCTCCATGGCTTCGGCCGGTTCCGGCGCGGAGTCACGGTACGCCTGGGCCTCGAGATTTCCAGAGTCGAGCTTTAGTACGTCCCCGTACGCCGACAGTGCCTTCTCCCGTCCCTGGGAGTCCACGATGGCCCTGGCGAGGACGATGCGTATGCCAACGTGGTCCGGGTGCGCCTCGATTCCGCGTCCGGCGGTTTCCAGCGCGTTCTCGAGCTGTCCGGACAGCCTGTACGCCTCCGCGAGAGGCGCGAAGACCCTGGGTGAGGGATCACGCGCGAGCTCTGACTCGAGTTCGGTGATTCGTGTGCTGAAGTCGTCATGCTGAGGAGCCATTCCCAGTGTCCCCGCGCCCGGCCACCTTTGCGGCCAGCGTGCTGTTACTCAGTGAAAGGCAGAGTCAAAATATCAGAGCGTGTACCGTCTGTCAAGTTGAAAGCCGTCGGCGGCTACTCCCCTGTCGCGAACGTATGCGCGATGCCGTCGAGGTTTCGCATGAGCGCCGTCTTGTCGAAGCCGGGCGCGAAGAGGCTGACGTCCACCACGTACACGCGTTCACTCGACGGATCGTGGAAGCAGTAGCACCTGAAGGGGCCTCCCCCGACGAGCGTCCTGTTACTCCACCACGCCGACACGCGGATGGCGGGTCTGCCCAGGAAGTCGATGCGATCCGCTTCGACCGGGCGCTTCCATTCGATGGCGTCGCCGTCGAGGTAGCGGGCGCCCAGCTCGTCGCGTTTCGCGAGCGCGAACTGCTCGGACACGAAACCGGCGTCGCCGTCCGTCCAGTAGACGAAGACCGTTCTGTCCGGACGCGTCCGGCGGAAGAACACGAATCCGTCTCCGGAGTCGGTCGTGAAGAAGTCATAGCCGGTCGGCGGACTCACCGACCATCCGAATCGTTCGAACATTGCCTGCGCCATGCCGGCCCTGACGGCCGTCTCACGAAGCGAGGTCGCCAGGCGCGCCAGAGCCGCCGCCTCCATGTCGGTGCGGACGCGGTCTCCATGCTCGCGCAGGAAGGCCGCTGCAGCCTCGGAGTCTGCGCCAACCACGGCTCCCACCACCTGACGCTTTGCCCACACGTCATCGGTCACTGAGAAGGTCGGGGGAGCATCATCTCTGAGGTCCGGGAACAGCTTCCGGGCCATCTTCCCCACGGCGCCGCCGTCCATGGTCCCAACGAGGAGCACGTGCCTCAGGTTCTTGAGATCCCCGGATCTCTCGAGCGTCGTGAGGGTTGTCTTGAACGCCGGTTCCCCAAGCAGCCAGCTGCACCGGGCTTCCATGGTGTCGACCACAAGTTCAGCGAGCGCCGCTGAACCCTGGTCGTGGATGATTACCAGCTCGTTGCTGTCACCGACCGCCGTAACCACGGGACCCGAGCACGACAGCAGCCCCGCGACGGCCAGCAGGCACACGGTGAGGCGGGCGAACCCGCGGCAGAGGCTCTTCATCTTCACCTCCAGAAGCTGAGTTCTTGCCAGTCGATCTCGGGCACACCGGGCGGGACCTTAAGCTCATACTCGTCGCGATCAATGGGCGCGCCTCCGCGCAACGTCTCGTACCGGATGGTGATCCGCATCTCGCGGCTTTCCCCTTCGAGCGCTACGAACTCCACCGTTCGCGGTGCGGACATCCCGGGCTTCCAACCGTGGCCTTCGTAGGAGAGACGGAGATGCGCCTCGGTACCGTCGCGGCCCAGCTCGATCTCCGTGATGATCTTACGCTCCTCGTCGATCTTCACTCGCACAGGTGAGTTCTCCACGAGGCCTTCCAGAGTGAGAGTGCCGCCCCTGCGAGAGGTGGTCACGCCGGTCATCCTCGTGATGAAGGAGGCATCGGGCAACCCCAGGATGAGTGAGGCCGGATCGAGCCAGTCGTCGTATACCGCGAGGTCCGAGATGCACCCCGTCACAACGACCAGCCGCGCCGGAAAGAAGAGGCGGGCGCATCCCCCTTCCATAAGACCGAGCGCAGTCAGCGAAGCGCCCATGGTCCCGATCGCCGGTCTCAGATCCGCTCTGAGCCATCCAGGACGCTCGTAGACGATAGCGAAAGCCACCTTGAGTGTTCTTCCCGAGACAACTATCTCGCCGTCGCCCGTTCCTCTGTAGCTCTTTGCTCCGGGGGCAGCGGTGTTGATCTCGTCCGCCAGCATCGCGAGCTCAGACGGTCCCACCGGCGCGACCACGCGCGGCGCCCGGCTACAGCCCGAGAGCAGAGCGAACACCGCGACAACGAGGACCAGGAGTCGCCTCACGGGGTCTCTCCATTCGGTGACTCGCGCAGCGTCGCCGGCACTGGGGCGCCGGTCCCCTCGATGCGCTCGATCGTGGAGGTTCTTCCGGGCGATGACTTGAGCGCCTGCGTCCAGACGGCGACTGCCTCGTCGACAAGTCCGAGCGCGAGGAGGACGTCTCCCAGGTGCTCGAGTATCACCGGGTTGTCGCCGCCCAGCTCGACCGAGAGATCGAGTTCGCGTCTCGCCTCCTCCATACTCCCCAGTCTGAAGTAGGTCCAGCCGAGTGTGTCGCGCAGAAGAGGGTTGTCCTTCTCGAGCTCGACGGCCCGCCGCGCGTACTCAAGAGCGTGTTCGAGGTCGCGGTTCTCGTCCGCGAGGGTGTAGGCAATGAAGTTGAGCGCGGTCACCGAGTCTTCGTCTATCTCTAGCAGCTTCTCGTACGCGTCGACGGCGCCATCGAAGTCCCCGGCGCCGTAGTGCGTGGCGCCGCGCGCCTGCAGGATGGACGCCGTGTCTCCGAACCTCGCGGTCGCCGTATCGAGAATCGCCTCGGCCCGCTCCGCGTCGCCCATCATCGAGTAGCCTGCGGCCAGCGAGATGAACTCGGGCTCCATCGCTTCGTACCTCGAGTGTATCCACTCGAGCAGAGGGACGCCTTCCTCAGGTCTGTCGAGTGCGATGAGGAGCCGCGAGAGCATCCCTGTTACGGTTCTGTCGCCGGGTTCCAGTCGATTCGACCGTCTGAACTGAGAGACCGCTCCCTCCGAGTTTCCCAGCAGCAGCAGGGCGCGACCGTACATGGCGGCAATCCTGGGGTCGAGCGAGTCCGCTTCCGACCGCGAGCGCAGATACGCGGCCCCATCTTCAAGTCGTCCCTGTGAGAGCAGAGCCTGCGCGTAGAGAGCCGCGAACTCACGCGGGGCGCCGTAGTCCGAAGCGACGCTCGACAAAAGCTTTTCGGCTTCGCGCATCTCGCCCTTGACCAGTAGGAGTTCCGCGCGGATGGCGAGCACATCGAGGTTGTCAGGACACATCTCGAGCGCCATCGCGCTCTTCTCACTTGCCTCATCGATCTTGCCAAGCACGTAGAGCGTTCGAGCCACCGCGTTGCTGAGCTCGCAGTGGCCGGGATCCAGCGAGTCGGCCCTGCGGTACTGCACCAGGGCGTCGGTCAGCGCGCCGCTGACCTCCATCAGCCGACCGAGGCTGTAGTACAGGTAGGCCTGCGCGTTCGGCCGCGTCTCCTGGCTGCGCTCTGCCGCGGCGGCCGGCCGGGTGCACACACCCAGCACAATGGCTGCACACGCGGCAGCCAGAACGACGGTTCGAATCAGCGCCACGGTGGTCCCGGGAACTCGATTGTGTCGCGAAAAGGTCAGCAATGAATCTCCTTCCAAACAGGCCTGGCACAGTCTAGCATGAGGTGGCGCGCCTCTCAAGCCCCTGCGCGATACCGCAGAGCCTTCACCGGGTGAGACGGCGCGGGCCCGCAAGGACGGAGGCGCTACTTGGCGGTGTGCCCCGCTTGTGCTATGCTGAATTGGTTCAGATGTCGGGTCGTCAAATCCAAGCGCAGGCTCTCGAGAACTTGGGGGTTTCAGTAGAGAGGGGGTGCATGAGATGAGACGGATCTTGTACGCTGTCGCGCTCCTTGCTGTTTCCGTCGTGCTCCTGAACGCGGGGTGCTACACGGTTCTTCAGCACCCGACCGGGAGCAGCATGGTCCAGCAGGACACGTACCATCGGAGCTGTGCGGACTGCCACGCGGACGCTGCCTACTACCACCCGTACAATCAACCGTACTACAGTTCACACGACCGCTGGGGCGGCTACTACGGTTCCTACTGGTGGTACGACGACTACTACTGGTACGACCCGTACTACGACCCGTGCTACGACGACGATGATTACATAGGGCCGAAGGTAGAGACGGGCACGAGACACCTCTGGGGCTCAGGTGGTTGGGCAACGCGCGGTTGGGCGTTCAGCAAGCCTGGCTCGGGTACTGGTAGCTCGTCGTCTCCTGCGAGCCAACCGAGCCAGACGAAGGACAAGAAGAAGACCGTAGCGAAGGAGAAAGAGAAAGAGAAAGAGAAAGAGGAGAAGGAGGAGGAGAAGAAGAAAGAGGAGAAGAAGGAAACGAGGAACCTGTGGAAGAAACCGACAGGGAGAAGAGGATGAGCAGACAGTGGCTTACTCGGTGTGCCTCGGTCCTTGCGGGGGCCCTCATGCTGCTGGCTGCGCCGCCAGCAGCCCGGGCGGACGAGCCGCGCTTCTTCGTCGCTCCTCTGGACGAGATACCGGTCACGAGCCCGCTCGTGACCGGAGCAAGGGCCGCAGGCATGGGATTTGTGTGCATGGCAGTGGCGGACGATGGCAGCGCCATCACATCGAATCCCGCGACGATGGCGAGGCTGAACAGGGCGGAGCTGTCCGGTGCGTTCATGAGAAGTGCTTTCGCTATCGAAGGCGAGAGGCTGGGCGACAAGTTCGCCACCGATCTGAGCGGGACGGATTTCGCATCCTTCCGATTCGCGTACCCGTTCCCGACGTTCCGGGGTAGTCTGGTTCTTGGCCTGAGCGCCGAGCGAATCTACGACTTCAGCGACCGCAGGGTGGCCGGCTATACGGAGACGCTCGAGGGAAGTGGCGACGTGTGGTCCAGTGTAGAGAACTATTTCTCAGACGGCAGCATCACCGCTCTGTCGGCGGCGTGTGCCCTTGACATTTCTCCGACCATTTCGCTCGGCGTCACCTTCTCCTACCTCACGGGCGACTACTCGAAGAGCTTCGTTTTCGACGACGTGTACCAGGACCCGGTCATCTCGGATAGGTACGACAGCGCGTATCATCATGAGGACCAGTACCAAGCCGACATCTCCGGTGTCCGGGGCACGATTGGAAGCCTCTTCTATGTATCGGAGCAGCTGTCCGTAGGAGTCGCGATTGACACGCCAACACCGCTGACGTACGATGGCTCGGGGTGGGCCTACGAGGTTGAGGACTCCGCAGTCGTGGTGGACACGAGCGTTCTTTTCTCCGACAAGATTACGCTGCCTTTCGCCTTCCGCGGAGGGGTCGCCTACGCACCGCTGGACTTCATCGTCGTCGGAGTCGACCTCAGCTACTCAGATTGGTCTGAGATGAGATACGTGGGCCCGATCACCACCGAGATCCAGCAGGGCGACGACGGGGTCCTCAAGGTAGATTACCTCTACAAGGAGACCCTGGGATACGGCATCGGCGCAGAGGTGACGATCCCCTCCTGGCCTCTTCGGCTCCGAGGCGGGTACGTGCACCGGCCGATGGCCTACAACGGGCTGACGCTAACCCGCGACCGCTCCTACTACACGTTCGGTGCGGGGATCCTCATCGACACGGTGCTGGCGGTCGATGTGGCCTGGATGCAGGGTACCTACGAGCGGGAGGACACTGATTTCGCGTACTGCGAGAGCGTCGAGACCTCCGCTCTCATTGTGGAGGCGACGTACCGCTTCTAGCGCGTTGTCGTCAGACGGTATGCAGACGGCCCGGAGCGATGCTCCGGGCCGTCTCTTCGTATGCGGTCGTCGAACTCCCGAACCTGCCCGCCGCGGCCTCGACCCGAAGGTTCCCCTACGCGCTCGCCGCGTGCTGCTGGACGTACTCGTCGAGAATGTTCTTGGTTCCGGCATCCAGCCCCGTGAAGAAGCAGGCTACTCTGTACCCGCCATTCTCATCACCCGAAGGCTGACACCTCACCACAACCGCTTGAGTCTTCAGTATCTCGTTTTTCACCTGCCCCTTCTTGTTCTTCAAGGGCAGGACCATCGTGACCTGGAGCTTGGTCAGCGGAGCCACGAAGTGCCCTACGTGACAGTAGACGCCCTCCGCACCAACGTTGATGCTCTCGGTCGTGATCGACTCACCGGGAAAGGCCTCGTCCGCCCCTGAGAGTTGGAGCGCGATCTGCGCATCAACGCGCTTCGATTGCCTTCGCTCCCTGCCGCCCCAATCGTCTCTCTTCTTGTCGCTCATCGCGCCTCCAAGAGATGACATCCTCTACCCGCTACTCAGCCGACAAGCCTAGCGGTTCTTCTTCTTGTGACGGTCCTTCCTGCGTCTCTTCTTGAGCTTGTGCTTCGCCATCTTGGCTCTGCGCTTCTTCTTAAGGCTGGACATTTGCCTCCTCTGAGCTTTCCGTTTCGGACTCGGGCCCCGCTGTGACGCCGGGCGCCGCCTCCTGACCACTCCAGTTGACTCTCTCCTTCAGGAACTTACTTGGTTTGAATACCGGGACCATCTTTTCCGGGACCACGACCTTCTGCGAGCGGTCGCGCGGGTTGTACTTCATACTGGCCTTGCGCTTCTTGACCTTGAACGTCCCGAACTCCCTGATCTCTATGTGTTTGTGCTGCGCAAGCGAGGCCTTGATGGCCTCGAGCAAAGCCTCCACGACCTGGGCTACATCCCGTTTCGTGAGACCGGTCTTGTTTGCAACGATATCGACAAGGTCGGCTTTCGTCATGGCCTTAGAACCTCCGTCGTCGGAGCTTGGCTCTCGCGCCGGGACAGCGTCCCGATTCCCTGTCCTTGAGCGCGGCCCCCCG
>JAUWCJ010000140.1 GCA_030609365.1 Candidatus Eiseniibacteriota bacterium | reverse complement strand
CGGTCCATGCGGCCGTGCCGTCGTAGCCACGGTTCAGGTCCACGTAGACGCCACCACTCTCGGCCTGCACGTACGTGAAATCGTAGCCTGCTTCCGAATCGTGACGGAACGCGTAGGTCAGGATCGGATACGTGGCACCGGACAGGTCAGTCGTCGGGATGATCAGTCTGTCGTCCCAGCTGTTGCCGTAGCCACCGTCGGTGTCGTAGTCGAAGTTACCGCACCACCACGAGTTGGTGCCCTCGTAGGCCATGTAGGCGTCCGTATGGAAGTGCGGGGTCGCGCCGGCGCTGAAGTCAACTGTGCTCCAACCGCTGACGTCACCCTCGATGTTATCGAACCAGAAGACGACGTTGGGGTATCTCTCGTGCCCGGCGTCGTAGATTGGCGAGGCCACGAGCTTCTTGGCCTGGATCTGCCCGCACGCGAACATCACAAGCGCGAGCACTATCAAGAGGATCATCGTCCGCTTCACTGGACACCTCCTTGTGTGGCGAGCCACGCGCGCACATCCCGGCATCTCCGGAGGGTGCGACCACGTCCCATTGGACTCCGCCGGTCATTCTTGTTGCACGGCTCCCCGGGTGTCAACAGAAAAATACGCGCGTACCGGACGGCGTCCGGTATAGAAGAAAGAGGCTCGCGCGGTCGCACTCTTCCGCGGCGCGGTCGGAGGCAACGTCCTACTTGACAGAAGCGTCCCGTTGGCTCTATAAAGTGAGGCGACCCGTCGGCTACTGACGGGTCGTGTGCGGATGGCGCGCGGAGGCGCTGCGTTCAGACCGCAGCGGCGCAGATACGGAGGCAGCGTGCACAAAGACACCGTGGTCATGATCCTGGCGGGAGGTAAGGGAGAACGTCTTTCGCCGCTCACGAGGGACCGGGCCAAGCCCGCCGTGCCCTTCGGCGGGATCTACAGGATCATCGACTTCAGCCTCTCCAACGCCATGAACTCCGGTCTCAGGCGGATCTTCGTCCTCACTCAGTACAAATCCATTTCGTTGACCAGGCACCTTCGGCGGGGTTGGGACCACTTGAGCTACGCTCTGGGGGAGTTCATCGAGAACGTGCCTGCCCAGCAGCGGCTCGGCGAGCTCTGGTACAGGGGGACCGCCGACGCCATCTGGCAGAACGTCTATCTTCTGGACCAGCTGAAGCCCAGGCCGCGCTACGTCCTGGTGCTCTCGGGAGACCACGTCTACCAGATGGACTACACAGGTCTCCTCGCGTACCACGCGGCCACGGGCTGCGGCGTGACGGTGTGCGTACAGGAGAGGCCCGTAGAGGAGGCCTCCGAGTTCGGTGTGCTTCAGGTGGACGACGCATTCCGCGTCCGCGGCTTCCAGGAGAAGCCCGAGCGGCCCGACACCGTTCCCGGGAAGCCCGACCGCGTGCTGGCCTCCATGGGCGTCTACGTCTTCAGCACCGATTTCATGATAGAACGTCTGCGCGAGGCCGCCGAGCGCGACATGTTCGACTTTGGACACGACCTCCTGCCGGGAATGACAGAGAGGGGCGACGACGTTCGCGCGTATGTCTTCGGTGAGGACGGAGCGCCGGGCTACTGGCGAGACGTCGGCACCGTCGGTGCGTACTGGGCGGCGAACATGGACCTCGTCGGCCCGACTCCCGAGCTCAATCTCTACGACAGGGAATGGCCCATCCACACCTACCAGGGCAGGTTTCCGCCCGCCAAGTTCCTGCACGACGGGGGCGAGCAGGGTGACAGGATGGGAGTAGCGGTCGATTCCATAGTATCGACCGGCTGCATCATCTCCGGCGGCAGGATCCAGAGATGCGTGCTCTCCCCGCGAGTGCGGACGAACAGCTACAGCTACTCGTTCGAGTCCATTCTGATGGAGGACGTCGACGTCGGACGCTACGCCAAGCTCCGCCGGGTCATCGTGGACAAGGGCGTTCAGATCCCCCCAAAGACCCAGATCGGGTACGATCCAGAGGAAGACGCTCGGCGATTCACCATCACAGATAGCGGGATCGTCGTCGTGCCCAAGGGGTTCACCTTCTAGCATCGATTTGCAGCGGTCGTGCAGCTGGGGCGCAACCTCTTGTGCCCAGGTCCTGTCAGAACATATGGAACCTCGTTCGGGACGCCCTCCTTTGTGTGATGGACGGAACAGCCATGTACGAACGCCGTCGGTACGTCACGGAGCTCGATGCGGCGCACGACCGACCGACCGAGATCGTGATCGAGCACTTCGTGAAGCCCCTGTATCCCCAGTCGGCCATCGAGGCGGGCATCGAGGGAGTCGCGGTCTTCGGGATCCAGATAGCGGCGACCGGGAACGTCGTTCGCGCGTGGCTGGTGGAGTCCGAGGTCAACGGCGACTGCAACATCGAGGCACAGCGGGCGCTCCTCCAGTGAAGATTCGTTTCCTACCTCGTCAATGGCAGGCCCGTTCCTTTCCTCAAGTACTACCCGATACGGTTCCGTTTTCACGACGAACGCCGCGACGCTCGGCTGGAGAGACTCGAGTCCGAGAGTTTCCCCCGCCCTTGACACGAGGCCGCCCGCTGGGCGAGACTCGTCGGGCGGTCGGGCGCACCGCGCACGGCGACTGACAACACACTCGCAGAGAGGTGCAGATGAGTCACGACATACGCTTTGGCTTCCCTTCCGCGTTCGTCCCGGCAGCGTGTGCCGCCGCGTTGATCGCCATGGTTCTGCTGACGATACCCGTGGTGGACGGCGCGTGGGCAGACACGCCCGAAGCGGGTTTTGTGTCCGTGGAGGAGCTGAAGCGAGGCGACAGGTGCATTGGACGGACCGTCTTCGTCGGCACCGAGGTCGAGGAATTCGAGCTTGAGATACTGGGAGTCGTCCGCGGCGCCGCGCCCGGCACTGACCTCATAATCGGCAGGGCGGAGGGTGCTCTGCTCGAGAACACCGGGATACTCGAGGGCATGAGTGGCAGCCCCGTCTACAAGGATGGGAGGCTCATCGGCGCGATCGCATCGACGTGGCAGTTCAGCAAAGAGCCCATCGCGGGGATCACCCCGATCGGAGAGATGTTGCCGGCACTGGAGTTGATGGGCGGCGAAGGCCACGCGGGCGGCCGGCCCGGTTCTGACGGACTTCCGGGGCTGGTCATGCTGCCCGAGGGCGAAAGGGCCGCCTCGTCTCTCGCGCGGATCGTTGAGGCGGCGGGCATGCTCGAACGACGGACCGACGCGCACACCGTTCCGCCCGCCGTCGCATTCGGAGACAGCAGGCTGAGTCCCATAGCGGCCCCGCTCGTCGTCTCGGGCGCGGATCCGGACTACATCCGTCGCGCGTCCCGTGTCCTGGGGCCCGGAGTAACGCCGCTGCTCGGATCCGGCATCGCGCCCGGTCCCGCCGCACGGATTGGCATCGCGCCTGATCCCGCCGCCGTTCCCGGGTCCTCATCGGGAGTGGGGCGCAGAACCGGGGAGCTCGAGCCCGGCTCCGCCGTGGGAGTTCAGTTCGTGAGAGGAGACGTCAACTGGACGGCGATCGGCACCGTCACACATATCGACGGTGACCGCCTCGTAGCGTTCGGTCACCCGCTCTTCAATGCGGGGACCATTGATATGCCGATGGTCGCAGCTTTCGTTCACGCCGTCATGCCCCTTCAGTCCACGTCGTTCAAGTATGCGTCCGGGGGAGAGCTCCTCGGGACCATGAAGGAGGACAGGAACAGGGCCGTGGCGGGCGTCGTCGGTCCGGGACCGCCCATGGTCCCGCTCACGGTGAACATCAGCGCGAACGGCGGCGAACGCCGCTTCGAATTCGAGACGGTGAGCGATCGCCCATACAACGCGCTCTTCAGCGGCCTGGCCTTTGGCGGGGCCGTGTCGAGCGCGGTGAAGGCCTCGGGCCCCGTGACGGTCGACCTGAGTGTCCGGGTCGACACCGGTGATGAACTGGTGGAGTACCGCGACGTCTTCCACACGACCGAGCCGGCGATGAGGTGCAGCGGTGAGCTGTCGCTCCTTCTGTCGTTCCTGGCGGAGAACGCGTTTGAGGAGAAAGAGCTTCGGGGAGTCGAGCTCGACGTGGCCGTTCGGGAAGGAGATTCCCGGACGGCGATCTCGCGTGTCGACGCTGACAGGAAGGTCTACCGGCCCGGCGACGATGTGAAGCTTCGCGTGCTCATGCGTCCCCGTCGCGGTGACCCGTTCGAACGCGAGCTGCACCTGCGAATCCCCGAAGCGACCGCGCCGGGCGCGCTCACGGTACGAGTCGGTGACGCGATGTCGTTCCATCTGTCGGAACGGGACCGGCTCGGGTCCGGAGCGGCGCCACGTAGTTACGAGCAGCTCCTGAATCTCATCAGGGATGCCAGGCCCGGGAACATCGTTGTTGCCCAGCTGCTCTCTGACACACCGGGGCTGTCGCTGTCGGGGGACGAAATGCGCGGCATCCCCGGCCGGGCGGGCCTAGCGATGGCGTCGAGCGCGACGAGCGGGGCGGTCGATTCGTCCACGTTCTCCGTGCTGCGCGAGCACGAGTTCGCCGTCCAGGGCCAGGTCGAGGGTTTCTACGAGATGACCGTTTACGTGGAGGAGCAGTAGTAGAGCGGGCCGCAATGAGCCCCTGGGAGGTTCGATGCAGAGAGTTCTGACGACCCGCCGCGGTTGCGCGGCGCTGCTGGCGGCGGCGCTCGCGTCCGCGGCGACCCTGTGCGCGCCGGCGACCGACGCGCTTGCCGTCTCGACGTCCTTCTGGAAGACCGACTCCTTCGAGAAAGCAGAGGGAGGGCGTCTCGAGGGGACCTCGATTCTGCGCGACGGACGGATAATCCTGTCGCCTCAGCTGGAGAGGCTGAACGCTCCGGAAGTGCAGTACGTGTGGGCCGGCGAGGCTGTAGGAGGTGGGGTCGTGGTGGCGGTCGCGGGCACGCCCGGAGTAGTGATCGGACTCGGCGACGGTGACCCGGTCGAGTTCCTTAGCCTGGAGACGGCCGACTTCCCCGCCATGGTGGTCTCGCCCGCAGGTGATATTTACGTCGGGACGGCGCCGGGCGGCGAGGTCTACCTCATTGCGCCCGACGGCGAGAGCAGGCTCTTCTTCGAGACGGGCGAGGGCTACATATGGAGCATGGCTTTCTCAACGGAGCACGGGCTGCTCGTTGGCACCGGCGATGACGCGAAGGTCTACGCGGTCGACGGCGATGGGAGGGGGACCGTCATCTACGAATCGGACGATGCGAGCATCTCCGCTCTGGCCGTCCTCGATAGAAGGGTGCTGGCAGGCACCAGCATCGACGGGCTCCTGCTGGACATCACCCCGGGCGGCGACGTCCGCGTGCTGTACGACACATGGTATGAGGAGATCTCCGGCGTGGTGCGCGACGCGGACGGCACCATCTTC
>JAUWCJ010000068.1 GCA_030609365.1 Candidatus Eiseniibacteriota bacterium | reverse complement strand
AGATGGTAATGCCGGGTGACAACGTGGAGCTTTCGGTGGAGCTGATCACGCCGATCGCGATGGAAGAGGGACTGCGGTTCGCGATCCGTGAGGGTGGCAGGACCGTGGGCGCCGGCACCATTACTAAGATCATCGAGTAAGGAGGAGATACGTGGCCGGCCAGAGAATTCGCATCCGTCTGATGGCCTACGAGCACGCCACGCTGGACCAGTCTGCGTCTGAGATAGTCCGCGTTGTGAGGGAGACGGGAGGCATGATCTCGGGACCAATACCTCTTCCGACGAGGAGGAAGATATACACGGTTCTGCGGTCGCCGCACATCGACAAGAAGTCTCGCGAGCAGTTCGAGATCCGCACGCACAAGCGGCTGATCGACATCACGAACTCGACTCAGAAGACGCTCGATGCGCTGATGGACCTCGACCTCCCCGGAGGCGTGGACATTTCGATCAAGGTGGAGTAGACCGTTCCGGCAGCGCGCCGGCGATCGGTCCTCAAGGAGTCCGCTCCGCGAGCGGCGAGCGGGACCGGAGAAGTTCAAGGGGAATGATGATGGCGGCAATAATCGGAAGAAAACTGGGAATGACACGGGTCTTCAAGGAGGACGGCACCGCGGTGCCAGTCACCGTTATCGAAGCGGGACCCTGCGTTATCACCCAGGTGAGAACCAACGAGATCGACGGCTACGAGGCGGTCCAGATGGGGTACGGCGCCACGCGGAAGAAGGCGCTGACGAAGCCCGTTCTGGGGCAGTTCGCGAAGGCCGGGGTTACCCCGAGGCGGCGGCTGAAGGAGTTCCGTGTCGACAACCCGGGTGACTACGAAGTCGGGCAGGAGATCAAGGTAGACGTTTTTGAAGAGGGCCAGATCGTCGATGTGACCGGCTGGTCGAAGGGTCGGGGGTTCCAGGGAGTCACGAAGAGGCACGGGATGAGCACGGGCCGCCAGACGCACGGCAACCGGAACCACAGGAAGCCGGGTTCGATCGGCCAGAGCGCGACACCTGCGAGAGTGTGGAAGGGCAAGAAGCTGCCGGGGCGGATGGGCGGAGGGCGCGTGACGATCAAGGACCTTTCAGTAGTGCAGGTAGACAGCGAGACAAATACCCTCCTCGTCAGAGGAGCGGTCCCGGGTGCGAGCAACGGCTATCTGTTGATAACCAACGCGAAGAGGGCCGCGAAGTAGGCACGCTCCGGAACGTGGATCTATCCAAGTGAGGCAGATTTCAGATGGCAAACACACTACCGATACTGACAAAGGGCGGGGCTAAGAGCGGCGAGGTGAGTCTGCCCGCCGGCCTCTTTGGCATCACGCCGAACGAACACGTGATGCACGAGGCCGTGCGAACGTACCTG
Source organism: Candidatus Eiseniibacteriota bacterium (assembly GCA_030609365.1). GTDB lineage: Bacteria > Joyebacterota > Joyebacteria > Joyebacterales > Joyebacteraceae > JALGZG01. The sequence goes on along the minus strand of JAUWCJ010000068.1, from coordinate 13,477 downwards.
GCCAATCAGAGGTCCGGGACGGCCGCGACCAAGGGCAGAAGCGACGTGCGCGGTGGCGGAAGGAAGCCATGGCGTCAGAAGGGCACGGGACGCGCGCGGATCGGCTCGACCAGGGTGTCTCACTGGGTCGGCGGCGGACTGGCTTTCGGGCCGCAGCCCCGCGACTTCAGCATGAAACTCCCGAAGAAGATACGCCGCCTGGCCCTGACGTCCGCGTTGTCCTCGAAGGCAGCGGCCGACGAGATTAAGATCCTCGAGAACTTCGAACTCTCTGGTGTGAGCACGAAGGAGATGGCGTCCCTTCTCAGTGCGATAGGGGCCGGCGAGGGGAAGGTGCTTCTGGTGATTCGCGAAGGCAACAGGGAACTCTTCCTCTCCGCGAGGAACATCCCTCATCTCCGGGTGACGCTGGCGCGTGAGCTCACCACATATCACCTGCTGTGGGCCGGGACCGTCGTTATGACGCAGAGCGCCCTCGAGACGGTGGAGGAGGTCTTCGGAGCATGAAGCGCGATCCCAGAACGATCATCCTCGCACCTGTCATTACAGAGAAGACGGCGCGGCATCGTGAGATGAAGAACGAGGTGGCGTTCAAGGTTGCCAGGAACGCCAACAAGATCGAGATACGAAGGGCCGTCGAGGAACTGTTCGACGTGTCTGTTCGGACGGTTCGCACGATCTCCGTGACGGGGAAGGTGAAGAGGCTGGGGCGGTTTGAGGGGAAGCGGGCGTCGTGGAAGAAGGCAATCGTCACTCTCAGAGAGGGCGATACCATCGAGTTCTTTGAGCACGCGTAGTGCGGTCGCCGGGTAGAGCGGCGCGTGGCATGCGCAAACTGTAAGCTAAGTCGGGAGTTCTACAAATGGCAGTCAAGAGGTTCAGGCCGACGACCCCAACGCTCCGGTTCAAGACGGTCGCTTCGTTTGATGAGATAACGAAGACAACGCCTGAGAAGTCCCTGCTGACCCCGATCAAGAGGAAGGGCGGCAGGAACAATCAGGGCCGTTTGACCATGCGGCACAGGGGTGGTGGACACAAGCGGATGTATCGAATCGTGGACTTCCGCCGCAACAAGCGCGGGATCCCCGCCAGGGTTGCGGCGATCGAGTACGATCCGAATCGGTCCGCGAGGATCGCGCTTCTGTTCTACGCCGACGGCGAGAAGCGCTACATACTTGCTCCGGACAAGCTGAACGTGAACGACACCGTGATGGCAGGGGACACGGCGGAGATCAAGCCCGGGAACTCGCTTCCTCTGAAGAAGATCCCGCTCGGCACGACGATCCACAATGTCGAGCTCAGGCGCGGAGCCGGTGGCAAGCTGGTGCGGAGCGCCGGCAACGGTGCACAGCTCATGGCGCGCGAGGGCAAATACGCGCACGTGAGGCTCCCGTCCGGTGAGGTGAGACTGGTAGATGCTGAGTGCTACGCGACGCTGGGGCAGGTCGGGAACATCGAGCACGAGAGCATCAAGCTCGGCAAGGCCGGTCGCAGCAGGTGGCTTGGCAAGCGGCCGAAGGTCCGTGGTGTGGCGATGAACCCGGTGGACCATCCGATGGGTGGTGGCGAGTCGAAGTCTTCGGGTGGACGTCATCCGTGCTCGCCTTGGGGCAAGCCGGCCAAGGGCGGCAATACCAGAAGGAAGAAGTCGTCGGACAGGATGATAGTGACAAGCAGGAAGAAGAAGAAGAGGTAGACGTCGCGGGACGAAGACGTTCCGCTGGGTGATGCAGGTAGCGAAGGAGTGGGCTAAACCCTATGGGTCGTTCTACGAAAAAGGGACCGTACATCGACGAGAAGCTTCTCAAGAAGGTCCGCGCACTGGACCGGACAGGTGAGAAGCGCGTGATCCAGACGTGGGCCAGAAGCTCCGTGATCCCGCCTGATTTCGTGGGTCACACGCTGGCAGTCCACAACGGTCACAAGTTCATCCCCGTGTATATCACGGAGAACATGGTCGGGCACAAGCTGGGTGAGTTCGCTTTCACCAGGACGTTCCGTTCTCACCGCAGCAGGGAGTCTACGACGGGCAAGAAGCGCTAGAGACACGCGCTTTCGATGGAAGCCCAGTGAACGCGTACCGTCCTCGAGCGGTGCAAATCTGGAGAGTCGTGATATGGAAGCACGAGCTAGATCGAGATTCATACGCATGTCTCCGCGGAAGGTGCGACAGGTTGTCGACATGATCCGCGGACGGAGCGTCGACGAGTCGATGCACACGCTCCAGTTCGTCGTACGAGCGGCCAAGGAGCCGGTAGAGAAGACGCTGCGCTCGGCCGTGGCGAACATGTTCAGCAACACGAAGGAAGGCGCCCAGCTGGAAACGTCCGACCTCTACGTGAAGGAAGCGTTCGTAGATGAGGGACCGACGATGAAGAGGTTCCGGGCGCGGGCGATGGGCAGGGCGACGACAGTGCGGAAGAGAACGAGCCACATCACGATCGTGGTGGGCGACCGAACCGGGAAGCAGGCGTAGAGTCGGAGGATCGTTTTGGGCCAGAAGGTACATCCAGTCGGCATGAGGCTCGGCATCAACAGGACCTGGAAGTCCAGGTGGTTCGCGAAGAAGAACTACGCCGAGCTTCTGAAAGAAGATCTGACAATACGGAAGTACGTGACCACGAAGCTCGCGCGTGCCGGAATCTCGGAGGTGATCATCGAGAGGAAGGCCGACAAGGTCGTCGTCAACGTCAGGACGGCGAGACCGGGTATCGTGATCGGGCGGAAGGGGATCGAGGTCGAGCGCCTGAACAAGGAACTCGAGCATCTGACGAGCAGGGACATCAGGATTAACATCCTCGAGGTCAAGAAGGTCGAGCTGGACGCGCAGCTCGTCGCGGAGCACATCGCGAAGCAGCTCGAGTCGCGCATGGGCTTCCGCCGCGCCGTCCGCAAGGCCGTCGAATCGACCATGAGAATGGGAGCCAAGGGCATCAAGATCCGCTGCGCGGGTCGGCTCGGAGGCTCCGAGATGTCCAGAGTACAGGAGCATCACGAGGGTCGTGTTCCGCTCCACACGCTCCGCGCCGACATCGACTTCGCCAAGGCGACGGCGAGGACGACGCACGGTGCCGTGGGTGTGAAGGTCTGGATCTTCAAGGGCGAGAAGCTCGACGGTATGATCGACAGCCTTGAGGAGGAGAAGCGCTCCCAGAAGTCCCAGCGTGATTCGTTCAGGGGACGCCGTGACGACAGGTCCGACCGGGGCAGGGGAGACCGTCCGCCGCGCAGGGGTGCTCGAAGCGGAGGCAGAGGGGCTCCGAGCGGCAGGAGCGGTGGCAGAAGCTCCGCTGGACGCTCCGGTTCCGGCAGACCGACGGGTGGTACGAGGCCGGCAAGTGGCGGAAGGCCGCCGCGCCGGACGGATGCGGAGAAGCCCGCGCCTTCAGCTGGCGCGCGGCAGGGCGGCGAGAGCAAGCCCGCCGTCAAGAAGAGCGGCGAGGTCAAGCCGGCCGTTAAAAAGAGCGGCGAGGTCAAGCCGGCCGTTAAAAAGAGCGGCACCAACGAAGGAAGCTGATAGACAATGCTAGAGCCGAAGAGAACCAAGCACAGGAAGCAGCACAAGGGCCGCATGAGGGGCAAGTCGAAGGGCGCCACGGAGATCGATTTTGGCGAGTATGGCCTTCGCGCGCTCGAGGCCGGGTGGCTGACGGCGCGTCAGATCGAGGCGGCGCGTATCGCCATCACGAGGCACATGCAGCGGCGCGGCAAGGTCTGGTTCAGGGTCTTCCCTGACAAGCCGATCACCAAGAAGCCCGCTGAGACGAGGATGGGGAAGGGCAAGGGCGCGCTGGACCATTGGGTCGCGGTTGTGAAGCCGGGACGGATCATCTGTGAGATCGAGGGTGTGAACGAGCAGATCGCGCGCGAGTGTCTCTCTCTGGCTAGTCACAAGCTCCCGATCCGGACGAAGTTCACGACCAGGGACATGTAGGCAGCATCCGAAGGAGAGTATGAAGTGAAGGCCAAGGAGTTGAGGACACTGACCCGGGAGGAGCTGGAGCAGCGACTGCGCGAGGCGCAGGAGGAGCTGTTCAACCTCAAGTTCCAGCACAAGACCGGGCAGCTGAGCAATCCTCTGAGGATTCGAGGGATTCGAAAGGACGTCGCCAGATTGAAGACGCTCCTTGATGAAGGAGCCGGTGTGGGGACGTCTACCTCACCGGGCGGCGAATAGCAGCTTCATGGATTCCCGCAGGATGCGGGCGGGCGCGGAGACGCGTCAAGACCGGGGTAGGATCGAATGGCACAGGTTGAAGCACGCAGCCGGCGGAAGACCCGAGTCGGCGAGGTTGTGAGCGACAAGATGGACAAGACCGTGGTCGTCGCGGTCACCAGACTTGTTCGCCATCCTCTTTACGGTCGTTTCGTGAAGAAGACGAGCAAGTTCAAGGTACACGACGAGAACAACGAGTGCCAGACAGGCGACGTTGTGAAGATCATGGAGACGCGTCCGATCTCGAAGGACAAGCGCTGGCGGCTTGTCGAGGTCACGAAGAAGGTGACCCAGTAAGCCTTCGAGGCTACGCAGCGGGGGAAGAGGCAGGCAATGATTCAGGAGTACACGAAACTCAAAGTGGCGGATAACTCCGGGGCCAAGGAAGTACGATGCTTCAAGGTACTCGGTGGTTCCCGGAGGAGATACGCCAGGGTGGGCGACATCATCGTCGCCAGTGTCCGCTCCGCGATTCCGGGCGGCACCGTGAAGAAGAAGCAGGTCGTGCGGGCGGTCATCGTACGGACGCGCAAGGAGATCGGACGGAAGGACGGAACGTACATCCGTTTCGATGACAACGCGGCCGTGCTGATCAACCCGCAGAACGAGCCGATCGGGACCCGTATCTTCGGTCCGGTCGCTCGCGAGCTCAGGGAGAAGAAGTTCATGAAGATCGTCGCTCTCGCTCCTGAGGTACTGTAAAGAGCGACACTCGAGGATGCGGTCTGCGCGGTGTTGGGCGGCCGTCCCTCTCTGATCAAGGAACAGCAGATGAAGATAGCGAAGAACGACATTGTAGAGGTGATCGGCGGCAACGACAGGGGCAAGCGCGGGAAGGTGCTCAAGGTGCTGCCGAAGGCGGGGCGAGTGGTCGTGGAAGGAGCGAACTTCATCCACAGGCACACGAAGCCTCGTTCGCAGGGAGACCAGGGCGGGATCATTGAGAAGGAAGCGCCCATGGACGTCTCAAACGTCATGTTGGTCTGCACGAAGTGCAATAAGGGCGTCAGGGTTCGCACGAAGGTACTTGCGGACTCGACGAAGACCCGGATCTGCGCTCAGTGCGGGGAGATGATCGAGCGACGGTAGGTGGTGCAGATGGGGGTGGAGGACACACCGTCCGCCTCGGACAGTGACAGTGGAGTATAGAGAGAATGACACGGTTCAGAGAGAAGTACGACAGCGAGGCGATCCCGGGGCTGAAGAAGCGCTTCGGATACGCCAACAGTATGATGGTCCCGAAGATGTCCAAGATCGTCGTCAATATCGGTCTCGCCGAAGGTAAGGACGACATCAAGATCATCGAGGGTGCCATGAAGGAACTGGCGGCCATCACGGGCCAGAAGCCGAAGCTGACGCGGGCCAGGAAGTCGATCGCGAACTTCAAGCTGCGCGCCGGCCAGCCGCTCGGGTGCAAGGTCACTCTGAGGGGCAAGATGATGTACGAGTTCTTTGACAGGCTCGTCACCATCGCGACTCCCCGGATTCGAGACTTCCGAGGGCTTCCGCCGAATTCCTTCGACGGAAGAGGGAACTATACGTTCGGTCTCGAAGAGCAGGTGGTCTTTCCGGAGATCAATTACGATGATGTAGAGATGATGAAGGGGATGGACGTTACCATTGTTACGTCGGCCAGGACCGACGAAGAGGCGTTCGAGCTTCTCAAACTCATGGGTCTGCCGTTCAGGCACTAGCTCGACCGCTATCTGGGGGAACAGGTTTGGCGAAGAAGGCACTAGTCGAGAAGCAGGCCAGAAAGCAGAAGTTCAAGGTGCGGGAGTACAACCGCTGTCACCGCTGTGGTCGCGCGCGCGGCTACCTGCGGGACTTCGGGCTCTGCCGCATCTGCTTCCGCGAGCTGGCTCTGAACGGGGAGATCCCCGGGGTCGTCAAGGCGAGCTGGTAGAGCCTACGCTCAAGCGACCCGTCACACCGTCCCGCCCTGGCCCGCTCGTAGAGAGCAGGTCCGGCCGAGGCGCGCGAGGAGAGAACAACCATGATGACAGATCCTATCGCCGACATGTTGACGAGGATCAGGAACGGCTGTCGGGCAAAGAAGAGGAGCGTCGACATACCTTCTTCGGGTTTCAAGAAGGCGATTGCCGGGGCGCTTCTTCGCGAGAAGTTCATCAGAGACTTCAAGGTGGTGGAGGACAACAAGCAGGGAGTCCTGAGGGTCCACCTGAAGTACACCAAGGACGGTGGCAGCGTCATACGTGGGATCAAGCGCATCTCGAAGCCGGGACTCCGGCGCTACGTCGGTGCCAATGATATACCCCGCGTTCGCAGTAACTATGGGACGGCGATCCTCTCCACTCCGAAGGGCGTGCTCACGAGCAAGGAGTCACGGAGGGAGAAGGTCGGTGGCGAGGTGGTCTGCCACATCTGGTAGGGCGCCCTGGGGTGTCCCGTGCGTCGGGCGCCTCGGAGAGCAAGGAGACGTTGGATGTCGAGAGTAGGGAAGTCACCAATTGAGATTCCCAAGGGCGTGACCGTCACCGTCGACGGCAGGATCGTCAAGGTGAAGGGGCCCAAGGGTGAGCTCGAGACCGAGATGACCGGTGACATAACCGCGCGCGTCGACGAGAACGTCGTGAGGGTGGAGCGCAGCTCCGAGACCAAGGAAACGCGTTCTCTCCACGGCACGATGCGGGCGCTTGTGGCGAACACGGTCACCGGTGTGTCCGACGGGTTCTTCAAGAACCTGGATATCATCGGAGTCGGGTACAGCGCTGAGCTTCAGGGGAAGACCCTGCAGCTCAAGCTCGGGTTCTCGCACCTCTGCGTGTTCGAGCCCCCCAAGGGAATCGAGATCGAGGTCCCGGCGTCGACGCGAATCGTCGTCAAGGGCATCGACAGGCAGGCAGTAGGGCAGGCGGCCGCTGAGATCAGGGCCTTGAGACCCCCCGAGCCGTACAAGGGCAAGGGGATCAGGTATCACGACGAGTACGTGCGGAGGAAGGCGGGCAAGCTGGCTGTTTCGTCAGGCACCTAGGTTGGCCAGTGTCAACTTGATTCTTCAGCAGAGGCTGGTGAGATACCATGAAGGGTAGTAGCAGCATCAGGAGAATGGGCAGACAGAGGCGCCGGAAGAGCATCCGCAAGAAGGTCAGCGGTGACCCCGGACGCCCGCGGCTGAGCGTGTTCAGAAGCCTGAAGCATACGTATGCTCAGGTCATCGACGACGTCGGTGGCGAGACGCTGGTTTCGGCTTCGACCCTGAGTGACGATGTGCGGAAGGAACTGGGGAACGGGGATTACACCAAGACCGACGCCAGCAAGGCGGTCGGCAAGGTCTTGGCGCGCTTGGCCCTTGAGAAGGGAATCAAGCAGGTTCGTTTCGACAGGGGCGGTTACCTGTACCACGGCCGTGTGCGGGCTCTCGCGGATGCAGCGCGGGAAGGCGGCCTGGAGTTCTAAGAGGGTCCGTTCCAGGGAGGGAGTAGGAACTCGATGGCGAGGGAACCCAGGAAGTTCAGAAGGGACGACAGAGAGGCCAGAGTGCCTGAGTTCGAGGAGCGGGTCATCCATATCAACCGGGTGGCCAAGGTCGTCAAGGGCGGCCGGCGCTTCGGATTCAACGCTCTGGTGGCGGTCGGCGACAGAAAGGGCAAGGTCGGGATTGGTCTCGGCAAGGCCAATGATGTCGCGTCCTCGATTCAGAAGGGCACCGAGGTCGCCAAGAAGAACATGATCAAAGTGCCGATGGTGGGAGGCACGCTTCCCTACACCGTCACAGGCAGGTTCGGAGCGGGAAGAGTTCTCGTGCGTCCGGCGAGCCCGGGAACCGGCGTCGTGGCTGGTGGTGGGGTCCGCGCAGTCATGGAGTGCGCGGGTGTGAAGGACGTCCTGGCCAAGTCGATCGGGTCGAACAACCCGCACAACATGGTCAAGGCGACGATGGAGGCGTTCAAGGAGATGCGGTCCGCAGCCGACGTGGCGAGTGCGCGGGGCATCAGCGTCAGTGAGCTCTTCGGGTGCGAGACGGAGGCGGATAATGGCTAGCAAACTCAAGATCCGCCAGGTGAGAAGCGCCATCAACCGGAGCGGCATGCAGAAGAAGACCATCAGAGCCCTGGGGATCAGGCGTCTCAACCAGGAGGTCGTGCACAACGACAATCCCTGCATTCGGGGAATGGTCAAGAAGGTCGAGCACCTCGTCGAGGTGGAAGAGATCAACGAGTAGCCGGGTTTCCGGAGAGCGAAGAAGAACAGACCGGGTCATCGACGGCACGGTGGTAGGTTCAAGAGGGAAGGTCTCGGAATGAAGCTGAACGAACTGAGCCCCGCCAAGGGGGCGACAAAGAACAGGAAGCGCGTGGGACGCGGCTCGGGCTCCGGACTCGGCAAGACGTCGGGACGTGGGCACAAGGGCCAGAAGTCCCGCTCGGGCGGGAACATCCCGGCCTGGTTCGAGGGCGGTCAGTTGCCTCTCACCAGACGGTTGCCGATCAAGGGTTTCACGAACTACACGCGTCGAGAGTACGAGGTGATCAACCTCAGCGATCTCGAGCGCTCCGGACTCGAGGGGACCGTGACGGTCGCCGTGCTGAGAGCGGCCGGAATCGTGACTCGTTCGAGGATGCCCGTGAAGGTTCTTGCGATGGGTGAGGTGACGAAGGCCCTCGATCTCAAGGTCAACGCGATCAGCGCGAAGGCACGTGAGAAGATCGAGGCGGCGGGTGGAACCATCGAGCTGGTTAAGTAGGAAGGGAAGAAAGGCACACGAATCATGGCCAACGTGTTTCATAGCCTTCAGAGCATCTTCAAGATCCCCGAACTGAAGAGACGCGTTCTCTACACTCTCGGGATGCTTGTCGTCTACAGGGTCGGCGGGCACGTGCCCACGGCCGGCGTCAACGGTGAAGCTCTGGCGGCGTTCTTCAAGCAGCAGCAGGGCTCGCTGCTGGGGCTCTACGACATGTTCGTCGGAGGGGCGTTCTCTCAGGCGACGATCTTTGCCCTGGGCATTATGCCGTACATCAGCGCGTCGATCATCATACAGCTGTTCACGGCCGTGATTCCGTACTTCGAGAAGCTCTCGAAAATGGGGGAGGAAGGGCGGAAGAAGATCACGCAGTACACGCGGTACGGGACCGTGCTTCTGGCGCTGGTCCAGTCGTACGCCGCGGCCATGTACATCCAGAGCCTTCCGGCCATCGAGGGCAGTGCGGTCGTTCCGAGCCCCGGCGTGAACTTCGTTCTCCTCACCATGCTCACGATGACGACCGGCACGATCTTCACCATGTGGCTCGGTGAGCAGATCTCTGAGAAGGGTATCGGAAACGGCATCTCGCTCATCATCTTCATCGGGATCGTCGCTCGTTATCCGAACGACTGGCTGAACACGTTCAGGGCAGTCCGGATCGGCTCGCTCAACATCTTCGGGTTTGTCATACTCACGGCGATGATGGTCTTCATCGTTGCGGCGGTCGTACTGATGCAGCAGGCGCAACGCCGAATACCGGTTCAGTACGCGAAGAGGGTGGTCGGCAGAAAAGTCTACGGCGGGCAGAGCACGCACATACCGCTCCGGCTGAACACCGCCGGCGTCATCCCGGTCATCTTTGCCCAGGCCATCATCATGTTCCCGGGCACACTGGCCAACTTCTTCAAGGGCAACGTGTTCATGGAGAACATGGCGGCGTGGCTGCAGCCTGGCGCGCCGCTCTACACGACGGTGTATGTTCTTATCATCATCTTCTTCGCCTACTTCTACACGGCGATCATCTTCAACCCTGTCGACCTCGCCGACAATATGAAGAAGTACGGCGGGTTCGTGCCTGGGAAGCGTCCGGGGAAGAAGACGGCGGAGTACATCGATAGCGTTCTCACCAGGATAACGCTCCCCGGAGCGTGCTTCCTGGCGTTCATAGCGGTGCTGCCGTTCTTCATGCAGCAGAGGTTCAACGCTCCCTTCACCTTCGGGGGAACCGGACTTCTCATCGTCGTCGGGGTCGGGCTCGATACGCTTCAGCAGATCGAGTCTCACCTCCTGATGCGGCACTACGACGGGTTCATGAAGAAGGGCAAGCTGCGCGGAAGACGCAGGTAGAAAGAGACTGGGATTACAAGATGATCGTTCTACTCCTCGGGGCTCCAGGAGCCGGCAAGGGCACGCACGCGGCGCGAATCGCGGACCACACCGGTCTGCCGCACATATCGAGCGGCGAGCTTCTGCGCGGTGCGGTCGAGCGCAAGACCGAGCTGGGGCTCAAGGCCAAGGAGCACATGGATGCCGGAAACCTCGTTCCCGATGAGTTCATGCTCAGGTGGATAGAGGAGCTGTTGGACGACCCGGCATACGCGAGCGGCATCATACTCGACGGGTTCCCGCGGACCATCCCGCAGGCGGAAGGGCTGGACAAGCTCCTGGCCGAGAAGGGATTGTCGACGGATCTCGTCCTGCTGCTGGACATCAGCCAGGACGCTGCCGCCGACAGGCTCCTGTCGCGCGTGACGTGCGGCAAGTGCGGAGCCATACACAACCTGGCGCAGAAGCCGATGAAGGTGCCCGGGATCTGTGACGCCTGCGGCGGCGAGCTCGAGACGCGCGCCGACGACGTCAGAGAAACCATCGAGAAGCGCTTCGGGGAGTTCCGGAAGCAGACCGAGCCCATGATCGAGTACTATCGGTCGCGCGGGAACTTCGAGACCATCAACACCGATCGTCCGGTAGAGGTCGTGCGTAAGGACGTCCAGGATCTGTTGGACCGGATATCCGCGGCGACGTCCTCGGGGAGCGCGACGGGATGATTAACATCAGGAACCGCGACGAGATCGAGCTCATTAGAGAGAGCGGCCGTCTGGTTGCGGGCGCGTTGGATCTGGCGTCGGAGCTTGTGGGACCCGGCGTCGAGACGGGCACACTGGACAGAGAGATCGAGGAGTACATCATCGGTCACGGAGCCACTCCCGAGTTCAAGGGATTCCATGGCTATCCGGCCGCCATCTGTGCCTCGATCAACGAAGAGGTCGTCCACGGCATACCTGGGTCGCGGGCGTTGCGGAACGGCGACATCATAGGGATCGACGTCGGCGTTCGTAAGAACGGCTATGTGGCCGACGGAGCGCGGACGTTTGCGGTCAACGGGATCACGGAGGGAACGGAGCGTCTGCTCGAAGTGACCAGGAAGGCTCTGAACAAGGCTGTCTCGATGGTGCGCGAGGGAATCCACCTCTCGGATGTGTCGCACGCGATCCAGTGCGTGGCCGAGGACGCAGGTTTCTCGGTCGTCAGGGAGCTGACCGGGCACGGAGTAGGGACCGAGCTTCACGAGCCGCCGGAGATTCCGAACTACGGCGACCCTGGCCGGGGACCGGTCCTCAAGGCGGGGATGGTCCTGGCGATAGAGCCGATGTTCAACGCCGGGGCGGCCGGAGTCGAGACGCTGGCCGACAACTGGACCGTCGTCACAGCTGACCGTCACAGGTCGGCGCACTTCGAGCACACGCTGGCCGTGACGACGAGAGGGGCGGACGTCCTTACGCTGTCGTGAGAACGCCGGCCGGCATCTGGGGCGCGGACGTCGCGCACCGGCGCAGGGCGGCACCAGGGGGTTTGATGGTGAAGCAGAAGGGCATCACTGTTGAAGGGGTTGTGGTCGACGCCCTGCCGAACGCCATGTTCAGGGTCGAGCTCGACAACGGGCACAAGGTCCTGGCGCACATCTCCGGGAAGATGCGGATGCACTACATCAAGATCCTTCCCGGCGACAGGGTGACGGTTGAGGTGTCTCCGTATGACTGGTCGCGGGGTCGCATTACATACCGCTACAAGTGATCCGGATGTAACTGCAGTCCCTCGCACGTTGGGAGGCAACATGAAGGTGCGTTCTTCAGTTAAAAAGATCTGTGAGCACTGCAAGCTCATCAAGAGGCACGGACGAGTCCGAGTTATTTGCACGAACAGAAGGCACAACCAGCGGCAGGGGTAATGCCGCGAAAGGGAGGGAATCGCGTTGGCGCGTATTGTCGGAGTTGATGTTCCTGACAACAAACGGGCCGTCGTCGCGCTCACGTATATTTACGGAGTGGGTCAGACGTCCTCGGCGAAGATCCTGAAAGAGGCGGGTATTGACGGGTCTACACGGGTCAAGGATCTTACCGCTGAGGAACTCGGGCGTATCAGACAGGTGATCGAGAACAGCTATCGTGTGGAGGGCACGCTCAGGACCGAGATCGCCCTCTCTATCAAGCGCCTTAAAGACATTGGCTGCTATCGGGGCTGGCGTCATAGGCGGGGTCTGCCGTGCCGCGGTCAGAGGACGAAAACGAACGCGCGCACAAGGAAGGGACCGAAGAAGACAGTAGCAGGTAAGAGGAAGAAGGCCGGCAAGAAGGCCTAGCCGGTGACAGGAGGTAGGCTTGGCTCAGCGCAAGAAGAAGAAGACGGTTGAGCCCGATGGAGTCGCGCACATCCGAGCGAGCTTCAACAACACCATCGTCACCCTGACCGACATGAAGGGCAACACGATCTCGTGGTCGAGTGCCGGCAGAGTCGGATTCCAGGGGTCGAAGAAGAGCACGGGTTTCGTCGCGCAGCTCGTAGCGAGCAACGCGGCCGAGCAGGCGATTCCGATGGGGCTTCGAAGAGTAGAGGCACTGGTGTGGGGACCGGGTCCGGGGCGTGAGGCGGCAGTTCGCGCGCTCCAGGCGGCCGGGCTCAAGATCACCGCAATAAGGGACGTAACGCCCATTCCGCACAACGGGTGCCGTCCTCCCAAGAAGAGAAGAGTCTGAGAACGGAGGATCACTAGATGGCGACTTATCACGGCCCGCGCTGCAGGATCTGCCGGCGGCACGGCGTGAAGCTCTTCCTTAAGGGCACACGCTGCAGCACCGACAAGTGCGCTTTCGAGAGGCGCCCTTACGGTCCGGGACAGCACGGCCAGAGGCGTCGCAGGAAGCCTTCTGACTACGGTATCCAGCTCAAGGAGAAGCAGAAGGCCAAGCGCCTCTATGGGGTTCTGGAGAAGCAGTTCCGGAACTACTACGCGGAAGCCGATCGCCAGAAGGGCATCACGGGTGAGAACCTGCTGAGACTTCTGGAGAGACGGCTGGACAACATCGTGTATCGACTGGGTTTCACCTGCTCCAGGTCTGCAGCGAGAGCGCTTGTCGTACACGGACACATAACGGTGAACGGACGGAAGGTCGACATCCCCTCGTACTCAGTCAAGGCTGGGGACGAAGTGGTCGTGCGGGAGAAGAGCCAGAAGCTGCACGAGGTGAGGATGTCGGTCGATGCGAAGAGTGGAG
>JAUWCJ010000059.1 GCA_030609365.1 Candidatus Eiseniibacteriota bacterium | reverse complement strand
GCTAGTGTCGTGTCCCAGAAGTAGCCTGACATAATCTTTTGATCTTCCGGAGTATCGAGTCGGCCGTCGCGGACCAGACGAAGGGTTTGGATCTGCTGTTGTACTGAGAGACGAAGAGGTCGATCTTGCGCACGAGATCTTTCACGCTGTGGAACGTTCCCCGGCGGATGGCCTGTTGTGTGATCAGATTGAACCAGATCTCGACCTGGTTGAGCCACGAGCTATAGGTCGGGGTGTAGTGCACATGGAAGCGTGGCCGCGCGGCGAGCCACCGACGCACGTTCTGATGCTTGTGGGTCGAGTAGTTGTCGACCACGAGGTGGACGTCGAGTTCCTTCGGGACACTGGCATCGATCTCCTTGAGAAAGAGCAGGAACTCCTGATGGCGATGCCGAGGCGTGCAGCGAGTCAGCACACGGCCCGAGGCGATGTCGAGGGCGGCGAACAGAGTCGTGGTTCCATGCCGCACATAGTCGTGCGTCATCCCCTCGACGTATCCCAACCCCATGGGCAACATCGGCTGGGTACGATCCAGCGCCAGGATCTGAGTCTTCTCATCCACACACAGCACCATGGCGTTGTCCGGCGGGTTCAGGTACAGGCCGATGATGTCGCGGACCTTCTCCACGAACAGCGGGTCCGTGGAGAGCTTGAAGTGCTTCTGTCGGTGCGGCTGGATCCCGAACGCACGCCATACCCGCTGGACCGTGGACTTGGAGAGCCCCGTCTCAGCCGCAATCGCGCGGCAGCTCCAGTGGGTTCTCCCCTCGGGTTTGCTCTCGAGGGTCTTTCGGACGAGAGCGGCGATGCGCTCGTCGTCGATCGAGCGCGGACCCCCGGCACGCTGCTCATCGTACAGCCCTGCGATGCCCCGCGTCGCAAAGCGGCGGCGCCACATTCCCACCGTGGCGCGGGACAACCCCACCGCGGCGCCGATCTCGATGTTCGTCTTTCCCTCGGCCGCCAGGAGCACCACCCGGACGCGCCGCACCAGGAAGTTCGGCAGCGAACGAGACCGCGTCATCGCTTCCAGTTCTGCGCGGCCCTCGTCGCTCAACGTGACAGCTACTGCATTCGGACCCCGGGACATAGGCACCCTCCTCTCACTGAGACGAAGGATACCATGTCCCCAATATACTGTCAAGTTAAACATGGGACACTACACTAGGTTCACCCAACCCACTGAAATGCATCATAGACAAATCCCGTAAAATGTGATAAAATGCAGTAGCTAGACGAGATACGTCCGGGTTGCTCGATCTGGTCGGCGGCCCGGGCGCATGGTCATCTGTCGTCCGGAGCGAGGCAGGGCTCCTCGGGGCCTTGTGTTTATGTGTCTCAGGGCGACAACACGCAAGACTAGGACGAAGACGAAAGACAGTGGACCGTATCCTTTGGAGGGGGATCTGATGCTGAGAAAGCTCTCGCGTACGCTGCGTCCGGGCAGTCCGGCCGTCGTGACCGCGCTGACATGTACGATGCTGGCAGTGGCGCTGACGGCCGCTGCCGCGCTGCCGGAAGTCGCATCACCGGCGGCCTGGGGCG
The DNA here is from genome assembly GCA_030609365.1 of Candidatus Eiseniibacteriota bacterium. Lineage (GTDB taxonomy): Bacteria > Joyebacterota > Joyebacteria > Joyebacterales > Joyebacteraceae > JALGZG01. The sequence continues at coordinate 14,388 of JAUWCJ010000059.1, read as the reverse complement.
AGCTCGAGTTCCGGGTTATCGAGTCAAACGCCAGCCGCACGCTCATCGAGGTGCTGTTCCCGGCGCCCGAGACCTGGAGTGTTGAGATCCAGGGCCGCACATTCGACATCGTGCGTGTCCCAGGCGCGAGCCCGCTGGGCGAGGTCGGCGAGCCCCTGATGTCCGTAGCCGGCACGCTCATCGCAATCCCACCCGCAGCCGGCGTGGAGCTGCGCATCCTCGAGGAGGGTCACGACATCCTCCGGGGGATCACACCCATCCCCGCCCGGGCGGACGACTGGACTGTTGACCAGCCGCTCATCCTGGATGAAGTCGCCTATTCGAGGGAGGGCTTCTCCCTTGCTCAGGCGGATGTCGGCGAGCCGGCCATCATGCGTGACTTCAGGGTCGTGCCGCTGCGCGTCTTCCCGCTTTCCTACGACGCGAGCACTCAGGAGCTCCGTGTGACCAGGCGCCTTCTGGTGGAACTCGACTACTCCTCCGCCGGGCGCATCAACGTGAAGACCAGCACGCGCCCGCCATCGCGCGCGTTCCGCAGCCTCTACGAGAGCTCGATAGCCAACTACGACTTCGTGAGACCACGCTACGAGAGCGACAGCCGGGGCACGTACCTCATCATCACGCACGACAACTACTACGACAGCATCCTGCCTCTGGCCGAGTGGAAGCACAAGCGAGGCATGGAGGTCGAGATCGCGAAGACCTCGGTCATCGGCTCGAGCACCTCGTCCATCAAGAGCTACATCCAGACGGCCTACGACACGTGGACAGTCCCACCCGAGCACATCCTGATCGTCGGTGACTCTGAGTACGTGGCGACCTCGGACATGGACAACTACTACGGACAGCTGGAGGGCGGCGACGTCCTCGTCGATGTCAACGTCGGCAGACTCCCCGCGGACAACGTCACCGAGTGCGACCTCCTCGTGGCCAAGACACTCGGCTACAAGAAGACGCCGTACATGCACGACCTCGACTGGTTCCGGAGCGCCTGCCTCATCGTCCGCGAGGACTACGACGAGGACGATGCCATCTACTTCGGCGATACGTGGTTCGCGTGGGGCCTGATGGACCGGGAGGGGTTCGCACAGATCGACACGCTCTTCCGCAGGAACGGCTCCGACAAGAACGACGTGCACGCCGCCATCACCGACGGCCGCGTCTTCCTGAACTTCAGGGGTCAGGGCGTCTCCAACTGGTGGGCGCCGTTCGACTGCGACCCGAACCAGACCAATCCCGGGTACAAGCTGCCGGTTGTCATGGCCGCGACTTGCGGCGGCGGCAACTTCTCGTACGACGGCTATCCGTGCGAGAAATGGCTGAAGGCCGGGACCATAGCGGCACCCAAGGGCTCCGTCGCGTCCATCGGGACGAGTATCGTCGCCTGCTCCGTGGCCTATCTTCGAAGCCCGGTGAACCAGGGATTCTATAGCGCCATATTCAACCTCAAGATGTACACGGTCGGCGAGGCCACGGTGAACGGGAAGCTCAACCTGTACAATCTCTATCCCTCACAGACCTACGAGTACGAGGGCTGGAACTGCCAGGGCGACCCGGAGCTGGACGTCTGGACGAAGATCCCGGTCTACGCCGACATCACTCATCCTCCGTCGGTCCCGAACGGCCCAAGCACGCTGGACGTCAACGTGGAAGACGGCGGCGTGGCGTTCCAGGACGCGCTGGTCTGCGCCTACGCGCCCGGCGAGGTCTACGAGGCGGCCTACACGGATGTCAACGGCAACGTCTCGCTCTCGATCAACCCGGCAACATCCGACACGGTGTGGGTCACCGTCACGGGGCACAACCTGCATCCCTATGAGGGACACGCGGTGGTGACGGCGACGGGCCCCTACCTCGCCTACGCGAGCCACTTCGCGGACGACTCGAGCACGGGCAACAACGACGGCGTCGTCACGCCCGGCGAGACCATCGAGCTGACGGTCTCCCTCGAGAACACGGGCCCCGAAGACGCAACGGGGGTGTCGGGACTACTCCAGTCCGGCGATCCCTACGTCGCGCTGGGTAACACCACGTCCAGCTACGGGACGATAGCGAGCGGCAGCACCGTGCCGAACGCTGTTCCGTTCACGTTCACAACATCCACAGACTGCCCGAACGGGCACGCGCTTGACCTCACGGTCAGGGCGACGGACGCGAGCCGCCTGTACTGGGACGTCAGCGTTCCGGGAGTGACCGTGTCGGCGGCGGATCTGGTGCTTGACTCGTCGGTGATCGACGATCCCGCACCGGGCGGGGACGGCGACGGCCTGCTCGAGGCGGGCGAATCGGCGTGGCTGACAGTGACGCTCGAGAACGCGGGGCCCGTGGGGCTCGACGATGTCTTCGGCACGCTGTCGACATCAGACGCCTACGTGGCTGTCACGGATCCGGACGGTGAGTTCGGCGCCATCGCGGGTGGCGGCACGGCAGCGAGTTCGATGAACTCGTTCCGCATCCACGCGAGCCCGACGGTCGCCCCGGGCTACGAGGTCTCTTTCACGCTCGGCGTGACGGGCGAAGCCAGCACCTACACACACACGCAGAACATAGACATCAGCGTGACGATAGGCGGGGTTCCTTCGGATGGCCCGTCGGGACCTGACGCCTACGGCTACTACGCCTACGACACCGGCGATGGATGGACCGGACAGGCGCCCGTCTACGACTGGTTCGAGATCTCGACCCTCGGCAACCGCATTGTGGCTATCGACGCCGACGCGGCGACGACAGTCATCTCGCTCCCGTTCACGTTCAGGTACTACGGCACGGACTACAACAACATCTCTGTCTGCTCGAACGGGTTCGTTGCGCTCGGTACCGATGACTACCGCTTCGGCGACAACTCCGGGATCCCGGTCACCCACGGCCCGATGGCCATGGTCGCTCCATTCTGGGAGGATCTGAACCCGACCGAGGGCGGCGACATCTACGAGTACTTCGACAGTGCGAACCACCGCTGGATCTGCCAGTTCGACGCGGTGGCCCACTACGGGGGCGGCAATCTGGAGACGTTCGAGGTCATCCTCTATGATCCGGCGTTCTACACGGCCCCGAGCGGCGACGGGGACATCGTGATGCAGTATCAGACGGTGGCCTTCCCCCACTCCTGCACCGTGGGCATAGAGAGTCCGACGGCGACGGACGGCATTCAGTACCTGTTCAATTCGACGTATGACCCCGCGGCGGCCACGATAGCGAACGGCCAGGCCGTGAGGTTCACGATGCACGGTCCGGACGCTCCTCCTCAGTGGCTCGTCATCGACGGCAGCACGATCGATGACACCGGCGGCGGAAACGGTGACGGGCTCGCGCAGCCACTGGAGACGATCGAGATCGTCGTGACGCTCCAGAACCTGGGCAGCGGCGACGCTACCAGCGTCACCGGCACGCTGACGACCTCCGATCCGGACGTCGTCATTGACGACGGAAGCGGGTCGTTCGGCAACATCGGGGCCCTCAGCCTGGGCGACAACAGCGCCTCGCCGTTCCTCGTGACCATCGGCTCCTCACCGGCCGACGCGATCGTCGAGTTCGACCTGCACGTCTCGAGCACCGACAGCAGGTACGACAGCTACGACGTGCTGACGCTGGTTCTCGACCTGTCGCAGACGGGCATCGACGACGGAGAGCTGCCGACGATGTTCGCGCTGCGCCAGAACAGCCCGAACCCGTTCCGCGACGGAACCGCGATGGCCTTCAACCTGCCGACAGCGGCGAGGACGAAGATCGACGTATACAACGTCGCGGGCAGAAAGATGGCGACCGTGATCGACCGCCAGTTCCCGGCGGGACGTCACAGCGTCGAGTGGAACGGAACGGATGCAGCGGGCGGGCGCGTGCCGGCCGGCATCTACTTCTACCGCCTCGAGGCGGGGAACCACACCAGCACGAAGAAGATGATCGTTCTGAGATAGACCGAAGCACGGACTGACCCCAGGGGTCAATCCCGATGAACGCGAGAGGGCCGCTCACATGGCGTGGGCGGCCCTCTTCTTCGTGTCGGCTGCGACCCTCGACGCCTCAGGTCCTAACGCAGCAGGACCATCTTCCCCCTTAGCTCAGTGCCGTCGGCCACAAACCTGTAGAAGTAGACGCCGTCGGAGACCCTCTCACCCGCCGCGTTCTTCCCGTTCCATGGAACGACGTAACGGCTGGGGCCGTCGTACATGTCGTCGGTCAGTGTGCGCACCAGCCGACCATCGACGCTGTAGACCAACAGCCTTATGCGCATCGCCTTAGGAATGGAGAACGCGATGCGGGTCGATGGATGGAAGGGATTCGGGTAGTTGCCGTACACGACGGCCTTCTGCGGAACTCTGTCGTCGGCACCGGTCGCCGCCACACACAGGGTCACGGGTATCACCACGTCATCACCGCCGTTGCTGGTGATGACGATGTCCGCGTAGTAGTCACCGTGGGACATGCCGGCGGTGTCGTAGTGAACCTCGACGGACGCCGTCTCGCCCGCAACAACGTCTCCGCCGGTCGGGATAACGGAGAGCCACTCGACGGGCTGGTAGATAGAGAAGGACGCGTCGCTGACGTCGTCCATATCCGGATCTACGGCCAGACTCACCTTCACCAGGCAGTTGTCCGAGACCGGAGCGTCCACGACCCACGTGTGCTCGCCGTCGTCCTCGGTTGCGGCCACCACCGTCGTCCAGCTGGCTCCTCCGTCCACCGAACAGGATATGTTCACGAGAAGGGGCACGCCGCTCGGGTCCCACGTGATGTCGCGCGCTTCACCCACGCCCCAGACCTCGTTACCGTTGGGTGCAAGCAGCGTAAGAAGAGGATCGACGGCGCAGTCAATGACAAGCGTTCCGCTCAGGCAGTGGGGCGGCTCGCCGTAGCCGTCGCCCTGAAGCCCGAAGACGATCCCGACATTCCCCGTGAACCCGGCATCGACGGTCACGTTGAGGGTAGCCACGGCGGTCTCTCCGGGGTAGACGACGTTCCACCAGTTGCCCTCCCACGTCACGTAGGCTCCGTTCCCCGAGGCGCCTCCCCACGCGAGCGCCCTGTCCGAAACCAAGAAGTCAGTGGAAGAGTTGACGACCACGCCCTCCGGAAAGTCGAGGCTCGCGCCCTTCACCCACTCCTCGTCCGTGCTCTCGTTTGTGAGAGTGAAGACGAGGTCAAGAGTGGCGCCGGGCTCGCACGTCGCCGGGTCGACCGTGATCCCGGAACCGTCGGAACTCCTGGTCATGCCCGAATCTGCGATCTCGATGTCGTAGTGAAGGACGGACAGAGCCTCGCCGGCGTTACCGATGGCCAGCGTGTCCGTCGCTGTTCCGTCAGGCTGCATACTGACACTGAAGAAGGAGGGCGCGGCATCAATGATCGCGTCGTAGGCCTCTCCCACCTGGACGCTGCCGAAGTAGGGGATCGCGTTGAAGGAAGTCACCGTGACGACAATGTCCTCGTTGCCCGGAAGCACACCTTCGACATGGATGACAGCAGTGCCGCCGCCGTCGGTGAACGCGGCGCCGTAGGAGATGCCTTCGTGGTAGAGAGCGCAGAGAGCGCCCTCAACGCCGTCGACGGTCACGTCGAAGGTCGTGTCGCCCGGCGACGTGGCGGCGTCATGGGAGACCGACAGAGACCTCGGCGTATCGGTGCGCACGCGGAGGGACGGGTCTCCGAAGATGTGCCAGCTCAGAAACTCATTCTCGCCGAACGCGCCGTACTCATCCAGCATGTGGCAGCAACCGTTCATGCTCAACCCGCCGAACGTCCGCCTGGCGCCCGCGACGAGCAGGTCGACCATCTCGTCCTGCGCGTCCATGGGCTCGTCCCAATCCTGGTTGATCGAGGACATCAGGGTGGCGACGGCCCCCGTCGGCTCGGACCCGTTCGTGGCCCGTAGCCACGTCTCCGCGAAACAGGTCCTGCCCGCGAACATGCCATTGACGCACGCGACCGACCAGATGAACGGAAGCATGTTGTCGTTCATCAGCGCGTTCACATGGGAACTCGAGAAATCGGAGGAGCCCCATCCCAGGTAGGAACCGTGTCCCGCGTAGTTGATGATGTTCCGACCCTCGTTGAGGGCGGTCGCGACCATCGACGCGTTCGCGGCGGGGTCGTAGATCTGGTCGACCTCGGTGTAGGTGAACCCCAGCAGATCGTCGCGTATGAAATCCACGTGCTCGTCGTCGTACTCACCGTCGTCGCCGGGCCCCAGGATCGAGGCTATCCCAGTGCCCCTGTGGTACCAGTCGGCGCCGACCTCAGGCAGCTTCTCGTACTCCACCGAGCGGAGCACCTGTGTCTCCACCTGCGCGACCGTCTCGGCCGAGAAGCGCCCCACGAAGATGTCCGGGTAGGTGTCCGAACCCGCCACGAGCGAGAAGGACGGATCCGATGAACCGCTGTTGGCGACGAGCGGCGGGATCTGCTCGGCGTCTCCGACGAGCAGTACGAACGTCAGACCGTTCGTGTCGTAGTAGTTCTGAATATAGCTCTGAATGGCGGCCGCCGAGTCCCCGGCGGTCGTCGCGCTGACCATCTCGCACGGAACGCCCATCTGGTTCTTCCATTCAACGAATGGCTCCATCGCGGTCATGAAGTCGCCGTACGAGATGACGAGCATGCTCCCCACCTCACCCACCGGTGTGTAGCGCGCCAGACTGCTGCGGTCGAAGTTCAGGAAATGGCGTTCGTAGATGCCGGCGAACTCGGGCGTCAGTCCCATAGGCGGACGATGCGAGAGCACGTTCACCTTCCCGGGACCCACTCGCTCGACCTCCACCGTCACGCGGTCGTACACGCGCAGCGTGCGACTGGCGGGATTGTACCGGAAGGGGTTGAGGACGACGACCATGCCGCGCACGTCGCGCAGGATGTAGGGTGCCCTCACGTCCGCGAGTTCGGACGGATACCAGGTATCGGAGGTGTAGAACGGGTCGAATTCGTATGGGACCCGCGCCGGGTCGATGGTCCTCTCTATCTCCCCCTTGGACGGGGCCACATCGATGTCGTGGTAGTCGACGTAGTGAGAGGAGATGACACGCACTGACATCTCAGCATCGTCCGGAATGACGATGCTCCGGCAGATGTTCGGGAGGCCGGGAAGCCCCTTGTCCAGGATCTGGCTCTCCCCGCCCAGCGTCACGGTGTAATAGACATTCCCGCCGATCTCAACGATGTCCGTGGAGAAACTCCCGAGCCTGTACTCAATGACGGTTCGGTCGGGTCCGGACTCCGAGAGCTCCACCGAAAGGACATCGACCGCCTCGTTCAGCGGCACGACCTCCGCAGCGTGGACGCCTAGGGCCAGGAGAACCGCGATGCTCAGTGCGGTGCAGGTTCGTGACAAGGGGAAACCTCCTCGATGGCGCTGTAGACTGGACGCGTGGGCGGGCGGATGGCCTCACCGACGGAGCTGTCCCGCCTGTAATAGCGGCACACACCCCGCAGTATACACCCCTATCTTCTGACGCGGGAGAGCGCAATCGGGTTCACTGCCAGCCGCTGCAGGAACCATACCATAGCTATGAAAAGTTGTCATTGAGCACGCGAGGCTACCGGATCAGCACGATCTTCGCGGTGTCGTCGAAGCCAGCCGCCTCCACCCGACAGAAGTAGACACCGCTTCCGACGTCGACACCCCGCGTATCTCGACCGTCCCATCGCACGGAGTGGTCCCCCGCGGTCACATGGCGGTCAAGAAGCGTCGCGACTCTCTGTCCGCGCATGTTGTAGATATCGATCCTGACCTCGGCGGGATACGGAAGACTGAAGGCGATCTCGGAGCCCGAGTCAGTGGGATTGGGGCGACTGGGGGACAGCCTCGGGCCGACCGCGCCCTCGTCGATACCGGCGTCCATGCCGGAGATCACCGCACCGAGCATCCACCAGAACGCCTTCCCCTTCAGGTAGCAGTTGAAGCAGTGGGAGTGCGCGCACGACGGGCACGTCGGACAGGTGTGCGTGGAGCACCAGTCGTAGCACCACTCGCAGCCATCTCCCCCATCCGGATACCAGACACCGTCCGGGTCGTAGCTCTCGATGTCTGCGAAATCGAAGAGGACCTTGTCGTTCACGACGCAGTAGTCCCTGATCTGGTTGTTGCGCGCGTAGAGGTTGCCCGAGGGCCCGGTGCCATCCAGGTGTCCCGTCATGTACACGAAGACCACGTCCGGGTATTCCTGCTCCAGGCCGTCCATTGCGTCCAGGTAGATGTTGATCCCCTCCTCGGTGTTGTCCGAGGCTCCCCCACACCACGACCACATCACGAGGTTGATGTCGGAGCCCGGGTCGTCCAGCCTCGTGCGCGTTATCGGAACCCAGGACACGTCTCCGTTGTGACCGAGGTCGTCACTGTACTCACTGAAGATGAATGTGCCGGGGCCGTTGTTGAAGTCGTAGAGGGGATCTTCCTCTCGAACCATGGACATTCCGGTCACGATCTGGCTTCCGTGCGATGTGTGGCCGTAGAACATCGTGAAGCCGGTCTTGACGTCCTCCACCGTCGTAGCGGGGATGTGCTCGAAGGAGGCGACAATCGTGTGGTCGGCCACGACAGCGTCGGCCCAACTGTCCGCGGAAGACAGTGCCATCACCAGTATGGCGACCGCTAAGACAAGAGGACGAGCTGACATCCGGGACCTCCCTGTTGAAAGAAGCTGAGGCGAGCGTGGTCGATCCGATAGTTCCGGTTCGGCCGCCGCCCGCCTCAGAGTAGCGTGGAGTTGTCACGGTGCCGTCTGACCGGCACCGATCCTGCTATTTCATCAACACCATCTTGGCGGTGTCGTCGAAGCCCGCAGCCTCCATCCGACAGAAGTATACACCACTTCCGACCTCGCGCCCACGGTCGTCACGGCCGTCCCACACGACCGTGCGGTAACCGGCCCCGACCTCCCCGTCCACGAGCGTGCGCACCAGACGGCCGGCAACGCTGTAGATGGCGAGGCGAACCGAGGCGTCTGTGGGAACCCCGTAGGTCACGGTAGTCACGGGATTGAACGGGTTCGGGCTCACTCCCTTGAGCACATACATCGACGGCGTGTCGAACTCACCGTCGTCGATGCCCGTCGCACCGACGTGCAACGCGACCGGAACGGTCACTGGATCTCCACCGTTGTTCGAGATGATGATGTCGGCGTAGTAGTCACCGTCATCCAGACCAGTGGCATCCAGCGTAACCTCGACGTTGGCACGGCTCCCCACCGACACGTCACCGCTCACGGGCGTCACCGACAGCCAGTTGACCTCCTGGTAGACCGAGAACACCCAGTCGCTCGTGTCGTTGATGCCGGGATCCGCGCTCTTACTCACACGGACCAGGCAGTTATCCGACGGCGGTGCATCGACGATCCACGGGTGGACACCGCTGTCCAGCATGCCGTCCACTAGGATCGCCCAGTTCGAACCGGCGTCGGTCGAGTACTCGATCCTGATGAAGCCGATCTGTCCACCCGTGTTCCAGGTGATGTCGTGCTCGTCTCCGACGGCCCAGCTCTCGCCGCCGTTCGGGCTCAGCAACTGGATCCATGCTCGCGTCTCGTCCGCGGAAGGTGTCGCCTCCGTGATGCTCACGGCGCGCCCGGCGCGACTCCTCGCCCCGGATGCAACGATCTCGATGTCGTAGTGCAGAACGGAGAGCGGGTCACCGATGTTGTCGATCGCCAGCGTGTCGACGCGCACGTCGTCCGGCTGCATCGTCACGTCGAAGAACGTCGGGTCGACGGAGATGATGGGAAGGTAGGCGCCCCCTGTGCTCACAGTCCCGATGTACGTCAGAGCGTTGAAGGACGTCACGGTGACCGTGATGTCCTCGTTCTCAGGCAGCGGCGACAGAATGTCGATCGTGGCCACTCCGTCGGGCGCTGTCAGGGCGGAGCCGTAGAGAACTCCGCCGTGATAGAGAGCCGCGAGCGCGCCCTGCACTCCGGCGACCGTCACTTCGAACGACGACGCGAACACGTCCATGCTGGCATTGTGGGTGATCGTGAGGGCCACGGGCGTGTCGGTCCGGACTCTGAGAGACGGATCGCCGAAAATGTGCCACGTCAGGAAGTCGTCCTCGCCGGCGGCGCCGTACTCGTCGAGCATGTGGCCGCTGCCGTTGAAGCACATCCCACCAAACGTCCGGCGCACGCCCCCGGTGGAGGTGCCGACCAGAAGGTCGGCGATCTCGTCCTGGGCGTCCATCGGCTCGTTCCAGTCCTGGTTGATCGACGACATGTATGCAGCGATCGCGCCCGTGGGCTCGGCCCCGTCCGTCGCTCGCAGCCAAGCCTCGCCGAAGCAGGTGTAGCCGTCAAACCGACCGTTGAGGCACGCGACGCTCACGATGAACGGCAGCATGTTGTCGTTCACGAGCGCATTGACATGCGTGGTCGAGAAGCCCGACGAGCCCCACGAAAACGTGGAGCCGTGACCCGTGTAGTTGATAACACTGCGACCGTTGTTGAGGCCGGTCGACACCATGGCGGCCGTCCCGCTGGGGTCGTAGATCCGATCGACCTCAGTGTAGGTGAAGGCAAGGAGGTCGACGCGGATGTTGTCGACGTGCACGTTGTCGTACTCACCGTCATCGCCGGGCCCCTGGTTCGATGCGACACCCATGCCCTTGTGATACCAGTCGGCCCCGGCCTGCGGCGTCTTCTCGTACTCGATGGTGCGGAGGACCTGAGTCTCGACCTGCGATGGGGATTCGGCCGAGAAGCGCCCGAGGAAGAGATCGGCATAGACGTCACCGGGCGTGATGAGCGTGAAGCTCGGGTCTGAGGAGCCTCCGTGCGCGTACAGACTCGGGCACTGCGCCGCGTCGCCGACAAGAAGCACATAGGTCAGACCGTGGTCGTTGTAGTACTGCTCGATGTAGGCGTCGAACCCCGCCGCCGAGCCGCCCGCGTCCGTCGTCGTCACCATCTCGCACGGCACGCCCATCTGGTTCTTCCAGTCTACCAGCGGCTGCATCGCCGCCAGGAAGCCGGCGTCATCGTAGCAGATGATGAGCATGTTGCCGCCGTCCGCAACCGGAGGATACCTGTCGAGTGAAACACTGTCGAAGTTGAGGAAATGGCGCTCGTAGATCTTACGGAACTCGGTGTTCATGGTTGCCGGACGATGCGTCAGGACGTTGACCTTCCCGGGACCGGTTCTTGAAACCTCCACCGTGACGCGGTCATACACACGGAGCGTGCGAGTGGCCGGGTTGTACTGGAGCGGATTGACGACCACGACCATGCCCCTCATGTCGCGCATTACGTAGGGGTCACGGGCGTAGGCAAGTTCCTCCGGGTACCACTCATCCGACCCATAGCGCGCGTCGAAAGCGTACGCGACGGTCGCGGGGTCAACGTTGCGGGGAATAGAACCCTTGGAGGGTGCGACCGGGAAGTTGGGATACTCAATGAAGTGCGACGAGAGCACTCGAACGGCCATCTGAGCGTCATCGGGAATGACGATGCTGCGGCAGATATTGGGAAGCTGCGGGAAGCCCCGCTCAAGAGTGGTGCTCTCCTCCCCGAGACCAACGGAGAAGAAGCTCTCTCCGTCTATGTCGATCGGCTCGCTGGAGAAACTGCCCAGCTCGTACTCGAGGACGGTCGTCTCGATATTCGAGTCGACGACGCGAACAGACAGCCCCTCGGCTGCCGTGTCGAGAACGATGGTCTCGGCTCCGCTGACTGCGGCGGCGAGAAGGAAAACGGTCAAGAGCGCGACGCCCGTTATGCGCAAAACGTACCTCCGCGGTTGATAGAACCGGCCATGAGAGGGAGAGGCTGCCGACTCCTGGCTCTCCGCCCTGGTTCCTGAATGGAGGATCCTGGGCCTCACGCCCAAGATCCTCGAATCATCAGCACGGTCACGCGCCAGAGCGCGTGTCTCTGGTTCTGATGCAGTTCCAGACGCTACGATGCGGTTCTACTTCAGCAGCACCATCTTCGTCGAGGCGCTGAAGCTCTCCGCCTCCATCCGGCAGAAGTAGACACCGCTGCCTACCTCGACTCCGTTGTTGTCCCGACCGTCCCACACAACACTGTGGTAGCCGGGATCGACCTCGCCGTCGACGAGCGTCTTCACATGACGGCCCGCAACGTTGTAGATGGCGAGATGCACGCGGGACCCGGTCGGAGAAGCGTAGCTGACCGTCGTCATCGGGTTGAACGGGTTCGGGCTCACGCCACGAAGCACGTACGTCAGAGGGGTCCCGAGCTCGTCGTCAACACCGGTCTGTGGGCCGCCACCAAGAACCTGCACGCACCACTCGTTGAGCGTCCCGAAGTAGGAGTCGCCCTGAGCGTCGCTTACGAACAGAGTCCACTCGCCAAGCGTGCTCTCGCCCGTGAAGTCAGACAGAGCTCCGGGACCGTCCACCGTCAGCTCGGTGTCATACCACCCGAGGATGTCGTCGGCAAACGTGCCGGTCCTGTTGTGAAGCCGGACCGTCGTCCCTTCAGGTGACGTCACCTCCACAACGAGCTCGCCGATGGCCGTGTGAGTGATGTCGATGTAGATCCCGATCTCCGTGATCTCCAGGTCCTCCGCGAACGTGATGTAATCGTTGAGGCCCACGGGGTCAACGTTCGGGATGGCCACAGCGGGCGAGTTGCAGTACTCGGTCGTGATCACGGGATACAGCATCATGTCGACGCCCGTCACCGACCCGCCACCACTCACCACCACGCCTTCCACTACGCTCGTCGACCAGTCGGGCTTCGACGCCGTCACCGTGTAGGTCGCATCGAGGAGAGCGTCGAGCACGTACCCTCCCGACACATCCGTCACGACAGACGCGCCGCCCGGGTCAGCCACGACGGTGATACCGCTGTGGTTCGTCTCGCCCTCCAGAGTAACGACACCGGATATGCTGCCCTCCGGCGGTATCTCCAGAGCCATCAGGTACGTCACGGTGTTCTCCAGAAGCGCCATGACGCCCGAGGCCTCGCCGGCAAGATAGTCGAACTGGAAGAACACGATCTGGCCGCTCTGCGGGTCCTCATTGTCGTCGTAGACGATGATGCTCGCGTCCGACGGATGCGACGTCCAGCTCGTCACTCTGATCGCGTCGGCCGTCGGCACACTGGCGTCCTGATCACCGTAGTTCGAGTAGCTGAACGTGATCGACCCGATCGTGTTCGGGAAGCTCGTCACCGGGTGCGTCGGATCGTAGACCGTCAGGTTGCCGCTCGAGTCGCCGTTCCAGTCCGCTGAGTGCAGCACGTTCGCAGCGAACGTCGCGTAGCCCGGATACGACACCGCGTCGTAAGCGAGCTCGCCGCCCTCAATGAACAGCTTGCCGCCGGCAGCTATGTAGTTCTCGAGTGCCGTCCTGAGGGTGCCGTCTGCCACCGGCGACGTGTTGTCACCGGCCGCCCAGACGATGAAGTCGTAGTTCGGGAGCCAGGTGGCCGGATCGGTCGCCGCCGCCGTCTCCTCGGTCACGTCGTAGCCCAGCGTCACGAGGTCCGTGGAGATCTGAGCCGCAGAACGTCCGAGGTCGGAGTCGCCGCTCCAGGTGTCGATTACGTTGCCGGCCTTGTCGACCTTGAACGTCTCCTGCGCGCCCCGCACCCCGTCTGAGATAACGAGAATGTTCGCCAGGGTGATGTCGAGCACGAAGTCCTCGGTCGTCGCGGGCGTGCTCACCGAGATGCCACGATTCTCAGGGATGTGGTGATACGCGCGGACGTTCATCTGGTAGTTGAAGTACGGAAGCGTGATCTCGTAGTAGCCCGTGCCCGGGTCGGAGGTCGTCTCGGCGTACAGATCACCGTTGTCGGAACGGTACACCTTCACCGTCGCCTCGAGAGGCGTGCCTGTACCCAGCTCCATCACCGTCCCAGACACAACACCCGACGGAGCAGAGTCGAGGTAGAAGTCCTCCACGTTCGCTCCGTACTGCACGAACACCTCTTCCGCCAGCGTCAGGTAACCGAACTTCGAGGTGTAGACGTCGTAGTAGCCGACCCCGATATCCATGCCCATGTCGTAGGCGCCGAAAGCGGCACTCACGTCCTGGAAGAGCGGCGTCGCCCCCGTCGTATCAGATCCGGCAGCATAGCCCTTCACAACCGCGCCCACGATCGGCGCGCTCACCGCGTCGTAGACCGTGCCGGCAAGCTGGCCGTAGACCACGTTCACCGCGATGTCCTCGAGATAGACGTTGTAGCCCGTCTTACCGATCGCCGCGGCTATGGTGCCCGTGGAGGTCGGCGTCACGAACAGGTCCTGGGTCGTGCCACCTGCCGGCCCTGCGCTCGCGTCAACGCCGCAGCCTACCGCAAAGACCATGAAGTCGCTGCCCTCGGTCGTCCCCGTGATGGTCCCCTCATAGTGAGGTGTCAGCGAGCCGTAGAGACCGATGAACGGAACGCTCGCATCGATATCGGCGCTCGTGAACGTCGAGCCGCCCGTCACCGGGATCAC
>JAUWCJ010000106.1 GCA_030609365.1 Candidatus Eiseniibacteriota bacterium | reverse complement strand
CCGCGCGCCGCGAACTCAGCGATGATGGCCTGATTGAACGGCGGCGTGCAGAGGTCCGTCGACTGCTTCGCGATGACCATCTTCTGGATGACGGCCTCGTCGCCGATGATCCACCCGAGCCTCATCCCGGGGAACAGTATCTTCGAGAACGTGTGCAACCCGATGACGTGGCCGGTTCCGTCCAGAGCAAAGATCGACTTCTGGGTCTCCCCCTCGAAGCGCAGCTCCTTGTACGGGCTGTCCTCGATAATGAGAACGTCGTACTTCCGCGCCAGCTCGATGAGCTTGAGACGGCGTTCCTCGCTCATCGTGATCCCGGCGGGGTTCTGGAAGTCGGGCACCACGTAGATGAACTTCGGCTTCTGCCGCTTCTTGCGCATTCGCTCGAGCTCGCTCTCCAGGAGGTCCATCCGCATGCCCTCGTCATCGAGCTCGATACCGATCATCTCTGCACCGTAGCTTGTGAATGCTCCGAGTCCACCGACGTAGGTGGGCAGACCGACGATCACGGAATCGCCGCGGTCGATGAAGACCTTGCCAGTGAGATCGAGCCCCTGCTGCGACGCCACGGTGATGAGGATGTTCTCCGGCTTGAGCTGCATCCCGTCCTCGCGCTCGTGGTGCGCGATGAGTTCTTCCCTGAGTCTCGAGTCTCCTTCCGTCGGCCCGTACTGCAGCGCCGTCGCTCCCTGCGTCTTGAGGACATGAGCAGTGATCTCCGCAACCTCATCGATCGGGAACGCCGCCGGGTCCGGCAGCCCGCCCGCGAACGAGATGACCTCCGGGCGGCGCGTCAGCTTGAGAAGTTCCCGGATTACGGACTTCTTCATGTGTTTTGCGTTTGTCGAGAATATCTCGTTCAGGTCGCTGATCATGTCCCCTCCCAGCGAAGGATGACGGACGCCGCAGGCCCGGGGCACGCGCTCCGCGGCGGCAGTGGCAGTAGATTGTAGATATCAGGCAACTGTGGAGGCTATCAGGTTGATTGTGGCCGTGTCAACCATCAGTTGCCGGTTCCAGGCACACTTCCGCTTCGTCTGCGCGCTTGCCATCGGGAGTGCCGGTACCGGACTAGCCGCCACCTCCGCATGAATTTCGGTCAAACTATTGACTTGACCGTATTCCTCTATTACTTTATGAGTTGTGGAAGCTTTGGGGAATCTTCCTAGATAGGAGGCATCCCAAGAAAGGGACCAATCACACAGTCAACAACGCACAGCGCAATGCAATGGCGTTTGCAGCAGTGCGGAGGGAAAGGACGCAAGCGAACCATGCCGACCAAGGCAGAACTGGGACATAGATTGAGGGTCGCGAGATTCGAACGCAATCTGACGCTCAAAGAAGTGGCGGCTCGATGTGGCATGTCCGCCACACACATCTCGGAGGTGGAGCGGGGCAAGACGTCTCCGACCATCGGCGCGCTGCAGCGGATAGCAGCCGCTCTCGGTGAGAAGGCCTCCTACTTCGTTCAGGAGAACAACCTGCCTCGCGTGAGGCTCACGCGCCTGGCCGACAGATGCGAGTACTTCACGGCCGATTCGGAGGGAGTGCCCCTGCGACTCGAGGTTGTGAGCAGTGGCATACCCGGCGGGTACGCACAAGTTTTCAGACAGCGCCTGGAGCCTGCCTCCGTCCTCCGCCTTCCGCCGAGGATCGGCGAGTGCGTGGTGTTGTGCGTCAAAGGAATGGTCAAGATGGCGGCATTCGGCGAGTCGCACGTCCTGAGAGAGGGAGACACCATCCAGTTCCGTGCGGACGACGGATCCGTGTCAGAGAACATCAGCGACGAGGAGTCCGAGACAATCAGTATTCTGTCAGGTCCGACGCGACTGCAGGTCTAGTAGCATCCGGAGGAGCGCCCCGCTGGCAGCCCACAACCTGTGATGACGCTTCGGAGATAGATAGCTCTTCCGACAAGCGACCCGAGAAGCCACGCAAGCAGTGCAGAAGTGGAGGATCCGAACATATGCCAACGAAAGAAGAGGTCGGACAGAGGGTCAGGCTGGCCCGCTTCAGGCACGACATGACACTGAAGGAGGTCGCCAACAGGTCCGGGATGTCCGCGACGCATATCTCCGAGATCGAGCGCGGCAAGACCTCCCCCACGATAGGCGCCCTTCAGCGCATAGCGGCCGCACTCGAGGAGAGGCCAGCGCACTTCGTCGAAGAGCAGTCGTCGTCCCTCGCGGTGGTCGTCCGTCGGAAGGACAGAACGACGGAGTATAAGTGTGATGCAGCCAACCAGCCGAAGAGCATGGAGCGATTGACCGCGGATGTACCCTGGGGGACGTTGCGTGCCATCAGGAAGGTAGCCGAGCCCGGTGACGCATTCGAGAGGCCACCGGCACTGGGCGAGATGGTGATCTATTGCGTGCGTGGGATGATCCGGTGGACGGTGAGGGGCGAATCATACGTCTTGAGAGACGGTGATACCATCCAGCTCACCCTGGAGGACGGGTGCTCTGCCGAGGTCATCGGTGACGAGAAGTGCGAGGTGTTGGGCTTCGTGACGTGTCCGGGGCGCAGGGGCTGGTAGACCCCGGCTGGCGGCGTCCGACCGACCGCCTCCCTTTCGACAGCGCCGAGACCGCCGCGAGAACCGCACACATTCATGACCAGACGCTCACCCCCCGGGGTGGGCGTTTGCACGTACGGGGCTGCAATCCGCAACTGACTGTATAATCATACGTTACACGACTCCAACCCGTGGGGCGCCGCCAGGAGCCCCACAGGCCCACCTCCCCTAACCTGTTACCGCCAGCAGACTTACGCGCCCACACATCTCCCTGTAATCCCAACGGAATGGCACGGTCTGTGCAAGCATATATGACCAGGCGCTCCCCTGTTACTGCCTTGCACAGGGAGAGCCACGGGCTGTTTACGCACACGGGTCCGGACGCTCCAGAGGGAGGATGGTTCATGAACTCGACGCGAAAGACACTCACAGGCGAGTCCGGCTCCACGCTGGTCGTAGTCATGATCTGCGCACTGGTCATGCTCATCAGCGCTCTCGCGCTCATCGAACTGGGCGCCCAGGACGCGGCGCTTGCGCTCCGCGATGTGAGAATGTCGCAGGCGTTCTACAACGCCGAGGCTGGAGCGGAACGGGGAGAAGCGTGGCTGGGGGACCAGACAAGCATGCCAACAACGCCGACCATGCCATTCACTAGCAGCCCCGAGAGCTTCGGCGGCGGCCTCATGCTCGTCTCCATCACGCCCGACGCGTCCGGGTCACGAATCGTCTACACGATCCGCTCTCTCTCGACGGTCCAGGGCAAGTCGCGCGCCATCGAGGTCGATCTGACGCCCACCGCGTTCACGGACTACCTCTACTACACCAACACCTCCGTGGGTCCCGCCAGTCCCGGTTACTTCAGGACGGGCGACGTAGTCGACGGCCCGATCCACATCAACGATCTGATGGCCATCTGGGGCGATCCGGTGTTCGAGTCCGAGATCCATACGACGGCCACTGAGATCCAGTACTACAACGACAACTCGCCGATTCAGACGAGCGCGCTCTCGAACCCGCCACACGACTATCCGGTGTTCGAGGAGGGCATAGAAATGGGAGCAGCCACAATCCCCTGGCTCGCCGAGTCCGACCTCAACACGCTCAAGGGTCTGGCCGGGCTGTCGCTGGCGAACCAGGAACTCGTCTTCGGGCGCGATGGCGGCAGCGGTCCGATGCTGGGCTACGTCAGCCACTCCAACATCGGCAACGACTCCTGGACCGACGTGGAGCTCAGTAGCTTCAACGGTCTCATCTACGTCAACGGTTCGTGCCTGGTATCCGGCATTGTGGACGGGCAGGCCACGGTCGTGAACAACGCCACGATAGAGATCGTCGGCGACCTCGTCTACGCGGGCAGCGACGCCAACGGGCCGCTCCCGGACTGCGACGACATTCTGGGGCTGGTCGCCTCGACCAAGGTCAGCATCGCCGACAACGCGCCCAACGGCAGCGACTGCGTCGTGCAAGCGCACATGATGTCGATGAACAACCAGGCGTCGCTGGTCGAGAACTACGGCCAGGGCACACCGCGTGGCACACTTACTATCCACGGCGGCCTCGCGCAGGACAAGTGGGGACCCGTCGGAACGGGCTACTACGACGAGGCCGACGAGTTCCACCTGCTGACGGGCTACGAGAGGGACTTCCACTACGACTGGCGCCTGAGAACCATGCTGCCGCCTGGTTACTCAGCGATCATATTCAACGGCGGCGGATTCAACAGACTTGTCTGGCGCGAGATCGCACCGGTGGATCTCACACACTGGGAAGGGTAGCGAAAGGACGACACGATGGCTGGCATGAGGGAGACAAGGGGCACTCAGGGCGAGCGGCCGCACGCGAGATCGCTCGTGCGTGACGAATCAGGATCAACGCTGGTGGTGGTGATGATCTTCGCCATCATCATGCTCATCAGCGTGATGGCCATCATGGAGGTCGGCGCGCAGGACGCCGCTCTCGCTGTGCGTGATGTCCGCGCCTCACAGGCGTTCTACAGCGCCGAGTCCGGAGCGGAGAGAGGCGAGGCCTGGCTCAGGGGACAGTCATCGTTCCCGACCACCACGACCGAGCCGTTCAGCGACGACCCCGAGACGTTCGCGGGGGGCTTGTACCACATCGTTATCACTCCCGACGCGTCGGGAGCGCGGACCATCTATACGGTAACGTCGTACGCCACCGTCGTCGACAGCAGCCGCAACCGCTCGAAGGCCGTCGAGGTCGAGCTGACGCCCAGCGCGTTCACGGACTACCTCTACTACACCAACAGCGACGTGGGCCCCGGCAGTCCCGGTTACTTCAGGACCGGCGACGTGATCGACGGCCCGATCCACATCAACGACATGCTTGCCGTCTGGGGAGCTCCGGTGTTCGAGCACGAAATTCGCACCTCGGAGACTGAGATCTACTACTACAACAACGGCTCTCCGACCCAGACGAGCGAGCTTGAGAACCCGCCATACGACTTCCCAGTGTTCGAGGATGGCTTGACCCTGGGAGCGGCCACGATCCCGTGGCTGGACGAGTCCGACCTCAACACACTCAAGCACCTGGCCGGGCTCTCACTATCGAACCAGAGACTCGTCTTCGGCCGCGATGACGGCAGCGGCCCAATGCTCGGCTACGTCAGCTACTCGAACATCGGCAAGGACATCTGGACCGACGTGGATCTCAGCAGCTTCAACGGTCTCATCTACGTCAACGGCTCGTGCGAGGTCTCCGGCATTGTGGACGGCCAGGCCACGGTCGTGAGCAACACCTCGATCTCGATCGTGGGTGATCTCATCTACGCGGGCAGCGATGCCAACGGGCCGCTCCCGGACTGCGACGACATTCTTGGGCTGGTTTCCTCGGTCTCGGTCAGCATCGCCGACAACGCGGCCAACGGCAGCGACTGCGTCGTGCACGCGCACATGATGTCGATGAACAACCAGGCATCGCTGGTCGACAACTACAGCCAGGGCGCACCGCGTGGCACGCTCACGATTCACGGTGGCCTCGCCCAGGACAAGTGGGGACCCACAGGAACGGGCTACTACGACGAGGCGGACGAGTTCCACCTGCTGACGGGCTACGAGAGGGACTTCCACTACGACTGGCGTCTGAGAGAGATGCTGCCGCCGGGCTACGGCGCGATCATATTCAGCGGCGGCGGATTCAACAGGCTCGTCTGGCGCGAGATCACGCCGGTGGATCTCACCACCTGGGAAGGGTAGCGGAAGGAGCGGGGCAATGGGCGGCACGAGGATGTCACAGAAGACTCAGCGCAGGCGGCCGCGTCCAGGATCGCTCATGCGCAACGAATCAGGCTCGACCCTGATGGTGGTGATGGTCTTTGCCGTCATCATGCTCATAAGCGTCATGGCCATCATGGAGATCGGCGCGCAGGACGCCGCTCTTGCCATGCGTGATATCCGCGCCTCGCAGGCGTTCTACAGCGCCGAGGCCGGAGCGGAGAGAGGTCAGGCGTGGCTCAAGGGGCAGACATCGTTCCCGACCAACCCTATCACGCCGTTCAGCGACAGCCCCGAGACGTTCGCGGGGAGCCTCTACCATATCAACATCACTCCCGACGCGTCGGGACCGCGGACCATCTATACGGTGACGTCGTACGCCACCGTCGTCGACAGCAGCCGCAACCGCTCCAGAGCAATCGAGGTCGACATTACGCCAACGGCGTTCACCGACTACCTGTACTACACCAACAGAGACGTTGGACCGGGAAGCCCGGGCTACTTCCGGACGGGCGACACGATCGACGGGCCCGTTCACGTCAACGACGAACTGGCCATATGGGGAGACCCCGTGTTCACGAGCAGGGTAGAGAGCACGCATGGCACGATCTACTACGAGAACGGCGGGTGTCCCACGAGCATCGCGTCGATAAGCAACTCTCCCTACGACATCCCGGACTTCCAGGAGGGATGCGAGCTGGGCGTAGAGGCGATACCCTGGCTCTCGCAATCATCCATCACGACTCTGAAAAACATGGCGGGACTCACGCTCTCCAGCAGGAAGATAGAGTTCGGACGTGACGCAGGAAGCGGCCCCATGCTCGGCTGGCTGAGCCACTCCAAGCTGAACCAGACCAGCTGGACCGACGTCGAGCTCAGCAGTTTCAACGGCATCATCTACGTGAACGGCTCCTGCGAGGTCTACGGAGTCGTTGACGGTCAGGTGACCATCGTCAGCAACGGCCACATCGACATCACTGACGACCTCCTGGTGGCGAACAGCGACGCCGACGGCCCGCGGCCTGGCTGCGATGACATGATCGGGCTCGTCGCAGGCTCCAAGGTCGACGTTCAGGACACCACGCCCAACGGCAGTGACTGCGTCATTCACGCACACATCATGGCCATCAACAACCAGGGCTGTCTGGTCGAGCACTACGGCCAGGGCGCCCCGCGAGGCGTACTCACGGTCGTGGGCGGCCTCGCTCAGGACAAGTGGGGTCCGACTGGAACGGGCTACTACGACGAGCAGGGCGAGTTCCACCTGCTGACGGGCTACGAGAGGGACTTCCACTACGACTGGCGTCTGCGGACGATGCTGCCGCCGGGCTACAGCGCGATCGTATTCACCGGCGGGGGGTTCGCGAGGCTGGCCTGGCGCGAGATCACTCCCGTCGACCTTGAGAACTACGGGAGCTAGAACGAAACGAGAGGGTGCGCTTATGAAAGCAACACACATTGACAAACGACTTGGGCGGCGGCTCAACGGCAACGGCGGGTTCACCATGGCGGAGGTAGCGATCGTCTCGGCCGTTTCCATAGCCGTTATCCTCTCGATAGCCGTGGCCTATGTTGGGACGACGCGCTCCTGGAACGGCACCACGGGCCTTCTCGAGATCCAGCGTGAGGCCTCGCTCGGGATGGAAATCATCCAGAACGTGGTGCGCCCGGCGAGCAGTCTTGCCGTGGCAGCGGGAGCCCACGGCGACTCGCTCGAGGTGTACTACGAAGTAGCCAGCGGAGACAGCCTGGTCGCCGAGTTCTACCTCGATGGCGCCGGGAACCTGATGGACATCAATGGCACCGCGGTGGCGTCCCACATCGATTCGATGGACTTCGTCCTGTCCGGACGTGCGCTGCACATCGACGGCTGGTTCAGAAGCGACATCGGAACACCGAACAGGTCGACGGACGACCAGAGAGTGCAGATATCCACAACGGCTATCTGCAGGAACTGAGAACCATGATCAGGAGGGTTCAGCAATGAACGTACGAAGGCGGCGCTCTCGCCGGTTCGGGATAGCGCGGAACCAGAGAGGCCTGACCATGATAGAGATCATGGTCTCGGTCGTCGTCCTCGCGATCGTCATCGCGCCGATGTTCGATGCATTCGGGAGGGGAAGAGTCATGGTGGCACACCGCGGAGAAGAGCGGGTTGCGCTAAGACTGATCGAGAGGAAGGTCGAGCAGCTGCTCCAGGCAGGAGGGGCGGCGTCCGGAACGGACACGGATATCACGAGCACCAACATGGTCGCCGGGACTCACCCGACGAACTCAGCCATCACGCTCATCACTCGCGGCGACCTGGACACCTCGAACGATGTCATCGGCGACCTGACGTGGGACGTGACCTCCGTCACGTGGACGGATGCCGCGGGCACGTGGGACGACGCGACCTACAAACATGTCGTGACCAAACTAGCGTGGCCGCAGGGCGCGCACCGTGACAGCGTCTCGGTGACCACGATCATCAACTGACTCGGTGACGATGATCATCGACTGACTTAAGACGTGACAGCCATGCCGGAGGACGGCGTGGAGCAGCCTGAAGCGGGTAGGGTGGGGCCTCGCAGCCCCACCCTCCCACACCACCGGACGTACGGTTCCGTATCCGGCGGTTCACGGGGAGCACATGAGGCTCCGGTGCAAGAGCCCCCTCACCC
>JAUWCJ010000070.1 GCA_030609365.1 Candidatus Eiseniibacteriota bacterium | reverse complement strand
GACAGCTCGAACACATCGTGTAGAACCGGACGTCTCAGATCGCAGTCCACGAGGAGTACGCGAGTTCCCTGACGGGCGAACGCTATGGCCAGATTCGAGGCCGTCGCGGACTTGCCCTCGCCCGGCCCCGGACTGGTGATGACGAGGCTGCGTGGAGGTCCGTGGCGGCCGAGGTAGCAGAGATTCGTCCTGATGGCCCTGTACGCCTCGGACGGCTGCGAGTCCGGCTCGTGCCTGATAAGGAGGTGCCGCTTGAGGGCCAGGCCCCTGCCGTTCCCGTTGATGGGCAGCGACCCGCTCACCCTGGCCGCCCTGAAGGTAGGAACGAGCCCGAGCACATTCAGTCCCGTGGGCTGCTCGATATCAGCCACCGATTTCACGGTGTCGTCGCGCGACTCCCGGACGAACGCGAGGCCGAACCCCAGCACGAGTCCGAGAATCCCCCCGATGGCCAGATTGAGCTTCCGCCGCGGCGTAACCGGGTATTCGGGCAGCTGTGCTCTGTCTATCGCCCGCACCTCCCCTGTCTCGCGCGCCTCGGCGATACGGGCCTCCTCGGAGGATTCAAGGAGCATCGTGTAGATGTCCTCGTTGACGCGCCTGTCACGCTCGAGACGCGCCAGGTCCAGTGACGTGGCCGGGAGATCCGTCAGCCTCACCGAGTAATCGTCAACCACCTCACGGAGCTTCCCTATCCTCGCGGAGGTGCTGGCGACGTCGACCTCCAGCACGAGGATCTTCTCGACGAGCTCCTGGGAGTACGCGAGCGGGTCCTGTGTGGACAGCGTGCGATCCAGGGCCGCGCGCGTGGTGTCAATCAGGCGGCGTTTGGTTTCGTCTACCTCCTCGCTTACTTGGAGCATTTTCGGGTGGGATTCCCCGTAGCCGCCGGCGAGCAGCTGCGAGCGGATACCCTCCAGCTCGGCCAGGCTCCCGCGCAAAGTAACGATGGTGGGGCTCGAGACCTCCGCGATGTCTTCAGGGAGGGTCGCCATCTGCTGGCTGAGTTCGAGCCTCAGGTATTCGAGCCTGGCGCTGCGCATCCCGTGCTCAGTGATGGCTTCGTTGAGAAGCCCCTCGAACTGCGTCACTTGCTCGACGACGGCCTCGGCCTCGGCGGGCAGACCGACCATCTGGTGCTCCTCCTGATATGACTTGAGGCTCTCCTCGGCCGCGTGAAGCCGCGCCTCGACGACGCCCAGCTGCGTCGAGAGGAAACTCTTCACCTCGCCGATCTCGTCCCGCGCGGACACTTTGTTCTGTTCCAGGAACTCGTCGAGGTACGCATTGGTCGCAAGCTGCGCCCCCGCGGCACTTCCGGCACGGGCGCGGATGACTACGACGTCGGCGTTGGCCGCCGGCAGCGCCTGCAGATTGCGCTGCAGTCCACTGATCATCTCCTCCCTGGAGACCTCTCCCTCCGACCACGGGAGGTCCTCGGCCGCGGCCAGCCCTGTCCCGGTGATGCGCTCGTAGACTTGCTCGGCGAGTGAGCGGCTTCGGAATATCTGGATCTGATTGTAGAGAATGGCCGCGCGGTCGTGTGGCATGCTCGGCATGGAGATGAGAGAACCGGCGATTCGCCTGGACCCCAGGACCATGATGGAGGCCTCACCCTCGTAGACGGGCTTCGAGAGCTGATTGACGCCAACGGCGGCGGCGATCCCAATAATGAACACGGCTGCAATGAGCAACCTGTGCCTGCGCAGGATGATAATGGAGTCCGGAACGCCTCTCGCATGGTGTTCAAGCATTGGATTCCTCCGGGCCTCAGGAACCGACCGCCGCCTAGGATTCTAGCTGCCCGGCCTCCGGGGCCGATCGTCGGGCTCGCGCAGCCGAGCGCTGAACTCGGGGAGCCGACCACACTCGCCCGCTCTGGCCGCGCTCACTTGCTTGCGTTGACGGCGACGTTCGCTATCAGGGCAAGCGTTGTCAGGAGCCCCGCCCACCTCCCCACCTTTGGCCAGAATCGCGAAGGCACATTGATGGTGTCGTTGGGCTGGAGACGCAGCATCGCGTCCTCGGACGCCAATCGGATGTAGTCGTTGACGTTGATATCAATCACTCCTCTGCGCTCGCCAGCAAACCGGATGACCTTGACGCGCGAGAGCGACGCGTCCTGCGTCGGCCCGCCGGCCAGCGAAATCGCCTCGATGAGGTCGGTGCCGTCCGCCACGACGTAGAGACCGGGAATCCTTACCTCTCCCCATATCTGTACCCTGATGTTCAGCTCATCTTCGAGACCGGGCGACAGATAGTACTGCGGCTGCCGGATACCGGTGTCGGGATCGACCACCGTATCCTGTAACTCCTGCGCCAGCGCCTCCGACACAGCGGCCAGCGCCACGAGCACCGTGACCGCGACCACGAACACGCTGAGAAACGCGCACCTCTCCCCACCCCCCCGACCGAGTCTGCTCATGAGTAGCGCTCCTCCCCGAGAGACAGTTCAATGGGTCACTTTGCTGTCCACGTGAGCGACCCACAACCCGCAATAGCTGGAATCATCGGGGCCACGCAATCTTATACCCTAATCGCACGCCGGCCGTACGGGGTCCGGCCATAGGATGTGTAACAACTTGACAGTGCGGTTGCGGGGGCCGCCGCGAAGACAAGCATTCGTCAGATGTGCCGAGGAGAGATCACCACGTGACACGTGGCGAACGCACTTCGAATCGAGCGCGCCGTCGAATCGTACTCGTGGCCAACACGTCGTGGTACCTGCACAACTTCCGGGCACCGACGATTCGCAAGCTCGTCGAGAACGGCTGGGACGTGACCGCCGTCGCTCCGGACGAAGGACACAGAGCGCAGCTGGAGGAGCTTGGGGCGCGCTTCGCCCTGTGGCCGGTGCGCCGCCGAAGCCTCGCCCCATGGCACAACGGTGCGGCCTTCGCAAGACTGTGTCTGCTCTATCTCAGACTGCGCCCGGACGTGGTTCACCACTTCACGATCAAACCGTTGATACTCGGCGGGATCGCCGCGAGGCTTCTGGGGATCAGAGGCATCGTCCAGTCGGTCACCGGCCTGGGACTGGCGTTCGCTGGCAGCGGACTACTTCGGCGCGTCGCAACAGCCGGGTACAGGTTCGCCCTGGGTGGCAACGTGCTGACGATCTTCCAGAACGAGGACGACATGCACGTATTCGTGTCCGCAGGCCTCGTCAGCTACGGACGGTCGCTCCTCATCAGGGGATCCGGCGTGGATGTCGACAGCCTGGCACTGATCCCAACTCCGCCTTCTGATGGGACCGTGACGTTCCTCATGGCGTGCAGGATGCTCTGGGCGAAGGGCGTGCGCGAGTTCGTCGAGGCGGCGCACCTGCTCTCCGACGTTCTCCCCCAGTGCCGCTTCCTTCTTGCGGGCGACCCCGACACGGGCACGCCTGACGCCGTTCCGCTCGAGTGGCTTGAGTCCATCAACTCACTGCCGAACGTGGAGTGGCTGAGCTATCAGCCCGACATCCGCCCGCTGCTCGCGCGCGCGCACGTTGTCGTGCTTCCGTCGTACCGAGAGGGCGCACCGAGAGTACTGCTGGAAGGCGGGGCGGCGGGCAGGGCATTGATCGCGACCGACGTTCCGGGATGCAGGGACGTAGCCGAGAACGGACGCGCCGGACTGCTCGTCGCGAAGCAGGATGCTCGGGGACTCGCCGACGCGATGAGCGCACTCGCGACGGACCCCGTGCTAAGAACGACGCTCGGTAGCGAGGCGAGAGTTCGAGTCCGCGCGCTTTTCTCGGAGGATGCCGTGGTCGGCCACACGATCGCCGTGTACCGAAGCCTGCTGGCCCGCGAGCCGGAGGACGCGTCATCGATGCGAGGCAACGGACGGCGGAAGGAAGGCGACCGGTCTGAGACGTGGAACGGGTGGCACGAGGAACTGGAGCTCGACGAGACTCGGGTGCACGGCGATGCCCGACTCGCAGGGTCGGATGGTCCCGAGTCCGGAGCTCTGGTGCTGTCGCTCGACTTCGAGTTGCACTGGGGCATGAGAGACAGGATGCCCGCCGACGGTTGCTATCGCCGCAATCTCGTCGGGGTGCGGGACGCCGTTGAGCGCATTCTCGAGACCTTCCACGAGTACGACGTCGGAGCGACCTGGGCCGTTGTCGGGGCGCTCTTCGCCCACTCGTCGGACGAACTGCGGGAGTGTTCGCCCGACATCATGCCGACATACGACAGGCGCAACCTCCGTCCCTACGACGAGCCGGTGGGTAGCGACCACAGAGACGACCCGCTCCACTTCGCTGGCGACGTCATCGAGCTCATAAGCTCCGCGCCCCACCAGGAGATCGCGTCGCACACGTTCTCTCATTACTACTCATTGGAAGACGGCCAGACCCCGGAGCAGTTCGACCGCGACCTGCGGAGCGCGACTCTCATCGCGGGCAGAAGAGGATTCAGGCTGCGCTCCATCGCGCTGCCGCGGAACCAGATCAACGAGGCGTACCACGAGATCCTCCTGAAGAACGGGTTCCTGTGCTACAGAGGCAATCACCCGGAGGCCGTCGCCGCGGCCCACGCGGGGTGGCGCAGACAGCTCGATCGCGCGGTGCGCTTCGCCGATTCCTTAGTTGACCTGCGCGGACGCCACACGACCAGATGGGAGGACGTGGCGGAGGATTCCGACCTGTGCAACATCCCCGGGAGCTTCTTCGTCAGGCCCTGCCGCCGGAGCTGGAGCCCAATGGCCAGACTCCAGGTACGCCGACTGAGGGACGCCATCGAGCACGCCGCCTCGAAAAAGGAACTCCTGCACCTCTGGTGGCATCCGCATAACTTCGGGGTGAACACCAAGGACAACATCCGCATGCTGAGAAGCGTGCTTGAGGCGTTCCGGGACTGCAGCGAAAGGTACGGGATGCGTTCCCTGACGATGGCGGAGGCGGCTGCCGAGATCGGCAATCAGGCACACGCAAGGAGAACACATTGGGAGCCGGAACGACGCTCCTGGTCGCTCGGGATGGAGATTCAACGCGCATCGTTCTGAATGCGCTCCTGAAGAACCTGCCCGACGTGCACGTGATCCTGGAGGATCCTCCCTCCCGGCTGCGCATGCTGTCGCGACGGGCGCGGAGACTGGGGATATGGGAAGCGCTCGGTCAGGCCGTATTCGTCATGGCCGTCGCCCCTGTGCTCAGACGCAGGGCGCGCCGGCGGATCGCCGCGATAGTGCGGGAACACTCGCTCGACCTCTCCCCTCCGAAGGTGGTGCCGCACCACGTGCGCTCCATCAACTCGGAGGCAGCACGCGGCCTGATGAGAGAAATCGATCCCTCGGTCGTGGTCGTGAACGGCACGCGCATCATCGGGCGAAAGACCCTCGCGTGCGTGGACGCGGTCTTCATGAACATGCACGCCGGTATCACGCCTCTCTACCGGGGCGTCCACGGAGGCTACTGGGCGCTCGCCGACGGCAACAACGACCTGGTGGGCACAACGGTGCACGTTGTGGATGAGGGAATAGACACCGGCAGAGTCATAGGACAGGCGACCTTCGATGTGACGGACGAGGACACCTTCGCAACATACCCCTACCTCCACCTCGCGGCCGGTCTCCCGCTCCTGCGCGAAGCGGTTGCACGAGCGCTCAGCGGCGAGCCGCTGCCGGAGGTCGAGAGGCGCGAGCTCCCGTCGCAGCTTCGCTACCATCCTACCGTCTGGAGCTACCTCGCTACACGATCAGCCGTGGGGGTGCGATGAACGCGGACCAACGTCCAAAGCGACTCCTCCATCTGGTGAGCGGGCTTCTCACCGGCGGCGCCGAATGGATGCTCTACCGGCTGCTGAGCGTTCTGCCGAAGCACGGGTTCAAGTCGGAGGTTCTGTCGCTCAGCGACAGTGAACCGATGGGGGCGATGATCCGGGAGCTGGGAGTGCCGGTCCGCGAGCTGGGGTTTTCCCGTTCGAGACCGAACCCGTTCGGGATCGCGCCTCTACTGAGAGAGGTACGAAGAAGCAACCCGCACGTCATCCAAACGTGGATGTACCACGCCGACCTCGCCGGAGGTGTCGCCGCGAAGATGGCAGGGCGCATACCGGTCGCCTGGGGGCTTCACCATACGACCCTCAGCGGCACTACGAAGCCTACGACGCGCCGTGTGGTCCGGCTGTGTGCTCATCTGTCCAGCGTCCTGCCTCAACGAATCGTGTGCTGTTCTGAGGCCACGAGGACGGCTCACGCAAGAATGGGCTACGACCAGACGCGGCTGGTGGTGATTCGGAACGGCTTCGACGTGACGACCTTCAAGCCGGATCCGAGCGCGAGAGGCTCTGTCCGCACCGAACTGGGCCTCGCGTCCACCACCCCGCTGGTCGGCATGGTCGCACGCTACCACCCGCTCAAGGACCACGCGAACATGCTTCGGGCCGCCGCGATCGTCGGTTCGACAAACCCCGACGTGCACTTCGTGCTGTGCGGCCGCGGCGTGACCTGGGACAGCAAGCCTCTGGCCGAAGAGGTCAGAGCCGCCGGCCTCGAGAGTCGGGTTCACCTGCTTGGCGGCAGGAGCGACGTCGCCCGCCTGCTCGCGTCCCTGGACGTGGCGGCGTCACCGTCCAAGAGCGAGGCCATGCCGCTGGCGATCGGTGAGGCAATGGCGAGCGGCGTGCCGTGCGTCGCGACGGACACCGGTGACTCCGCAGTAGTTCTCGGAGACACCGGGTTCCTGGTCCCGACATGCGATCCGGAGGCTCTCGCGAGTTCCCTGTCGCGTCTGCTGTCAGAAGAGCAGGAAGAGAGGACCAACCGTGGGAAGGCCGCGCGCGCGCGGATCCGGCGCTTCTTCAGCCTCGAGGGCGCAGCCGCCAGCTACGCCGCCGTCTATCACGAGTTAGGCGGCAACCGAAAGAGATGAGGGTTCGGGACGATGCCGTACGAGATACGCTGGGAAACAAAGGGTGTTCGCTCAGTGTTCAGTGGAATTGTGACGGATGACGATCTCCTGCGGAGCAACTTCGAACTCTACGATGATCCTCGTTTCACATCCATCCGCTATGAGATTGCCGATTTCGGATTGGCAGAGGGCTCTTCTTTCAGCGCAGAAACGGTTAGATGCGTAGCGCGAATGGACCACGACCAGTCTGTGCGAAACCCCGATGTCAAAGTCGCGATTCTGGCGACGGGGACTTTGGCTCGAGGACTCGCTCGAATGTATGCGCTTTCCGGAGGGGACACCCCCTGGGTAACTCAGCTATTCAGGACCGAGGAAGATGCGCTTTCATGGCTTGCCGGCTAACTGGAGCCGCCGACTCCCGTAGGCCACCATCCACCCGACCGTGTACCGACTGAAGACGTCGAGGACAACAGCAGGTTCACTTCGCACTTGACCAGCACCAAGAGCTTCGTGATGTCTCAGTTCCACAACTCGTTCGGCCGGGTATCAAGAAGCTCGGGAGACACGACGGGGAAACCCGTGGTTCGCCGCCCGGAGCCTGGCAGGTCACCAGCGACGTGGCTACTCCGTGGCCTGGTGGCCGCCGCGTTCTGCTATCTGGCTCTGTTCGTTCTGCGTGCGGACATCAGGAGCCTGATCAACATTGTACCCGACGACGCATCCTACTACCTCAACATCGCGGAGAACCTCGCCGCACACAAGGGACTTACCTTCGACGGCACCACGCCGACCAACGGCTTCCAGCCCCTGTGGCTCTGCGTCCTGACCGGCTTGTTCTCGGTCCGCGACAGCTCGCCCGAGACCATGTTCCGTCTGATCCTCGTGCTTCAAATCGCCATGCTGGCCTGTGCCTCGTGCATGGTGCTGGCGCTTGGCCCCCGGGGGCGCCCGAGCAGCTTCACGTGGGCCACTGCCGTCATCTTCGTGTTCCTCGTGGTCGAGCGCGCCGCCAACGGCATGGAGTCCGCACTGCTGGTTCTCACGCTCACCGCTCTGCTGAGGTACGGGTCGAGGACGCAGGTCCTCAGGGAGTTCGCTTTCAAACAGTCGCTCGTCTTCGGCCTCCTCATGGGACTTGTGATGCTGTCGCGTCTGGACACGGTGTTTGTGGGGGCGGCGGCCCTCAGCTTCGCCCTTCTGACAGCGATCCGGCGTCCGGAGAGCCGATGGCGCGCGCTCGTCGGACTAGGAGGGATGGCGCTCGGAGCGACCGCCGTTGTGTCACCGTACCTTGTGTTCAACCA
The DNA here is from genome assembly GCA_030609365.1 of Candidatus Eiseniibacteriota bacterium. Lineage (GTDB taxonomy): Bacteria > Joyebacterota > Joyebacteria > Joyebacterales > Joyebacteraceae > JALGZG01. The sequence continues at coordinate 6,353 of JAUWCJ010000070.1, read as the reverse complement.
GCTTGAGTTCGGTCGCGTAATGCCCATCAGCGGTGTCCTGAAGTCGAGCTTCCCCGTTCCTTCCATCTCGTTCGACGCCATCAGGGGACTCGGTCACCCAATGGCAGCCGTGGTACTCGCCTGCGTCTCGATCTCGCTCTACTACGTCGCCTGGTTTGCGTGGAAGGGCCGACTCATGCGAAGACCGCACGCCCACCCGCACGACGACGCCATGGCGATTCTGGCCGCAGGGGTGGTCCTGCACTTCTGCTACGTGCTTGTGTTCATGAAATGGGCCGTATTCTACTGGCACTTCGTACCATCCATGCTCTTCGTGTCTCTCGCCGTGGGCAGCCACGCGCTACACGTGCAACTCTGGTCGCGTCGACCAAGAGTGAGGAGCGCCCTCTACTGAGCAGTGATCGTCGTTGCCATCGGCCTCGGGGCCGCGAACGCTCACAGACGCCGCTCGCTGCCGCTCGATCATGGGTGGCACGCGGCCGCGTACGAGGCAGCCCTGTGGGCCCGGAGGGAGACGGCGAACGAGGATCTGTTCGCGATGAAGGATGCCGGGACGTTCGGCTTTTTCAGTGAGCGCGACGTCGTCAAACCTTGACGGCCTCGTCAACGGCCCCGGCTTCCAGGAGGTACTTCGTGACAAGCAACTGGTCCCCTATCTGAGATCGCTCGGCGTACGTTATCTGGCACAGCCCATCTCGACGCTGCGCGGAGTCGCGGAGGGACGCTACGATTCGTTCAGCTTCAAGTACCGGAGCCATCAGTATGGGATGGAGAGCGACGGCATCTTCCTGAGGAGGAGGAGCGAGGTGTATCGCTCTCCCCCGTTCTCCCTCGGCGGGAGGACCGCCGCGTTCATCATCTGGAGGCTCACGGAATGATCACAGGGTGGCTGCCCCCGATCCGGGGAACCGTTGGCTGACTGACGGTTCGAGCTCGAAGACCTCCCTGGGGAGCGCACATTGAACGAGTGGAAGAGACTGGAATCCCGCTGCGACAAGCGCCTGCGCGAGGCCGGTGCCGGAGAACGCAGACCGCTGTGATGGTGAAACGTATTCCGCAGTGTCGAGACTGGCAACCCAGAGATTCGGGGGCAGAAGACAGGACAGCAGGGACATCGAGGTGGCTCATTCAATCGCTGAAGCGAAGGAAGTCCTGACAGAGAGGGGCTCGCGGCTGATACGCGGTCCGAGGTGACTCAAGAAACAGGAGAATGTGACATGAGGAGTACACCCGAGGAACTGTACCTCGATCTAATGAAGCGCACTCTGTCTTTCACTCTGTGGCAGGAACCCCCAAGCCCAATCGAGAGCGCGAACTACAGGCGATCTCCCGCCAAGCGCTTTCTGATCACAGCTGTCTCAAAGCTCCTGAGAAGCAGGGAGCTCGAGCTTGTGCAACACAGAGAATTGGCGGCAGCTGAACGAATCGACGGAAAGGTATGGCCAGGCTACGCTCATACGATGATAGGGCTTAGGCGTCTCGACAGTCTGCAGTCCTGCATCGAGACTGTGATCAAGGACCGGGTGGAAGGAGACCTGATCGAAACCGGAGTCTGGCGAGGAGGCGCATGTATCTTGATGCGCGCCATACTTGCCGCATACGGCATCGAAGATCGCAGAGTCTTTGTCGCAGATTCATTTGAGGGGCTGCCGGAGCCAGATTCCGAGAAGTGGCCTGCGGACAAGGATAGCATGTTCCACATCAATCCCTACTTGGCGGTTTCTCAAGCTGAGGTCCGGAGCAACTTCGAGAAGTACGGTCTCCTTGATGATAAGGTGGTGTTTCTGGCAGGGTGGTTCGAAGACACACTTCCTAGCGCTCAAATCGACAAGCTGGCTGTTCTGCGCCTCGATGGAGACATGTATGGTTCCACTATGGACGCCCTGAGCAACCTGTATCCGAAGCTGTCTCAGGGAGGGTTCTGCATTATCGACGACTACGCGTTGCCTGGATGTCGCAGGGCAGTGGACGACTACAGGGCACAGCACCAGATCCAATCGGAGATCCAGGAAGTGGACTGGACCGGCAGGTATTGGAGGAAGGAGTAGGGAGGTACCCAACTCCCATGAGGCCTCGTCCCGTCACCCCCGATTGCAGTTCAGCCTCGGTATGGGAAACGCTCAGCTGTCCTCAGCTTCACCTCGGGACTCCAGCACCTCTCTGATGGCTTGGAGAAGATCGCGCGCGGCATAGGGCTTCCCCAGTGGCGCTTCGAGCTGTTCGTCTCAACTCAAGGGAGTTCCGGTGAGCGCCCACGGAGCGACCGTGACTACTCCTTCCAGGAGGAGGGTAGCAAGCCCTCTCTGCCGACATGAGTGAGACACGGAGCCTGCTCCAGTCTGTTGCAGAGAACGAGTAGTGATATGAGTATGAACATTGACCCTGGAGTGGTCCTCAAACAGGAGGTTGAGGCCTTGGCAACGGCCGCGTAGCGGCGGCGCCCCTACGACCGCCCCAACACCTGGTGGTAGACCTCGAGCGATCGCCGGGCCAGCTTCTCGGCCGAGAACTCCCTCAACACGAGCTCAGCCCCCGCGCGACCCATTTCTGCGAGCTGCTCTGCGGGAGATGTCGCCAATTCCTCAATTGCCGAGGTCAGCGCCGACGGGTCATCGGGCGGGACCAGCCACCCGGTCCGACCATTGATTACCACTTCACTTGCGTCGCCGACGTCCGTCGAGACAACGGGCGTGCCGTGTGCGAGCGACTCCAGTACTGAATTGGGGAAGCCTTCCCAGAGGGAGGTGAGGGCGACCGCGTCGGCCGCGAGATAGACGGACCGTACGTCGTTCGTCTCGGGCAACAGATGGAACCGCTCGTCCAGACCGAGCTCCCGTGAACGAGCCAGCACGAGGGAGCGAAGCTCCGGGTCCCGAAACGCCCCGACCCACACCACGTTCAACCTGGACCTGACCGACTCCGGCTGCCTGGAAAGCGCGTCCAGCAGCAGGAGCGGGTGCTTCTGGACGGAGAGCCTGCCGACAGAAGCCAGAAGCAGTCCATTGGAAGCACGGACGTGGCGTTCCCTGAACTCGCGGGCGCGCCTAAGGAGCGAAGTGGACGGCTCGGACCAGGCGACGCCGTTCGGGACAAAGTGGATGCGCCCCCTCCACCCCGGAACGACCTGCTCGACGTGGCGCTTGATGGCAGACGCGTTCACAACCATTGCGTCGGCGCGTGAGCACAGCAGCTTCTCGAGAGCGGCGCCTCCCTTCCTTCTTCCAAGGTCGACGTTTCTTTCCGAGGTAATCACCCTCGGACGCTTGCGTCTTCCGACGGCGATGCGCGCCAGCACGCTTGGCGTGTTGAGATAGCAGTGGATCAGGTCGAAGTCGCTCCGCCGGATGAGAGCAGCGAGCCGAGTGAGGACGAGCGGGTTCTTCGCGCCGCGGCGGCCGAGAGAGTGAACCGGCGTTCCGGTACTCTCGAGCTCGGGACGCACGAGACTGAGGTCGTAGTAGTAGGCCACCTCGGGACTGACGACGGACCGGTCGAGGGCGTTGACCAACGTCACGAGCTGCCGCTGCGCGCCGCCCTGACCGAGCGTATGGATGAAGTAGAGAACTCGGATGGCGCTCACGCCGTCTCCCCTTCCACGTGTGAGACCACATACATGTGCTTGCCCGACGGAGCGGCTTCGATCCGTTCCTCCTCAACGAACCGAACGCGGCAGTCGCTGCCCATGACGTCCCTGAACCTGGAGGCAATCTGGCCCGTCCGCTCCAGAACGCGCCCGTGCATTCCCGGATGCGGCACGACCCGAACCACGATGTCGTCCAAGGATTCTTGGACGACCTGGAAGATCTTGATCGCCCCGTTGTTGCACTCGACACCTATGATGTGACCCACGACGGACATCGACACGATCCCGCCGTCGGGCCTGCTCAGACACGAACACGTTCGCCCGGTTATCGCGGAGAGAAGAGGATAGGGCCGGCCGCAGCTGCAGAGTTCGGAACCCAGGACCGCACGGTCTCCGATCCGATACCTGATCAGCGGCATCGTGAAATTGGCGAGCGTCGTGACGAGAACGTCTCCCTCGCACCCGACCGCGACGTCCATTCCCGTGTCGTCGACGACCTCGACAACAGCGGTCTCCCCTAGCACGTGGAGCCCCGCGTGATGGTCGCACTCGGCGGCGAGCGCCGCTACCTCGCGGCTTCCGTACCGGTCGAACACGGGAGCTCCGAAGACGTCCTGGATCTTCTCTCTCATGTGGGGCATGAGCGTGCTCGTACTCGATATCACGGCGCGCGGCCGGGGGACGGTCATTCCTTCCCGCTCGAGGAACTCCGCGAAGACGAAGAGCACCTCCGCGTATCCCTCGACGCACGCCGGCCGCAGCCGGCGGATGGCGCGGGCGTACGATTGCATCGCATCCGGGCCAAGGTCGCAGGCGTCCAGCACCGTGAGGTTTCTCAGGACGCGGTCCAGCTGCCGCCTGGCCACTGACGCGCGGGCAGACACCTCCCGTCGCGCGCCCCAGAGCATCACGCGTCTGTCTCCTCGGTGTATCCCTGCCCACTCGTACAGGAGTTGCGTGGACGCCAGGCCGATGCTGTCACTCGCGGCGTCCAGATAGAACCTCACGGGCTCCCCGGTGGAGCCACCGGAGGAGCTCACGAACGCTCTGCGCTCAGGCTCGGGCGTCACCGAGGCCAGGTAGCCCTCCAGTTCGCTCTTCTCCAGAACCCGGAACCGCTTGAGCGCGCCCCGCGGATCCTGTTCGATGTCAGCGGTCGCCACGTCGCCGGCGCGCTCAGCGAAGAAGTCCACGTTCGCCGTCGCGTGCTTCAGGACCCGTGCAAGACGACGCCCCTGTCGTTCCGCGAACGCGCCGGGGCTGTCCCACTGCCTGGCGCGCAACCCCGCGAGCCTGGTGGTGAAGTCGTACCGCTTGAGCCCGGTCCAGTAGATCGGGTCAATGACGCGTGCGGTTAGTAATCGTCGCAACTCACTCATGCTCGTGAACCCCTTCCAGCCATCCCGCGCAGGCGATCATCAGCAGGGTCGGCAGCTTCATGCGGTATGAGACCATTGCGATGTCCAGGAAGACCATCAGGAAGATCAGGAAGAACGTGAAGCGCGCGCTGGGCAGCCGGCGGATCGCGCGGCCGAGTGACTTCCGGACGAGCTGGGCGTGAAGACCGTAGTACAGCAGCGCGCCGATGAGTCCCAGCGCCACGCTGAGTTCGAGATAGTTGCTGTGCGTGTACAGCGCCTCACCCGAGATCCAGTAGAACGAGTCCAGCCCGTGCCCGATGAACGGCGACTGCACGATCAGGGCCGCTCCCTTCGCAAGCAGCCTGCCCCTGTCTACCAGGCTGCCGTCGACGCTGCCAACCGCGGAGAGCCAGTTGCCCACCGCCACCGTTCGCTCGACGCAGAAACCCCAGAAGCGCTGAAGCGCCCCGCCCGTCGCGTTGACTATGACGAGAGACGCCACGAGAAGCACTGCCGCGATCGCTCCGCGTCTCCGGGTAGACGGCACTACCATCGTCAGGACGCACATGAGCGGCATGCCAAGAACACCTTTCCGAGACGTAGACGCGACCACTCCCCCGCCGATGATAAGGATGGCGGCATAGGAGAGAATCTTCCCCCAGATCCCTCGACCGAGGTTCACGCCGGAGAGGATCGCGGCGAAAGCGAGCAGGGACGTGACGGCGAAGACGTTCGGATTGCCGTAGACGCCGCTCAGGCGCATCACGTCGGCCGAGAGCCCAGTCCAGAGCGTCTGCGCCGTGCTGAGGACGACGGTGACAACGAGAGTGAGCAGCATCCACCGCAGCTGCCCGAGGCTGCGGGTGGCGTCGTAAAGGACCAACCCGAGCAGGTGTATCTCCAGAAGCGTGATGAGATGGCTCAGGGCCGTCGGGCTGTAGTGGGGAGACCAGAGCATCGACGCGCCGGCCCAGAGCAGGAAGAGCCACCTGACGCGCAGGAGCGGCGAAGTCGCGTAGGCGATAACCGAATCGAGAATGGACGCCCCTCGAGCAAGGAGATAGAGACCGAGCAGGACGCCAAGCGACACGTACATCTGCGGCAGTGTCTCCTCGACGCGGCCGAGAAGCACCAGCACCACCATTATGCCGGCCAGCGAGCCGCGCGCCACGACCATGCTGGGTGGCGGTATGTGGGTCACATGTGGGGCGTGCGTCGTCAACTCAGCTCCCTATCGTCTCTCTAGTTTCGCTTCCGAAGCCGCGTGCGAACGCGGTCGCGAGCGCCCGCCAACAGCCCCCTGTCCACGGCGTCCAGACCGCCGCTGACCAGGAGACCCAGTCCGTAGAGAACCAGGGTCGCCGCAGCCAGAGAAATGACTCCGGCGAGTCCCAAGGCCGGCAGCTTCC
>JAUWCJ010000160.1 GCA_030609365.1 Candidatus Eiseniibacteriota bacterium | reverse complement strand
GGGGTCCCGGCGTATGAGCACCACAACTGTGAATCGTACCCCCTGGCGCCGGTCGCGTCAACTTTGAAACGCGGAGCGCCCCGTGCTAGACTCAGGAGGAGCGTAGTCGCACCACTTCTACGGGGAAGTCGAGGTTCGCGTGGCCCGCAATCGAAACATCATCCGACTTGTCCTCGTGGCCGCCGTGTTCGTGGCTGGCTGCGCCTACGGCATGCTCGCCGAGCGGACCCAGCGCTTTCCCTACGCTCTGGCGCGGACGGTCCTCTCGACTCTCCGTGGCGACGCCCCCGACGCCCGCGATGCCGCCGTCCCCGCGACGGGCCGCTGGAACCGCTCGCGGTCCCGGCCGGTGGGGGACGAGCTCACGGAGGAGCAGCAGGAGGAGATGTCGCGGCTCGAATCGATCGGTTACCTCACCGGTTCCGCGCCCGTGGGGGAGCGGTCAGGCGTGACCGTGCACGCCGCCGCCCGCACGGCGTCCGGACTCAATCTGGTCGTGTCCGGCCATCGGCCGTGGGCCGCTCTCATGGACATGGACGGAAGCGTCGTCCACGAGTGGCAGCTCGACTTCCGGACGGCGTGGCCGGGCCGTGAGGTTTCCCCCGACATCACAGGAGACGAATACTGGCGGCGCGTCCTCCTGCTGGACGACGGCGGCATCGTCGCCATCTACGAGGGGCTGGGTATCGTCAGGCTGGGCAGAGACTCGGAGCTCATCTGGGCGAGGGAAGGCGGATACCACCACGACCTGGAGCGGACACCGGACGGAGGCTTCTGCGTTCTCGACCGCGAGGCGAGGCTCGTGCCGCGCATCAGCAGGAAGCATCCGGTGCTCGAGGACTTCGTCGCCTACCTCGACGCGGACGGGAACGTCGTCCGGCGATTCTCGCTTCTCGAGGCGTTCGAGCGGTCGTCGTTCGCGTCCATGCTGGTCGGGATGGACTGGGGGGGCGACATCTTCCACACCAACACGCTCGAGCTCCTGGACGGCAGGCTCGCGGGGAAGTCACCCGCGTTCCGCGGCGGCAACCTTCTCATTTCCGTCCTGATGCTCGACACGATAGCGGTCGTCGATCCCGACACGGAGACGGTCGTCTGGGTCCTCACCGGGATGTGGAGGCAGCAGCACCAGCCGACGGTACTGCCCGACGGCAGGATGCTCGTTTTCGACAACAAGGCCGGGACGGAGACCTCCGAGGTCCTGGAACTCGACCCGTTCTCACAGGCCGTCGCGTGGAGCTACAGGGGCACGCCTGCGCGTCCCTTCTACAGCGAGACGTGCGGGTCCAATCAGAGGCTTCCGAACGGCAACACGCTCATCACCGAATCGGACAACGGCAGGGCGTTCGAGGTGACTTCAGAGGGGGCCGTCGTCTGGGAGTACATCAACCCCAACCACGCGGGGCCCGACGGCGAGTACATCGCGACACTCTTCGAGGTCGTCAGACTGCCTTCCGAAAAGCGACCGGACTGGACGGAATAGGCTACCGCTCCACGCCGCTCGTCAACCCCTCCACGATCCTCTTCTGGAAGAGCGCGACAAGCGCGAGAACCGGCAGTACGCTCACGACCGTGGCGGCCGCGATGGTTGCCCACGGCAGCTCGTGCAGCCCCGCGAAGAGCGCCAGCGCGACCGGGACCGTTCGCGACTCCGGAGTGGACGTGAGTATCAGCGCGAAGAGGAACTCGTTCCACGCGAATATGAAGATCAGCACCGCTGCCGTGAACACACCGGGCGCTGCGAGCGGCAGTATGATCTGGAAGAACGCCCGAGCCGGCGTGCACCCGTCCACCATGGCCGCGTCCTCCAGGCTCGTCGGGAGCGTCGAGAAGAAGTGCGTGAGGATCCAGACGGCCAGCGGCAGGGACAGCAACGTGTAGGGGAGGATGAGAGCCGGGTAACGGTTGATGAGCCCGAGCCTTGCCATGCCGAGGTAGAGCGGTCCTATCATGCCGATCGCCGGGAAGATGGCTATCCCCAGGAAGAGCGCCAGTATCAGATTCTTGCGCCTGACCTTCAGGCGGGCCAGCGCGTAGGCCGCTGGAGCGCCGAGCGCGAGCGTGAGGAGCGTCGTGAGGGACGCCACGACGAAGCTGTTCGCGATGTTCCGAGGGAACTGGTTGACCTCGAAGACCGCCCGGAAGTTCTCGGACACGGCCGGGTTTGGGAAGTAGTCGAGCGGCTTCTTGTACAGCGCGTTGGGTGACGACAGCGCTACGTTCAGGATCCAGTAGAGGGGGAACAGGCACGCGACCACGAGCAGCCCCCTCGCGACCCACAGCCACAGTTTCTTTCCCCTGAATCGTCTCACCGCGTCTCCCCTGATATCCGCATGAACTGGATGAGCCCGAGGCTCAGTACGAACACGATGGCGAAGAGCGCCACCGTCATCGTCGAGCCGTAGCCGAGGTCCCCGTACCTGAACAGGACCTTGTAGATGTAGATGGAGAGGGTTTCAGTGCGCGACGCTCCGCCCGTCAGCACCCAGATCAGGTCGAAGATGCGGAAGGCGTCCATCGTTCTGAACAGCACCGCGATGGCGATGAAGGGCTTGAGGAGCGGAAGCGTGATGGAGCGAAACACGGCCCAGCGTCCGGCCCCGTCCAGCGCGGCGGCCTCGTAGTACTGGTTGGGGATCGATTTCAAGCCCGCCAGCAGAATGATGGCGACGAAGGGCGTAGTCTTCCACACGTCGGCGAGAATGACCGACGTCATCGCAAGCCTGGGCCCGAGCCAGACGATGGGTTCTCCCATCAGGCCCAATCGCTCGAGGACGGAGTTGACGAGTCCGATCCGGTCGTTCAGAAGCAGCGACCACATGGTCGCCGCAACGACGGTGGGGAGCGCCCATGGCACCATGAGCGACGAGTTCATCGCCGTCCGGCCCCTGAGCACTCTGTTGAGGACCAGCGCCGCCGCGAGTCCGAGGACCAGCTCAAGTCCGACGGAGACTACCGTGAAGTACGCGGTGTGTCCCAGGTCCTGCCAGAAGACCCCGTCCCTGACGAGCTGCGCGAAGTTCGAGAGCCCCGCGAACCCACGCTCGTCCGCGAACTTCAGGTTGAACTTAGTGAAGCTCAACGCGAACTGGCTGAGCACGGGGAACGCGCCCAGGACCACCACGAAGGTGAGCGCGGGCGCAAGAAGCCAGAATGCGAGACGTGCTCTCTGCCTTGCGTTCATCGGGTGTCGTCTCTCTCGGTCGTTTCCTACTCTACCATGATCTCCGCGAGTTCCCTCACCATGTCAGCGGCGGCCACACCGGGCTCGATCTCGTACGTGAGGGCCCGGTGGACGTTCTCCTGAATGATGTCCGACATGCGCGGGTAGTGGGGAGACCTGGGCCTGTTGCGCGTGTTCTTGAAGACCTCGGAGAAGCTCGCGAAGTGAGGATTCGCTGCAAGGACGTCGGCGTCCTCGTAGGTGCTCGTCAGCGTGGGCAGGTAGCCCCCTTCGATCGCACGTTTCTTCATCGACCTCTCACCAGCGATGAAGCGCAGGAAGTCCAGCGCCTCGTCGGGATGCTCGCTGTACGTCGACAGCGCGATGTTCCAGCCGCCGATCGTCGAGTAGCTCGTCTGCCCCTCCACGTGAGGCAGGGGCGCGATACCGGTTAAGCCCCTGATCTTCGAGCCCTCGCCCTCCGCCATGCTCCAGACGTACGGCCAGTTCCGGAGGAAGAGCGACTGTCCCTCCGTGAAGAGCCGTCGAGAGTCTTCCTCCTTGTACGTCAGCACGCCGTCGGGGGAGATCCCGCTCTCGATGAAGCTGAGCATCAGCCCGAGGGTCTCGGTCACGTCTCGCTCCGCTTTCGCGGGCCTCTCGATCACCATCGCCTCGTCGAGCGTGCCGCCCACGCTCCACAGGAACTCGAGGAAGTCACACACGAGTCCCTCGTACCGGGCGCCCTGCCAGACGAAGCCGTCCATTCCCGCGGGTTCGGCTATCTCTCTGCAGGCGCGGCGGAAGTCCGTCCACGTTTCGGGCACCGGGACTCCCGCCTGCTTGAGGAGGTCCTTGCGATAGTAGAGCACACCGGCATCGGTGAACCACGGCACCGCGTATAGCGTGCCCTCGTAAGTCACGCTCTCGAGCGGTCCATCGAGGAACTCGTCGGTTCGGACGTAGTCCTCGGGCAGCGCCACGATCCACCCGGCGCGCGCGAACTCCGCGGTCCAGATCACGTCGAGGCTGTAGAGGTCGATGCTCGACTCGCGCGCGGACAGGTAGGTCACGTAGGCGTCGTGCTGCGTGTCGGTGTTCGCGGGCATAGCCTGGAACTTGACCCGCACACCCGGATGGGCGGCGTTGTACTCGTCGA
>JAUWCJ010000148.1 GCA_030609365.1 Candidatus Eiseniibacteriota bacterium | reverse complement strand
AGGTGCACTGGAGCACCGCCTGTTTCGCGACATAGGGGAGTACCTCGAGTCCGGTGACGTCCTCGTTGTCAACGAGAGTGAGGTCATCCCGGCTCGCCTGCTGGGCCGCAGGAGCGGAGGCGGCCGGGCCGAGATGTTCCTTCTTCGCAGTCTCGGGGATCATCGCTGGGAGGTTCTGGTACGCCCCGGCGCCAGGATTCGGAAGGGGGCAGAGCTCTCCTTCGGAGACGGGCAGCTGACGGCGCGCGTCCTGGAGGTCCTTCCTGACGGGAAGCGCGTGGTCTCGCTCTCTGCTCCGGGAGATGTCGCCGCGACGGCCGAGAGACTCGGGGCCATCCCGCTACCGCCCTACATCGACCGGGAGCCCGAGGCCGAGGACAGCGTTCGCTATCAGACGGTCTACGCCCGCGTCCCGGGGGCGGTGGCCGCGCCCACAGCCGGGCTTCACTTCACCGGGGAGCTGCTGGCCGAGCTCGGCGCTGCAGGCGTCGCAACGGCGCCGCTCACACTCCACGTCGGGATAGGCACCTTCCGTCCGGTCTCGGCCGATGACCCGGCGGACCACCCGATGGAGAGCGAGCGCTTCGAGCTTCCGCCCGATGCCGCGGACGCGATCAACGCGGCTCGTGGTGGCGGCGGGAGAGTGGTCGCGGTCGGGACCACGTCCGTCCGGACTCTCGAGTCCGTTGCGGGGGAGGACGGACTGGTTGTGGCCGGGTCCGGTTCCACGAACCTCTTCATCCGGTCGCCCTACCGTTTCAAGTGTGTCGATGTGCTTCTCACGAACTTCCACCTGCCGAAGTCGACTCTCCTCATGCTGGTATCCGCGTTCGCCGGGCGAGAGCGGGTCCTCGACGCCTACGCCGAGGCCGTGAGAGAGCGCTACCGGTTCTACAGCTACGGCGACGCGATGCTGCTGTTCTAACCGCGCACACGCGGTCCTTTCCCCCCATACACGCGCACCTCCGTCAATCCGCTTGACAGGCTCAGTGCTCGCGGATACAGTACGCGAGCCCTGTCGGGCGTACGGAGAGCCGGAGGTTGCCTTGCTTGAGTTCCGAATCGTTGCCGTCGATCCGGAGACGAAGGCGCGGGCCGGGGAACTCGTGACGCCCCATGGTGTCGTTGAGACGCCAGTCTTCATGCCGGTTGGCACTCAGGCGACCGTGAAGACGCTTGCCCCTTCCGATCTCGAGGAGATCGGCGCACGGATAATTCTGTCCAACGCGTACCACCTGTACCTGCGTCCTGGCACCGAGCTTGTCAGAGAGGCCGGCGGGATCCATCGCTTCATGGGATGGGACCGCGCCGTCCTGACTGACAGCGGCGGCTTCCAGGTGTTCAGCCTTGCGCGTCTCAACCGCATCACCGACGAGGGGCTGGAGTTCCAATCCCACCTCGACGGCTCCCGCCACTTCATGTCTCCGGAACAGAACGTCGCCATCCAGCGCGACATAGGGGCCGACATCATCATGGCCCTGGACGAGTGCGTGGCATACCCCGCGGAGAGAAGCTACGCGGCCCGCTCGCACGAGCTGACGCTCAAGTGGGCGCGGCGGGCTCTCGACGCATGGCGCGAGGATCCGCGCGAGCAGTCGTTGTTCGGGATCGTACAGGGGGCGACCTACGCGGATCTCCGGAGGGAGTCCGCGGCGGCGCTGGCCGGGATGGACTTCCCCGGCTACGCCATCGGCGGGCTGGCGGTCGGCGAGCCCAAGGGGGCCATGCGGGACATGGTCGACGCCGCCGTGGAGGAGCTTCCGGAGGCGAAGCCCCGTTACTTCATGGGGCAGGGTTTCCCCGAGGACATCATCGGTTCCGTCGTCCAGGGCATCGACATGTTCGACTGCGTCATGCCCACGCGCAATGCGCGGAAGGGCTCGGTGTTCACGTCGCGCGGCAAGCTGGTTGTCAAGAACGCCACCTGTGCCACCGACCACGGTCCTATGGACCCCGAGTGCACCTGCTACGCGTGCCAGAACTTCTCCAGAGCCTACATCAGACACCTGTTTGCCGCTGACGAAATGCTCGGCGCGCGGCTGGCATCGCTTCACAGTCTGACGTTCTACGTGACAATGATGAAAGAGATGCGAGCCGCCATAGTCGAAGGGGATTTCGGCGACTGGCGGCGGTCGTTCCTATCCAGGTACGAAGAAGGCGGTGGCAAGGCGGAGTCCGGTGGTGGGGCGGAGCCTGGCCGCGTGGCAGACGTGACCTGACAGATGGACGGAGGCGAGATGCACGACAACATGGCTAGTCTGGTTGACAGTGTCGCAACGGGATCGGGCGGGAAGATCGTGCTCCTGGTCGCGGACGGCGTCGGCGGCCTGCCGCATCCGGAGACCGGGCTCACCGAACTCGAGACCGCGCGGACGCCCAACCTCGATGCACTGGCGCGGGAATCCTCCTGTGGCCTGCACGTGCCGATCGCACCCGGCATCACGCCCGGCAGCGGCCCGGCGCACATGGCGCTCTTCGGCTACGACCCGGTGCGCTACAAGATAGGTCGGGGCGTTCTCGAGGCTTTGGGGATCGGGTTCGACCTCAGGCAGGGCGACGTGGCGATTCGTGTGAATTTCGCGACCGTGGACGCAGAGGGGCGCATCACCGACAGGCGCGCGGGGAGGATCCCGACTGCGAAGTGCGAGGAGCTGACGGCCCGGCTGGACCAGATCCAGCTGCCGCTGGTCGAGGTGTTCGTGCGGCCCGTGAAGGAGCACCGGGCGGTCATCGTGCTGAGAGGCGCAGGGCTAGCCGGAGGGCTGAAGGACACCGACCCGCAGGCGACGGGTGTGCCGCCGCTCCCGATCGAGATCACGGATGGTGTGCAGGAGAAGACCGCGGATCTGCTGAACGCCTTCCTGGGCGCGGCCGGGGAGCTTCTCAAGAACGAGCCGGCGGCCAACGCCATCACGATGCGGGGCATCGCGGCGCTTGAGGAGATACCGTCGGTGGGCGAGCGATTCAGGATCAAGGCCGCGGCTCTGGCTGGGTACCCGATGTACCGCGGGGTCGCGGGGCTCGTCGGCATGGATGTTCTGGCGAAGGTGGAGACGGCGGACGAGGTGGAGGAGGCTCTGCGTGCGGCGTACCGGGACTACGATTTCATCTTCGTTCACTTCAAGAAGACCGACTCGACCGGCGAGGACGGCTCGTTCGATGCGAAGGTCGCGGCCACCGAGGAGCTGGACGAGGTTGTGGCACGCGTTCGGGGTGTGGATCCGGACGTGCTGATGGTGACGGGCGACCATTCGACACCGGCGGCGATGGGGATGCATAGCTGGCACCCGGTGCCGGTACTCGTGCGCGCCGCGAGTGCTCGCGTGGACGAGGTCGCGGCGTTCGGCGAGTCAGCATGTCTGCACGGGTCGCTCGGTACCCTCCGCGCGGTCGATCTGATGCCGCTCATGCTGGCGCACGCGGGACGGCTGGCGAAATTCGGGGCATAGAGGATCTGTCATGACAGCGCACGACGGAATACCGCGGTCCAGAGAACTGCTGCTCGCCATCGTGAGCGGGGCATGCCTCGTCCTCGCGTTCCCGCCGATCGATCTGGTGCCTGCCGCGTTCGTCGCGCTGATTCCGCTCTTCCACGTCATCAAGAACGTGAGGCGGGGCGGGTTCTGGAGCGGGTTCCGTCCGGGCTTCGTTGCCGGGATCACGTTCTTCCTGCTGCTTCTGTACTGGCTGGCGCTTCTCTCATCGGAGCAGATGGACAATCCGGTCGTGATGAGCGGGCCGCTCCTTCTGGCGGTGCTCCTGCAGGCGTTCTACTGGGGACTCTTCTCGGCGGCCGCGTCGTTCGTCGGTAACAGGACGCGGATCCCGTGGTTCGTCGTTCTGCCAGTGCTCTGGGTGGCGTTTGAACAGCTGCGGTCGCTCGGCGTCATGGGGTTCACGTGGGGCGCGCTGGGCTACGCGGCCGTCAACGTACCGAGAGCCATCCAGTTCGCCTCAGTCACGGGCGTCTTTGGCGTCTCGCTCTGGCTCGCGCTCTCAAACGTGCTCGTTCTGGAGGTTGTGTCCGGGCGCAGGGGGCGGCGTGCGCTTGCGACCGCTCTCGCGGTCGTGCTGCTTCTGCCGGTCCTGCACGGGACTCTCGTACTGAGTGGGGCCGCGGGTGGACAGGGTGGGGAGGGCAGCGGGCGGAGCATGCGGGTCGCCGTCATCCAGCCCAACATCTCAGCTGAGACCAAATGGGACGCGCGCTACAAAAGCGAGAGCTTCGAGACGCTGGGCAGGCTGTCGCTCCAGGCCGCGGACCGGAAGCCTGACTTGATCGTCTGGCCCGAGACCGCGGCGCCCAGCTACCTGCTCTACGAGCCTGATGACCTGGCACTCGTCGCGGCCGTCGCGCGCCAGGCGGAGACGCCGATACTGACGGGCTGCCCGAACCTCGTTCCGGGAGATGCGGAGGAGGGGACGGGACGGCCACTGAACAGTGTCGTCCTGATAGATACTGACGGGGTTCCGAGGGCCGCCTACAGCAAGATGAAGCTCGTCCCGTTCGGTGAGGCGATACCGTTCGAGACCGTCATTCCGTTTCTCAAGGAGGTGGACTTCGGGGAAGCGGACTTCTGGCCCGGCAGGGAGCTCGTGGTCTTCGAGCACACGGAAGGCGCCTTCTCAGCGCTCATCTGCTACGAGTCGATCTTCCCGCGGCTGGCGCGGCGGTTCGTCGCCGGCGGCGCAGAGCTCCTGGTCAACGTCACCAATGATGTCTGGTACGGACGATCGTCGATGCCGTTCCAGCACGCATCCATGGCTGTGATGCGGGCCGTCGAGAACAGACGCAGCGTGGCGCGGAGCGCCAACAGCGGGGTGTCGATGCTGATAGATCCGTACGGGCGCGTGATGGGGAGGACAGCGATATTCGAAGAGGGCTTTCTCGTGGAGAGGCTTCCCGTCGTGAGT
>JAUWCJ010000032.1 GCA_030609365.1 Candidatus Eiseniibacteriota bacterium | reverse complement strand
ATAGAAGGGGGCTCGAAGCGCAAGCAGGCGCTTGTGAGAACCGCGATCCGGGATCTCAACGAGCGCGCGAACAGGCGCTACCGTGGGCAGCGGGTCTCGCCGTGGCTCGCGCTTAGGTGCGTCGTCTACGACAGGCTCGTGGCGAAGAAGTTCAGGGACGCGGGCGGAGGGCGGTTGCGGATCATCGTTTCGGGAGGGGCCTCGCTCGACAAGCGGGTCGCAAAGATACTCTTCGTCGTCGGGTTCAACGTGTTCGAGGGGTACGGCATGACGGAGGCCTCACCGGTCATCGCGTGCAGCCCGGTCGAGGGCATCAAGATCGGCACCGTCGGGACGCCCCTCGAGGGTGTCGAGGTGAAGATAGGGGAGTCGGACGAGATACTCATCCGCGGGCCGGGCGTGATGCGGGGCTACCTCGGGCGACCGGAAGAGACCGCCGAGGCGCTCGACAGCGACGGGTGGCTCCACAGCGGCGACCAGGGGAAACTGGACGCCGACGGTTACCTCTCCATCACCGGGCGGCTCAAGGACCTCATCGTTACGTCCTACGGGAAGAATATCTCGCCGCGGCCCATCGAGGAGAAGATAGCCAGAAGCAAGTACGCCGCGCAGGTGATGGTCTGCGGCGACAACAGGAAGTACCTGGTGGCGCTCATCGTACCTGAAAGCGAGGTCGTCGAGCAGTACGCACGCGACAACGATATCGCTTTCGAGGATTATGCGGCGCTGCTCGAAACGGACGAGATTCGCGAACTCATCTCCAGTGAGATAGACCGCGTCAACGAGACCGCGCCGTCCTACGAACAGGTCAGGGGATTCGACATCCTGCCGGAAGCGTTCACACTCGAGAACGGTATGCTGACGCCCACGCTGAAGCCAAGACGCGGCAGGATAACGATGATCCATGAGGAGCTAATCGAACGGCTGTACGCTCACGTCGAGGACCAGCAATCGTCCCGGGGAGGCTCGGCATGAAGCTCGACGGCAAGCGTGTGCTCGTGACCGGGGCATCCTCCGGGATAGGTCTCGAACTCGCCCGCGCGCTCGCGGCCCGCGGCGCCATCCTGGCTATCTCCTCGCGCAGCACCGAGCGTCTCGAGCAGGTCTCCGAGGAGCTCGCGTCGGCGGTGCCCGGCATCCGGAAGCCGCTGCCGGTCGCGTGCGATATCGCGGACGGGGAGTCGGTGCGCCACCTCATCGGCGCGTGCGTCGAATCGCTGGGCACCGTGGACGTGCTCATCAACAACGCGGGCATTTGCGTCTACGGCAGCGTCGAGAAGACGCCGGTCGCGGACTTCCGCGCGCTCCTGGACGTCAATTTCCTGGGTCCAGTGCAAGCGATGCTCGAGATCCTCCCGTTCATGAAGCGACAGGGACACGGTCTCATCGTCAACGTGTCGTCCGTGGCCGCGATCCACGGCGTGCCCTACCTTGGGGCCTACGGCGCCAGCAAGGCTGCACTCGTCGCGCTGAGTCAGAGCATGCGCGCGGAGCTTGCCGGGTCGGGTGTCAGGGTGATGCTGGTCTACCCGGACTACACAGAGAGCGCCATATTCGAGAACGAGACCAAGGTCGGCGGGGCCAGGCGACCCGAGGGGCCGTACGCCGCGGCGGCGGACGTCGCCGAGGCCGTCGTCCGTGCCATCGAGACCGAGAAGCGCGATCTCATACTCGGGACGCGCGGGAAGGCCATGGCCTTCTTTGACGGGGCCGCGCCCAAGCTCGTCGAGAATGCAATGCGGAGGATCGCGGACGAGCTCCGCGAGGAGGAGTAGGCGCATGAGCAAGCCTAAGCTCCAGATCATCGTGCTGTTCCAGAATCTCGGCGATCAGGAGACCTATTTCGCTCGGTCGCCCACGCCGCCGCTCTCGGGCATCCTCGTGGCCGGCCAGACGCCGGACATCGTCGACGTCGACGTGCACCACGAGATGGTGCGTCCCATCGACTACGATACGGACGCCGACATCATCGCCCTCTCTTTCATGGACTATTGCTCTCCGCACGCCTACGACGTCGCCGCGCGGTTCAGGAAGCTCGGGAAGACGGTGGTCGCGGGCGGCAAGTACACATCGACGTTTCCCGAGATGGTGCAACCGCACTTCGACACCATCGTCGTGGGGGAGTCCGAGCGCATCTGGCCGCAGGTTGTTGAGGACCTCGTGGCAGGGAAGCAGAAGGCGCGCTACGACGCTCCATTCGCCCCGCCGCTGGACGGGATACCACCGCCGCGCTACGACCTCGTCGAATCGAAGTACACGGCTCCGATGGTCACCGAGGCGACACGCGGGTGTCCGTACACGTGCAGCTTCTGTCAGCTGATGGTGCAGCCTGCGCCCTTCCGCAAGCGTCCCATCGAGGACGTGATAGCGGACCTCACGGCGACCGAGAAGCTGCCTTTCCACCGGCGCAAGCTCGCGATGCTCTACGACAACAACCTCGGGGGCGACGTCGAGTACGCGAAGGACCTGCTGCGGGAGATCGCGAAGATCAAGCTCTGGGGTCTGGCGACTCAGTTCAGTTTCGACTGCCTGCACGACGACGAGTACATCGACCTGCTGGCGAAGGCCGGCGGCGTAACTGCCTTCATCGGGCTAGAGTCCCTGAACGAGCCCAGCCTCCTGTCGGTACACAAGAAGCAGAACCGAGTCGAGGAGTACCAGGAGCTCTTCGCGAAGATGAAGGAGCGCGGCATCCTCACGTTCACCGGGATGATGCTGGCGCTGGACGAGGACACGCCCGAGTACTACGAGTCGATGCCCGAGCGGCTCGAGGAGATCGACCCGTCCGCGATACTGCTGTCGATATCGATCCCGATTCCGGGGACGCCGTTCCACAAGAAGGTCGTGGAGGAGGGACGCCTCATCGACGAGGACCTCTCGCACTACGAGGGCGACCATCTGGTCCTACGGCCGAAGCACGTCACGCCGAAACAAGTGTTCGATGCGTTCCGGCGGGTCAACAGTACGTTCTACTCGCGCAAGAACATCCTGAGACGGTGGTGGAGGGTCGTGACGGCCTTCAGAGAGCGGAACCCATTCAGGTGGATCTTCCGGATCGGCGTCATCACGGCTGTCTTCGCCGAGCTGTCGATCTTCCAGAAGGACCATGCCGAGCAGAGGGTGTACATCATCGATCCGGACGCGCACAGGTGATGCGCGATCGTCCGGCGCAGCAGTGATGCGGGAGCGACGCGCGCGACTGGCCCCCGCGTGTCGCAGCGCGGGAGCGAAAGGAGGGGGAGAATGGCACGAGTGGCCCTGATCACGGGCGGGATCATCGAGATCGTGTTCCGTGGTATCCCGGCGCTTATCGGTACGCCTGAGATCGCCGGCGTATTCGGGCTCGAGTTCCTGCCCGGATTCATCCCGTACGTCCACGCGTTCGGCGCCGTTATGATCGTGTTCGGGATCATGTTCCTCATCGCCGCGAAGATCCCCGAGAGAAACATGCTCGTGATGAACATGGCGATACTCAGGTTCTTCATGGGTATAGTGGCTCAGATCTGGACGTTCATCCAGATGGGTGAACTGCATATCTTCTGGTGGATCCACATCATCGTCGATGCCATCATGGTGCTCTGGTTCCTGGCGGCGCGGACGAAGATGGTGCGGAAGCTCGCGTAGGTTGTGAGGGTTGCGCTGGCAAGAGGGTTGCGCGATTGAACGGAATCGCGTGGAGGAAGCACACAGTCTGAGGGGGACTGAGCTCGCGCGGGCTTGGCTCCCAACGCGGGAGGCCGGGGAGCGATCCCCGGCCTCCTCTTGTTCGTGGGCTCATGTGTGCGGGTTACTGCTTGTTCCCGTTACCCATGTTCGCTCTGAGCTCCGCGATCTTCGCCTCCATCTCCGCCAGCTCGCGCTCGATGCGCGCGTTGTTGAAGGCTTCGGACTCCGCTCGTTCTGCGGCGACGTCGGCTTCCGTCAGTGCATATCCCGGCTCGGCCGTTCTCTGCTCCGGGTTCGACGGAGGGGCCGCGACCGTCCGCGAGACGGTGCCGTAGGCGGTCGGGAAGTAGACGAGCATCAGGCTTCTGTCCCAGACGCTCCAGGTGCCTCCCACCCGGTCTCCGAGGAAATAGAAGGTGTGCGTACCCGCGGTGACCTCGAAGAGCCACTGGACGGATACTCCGGGCTCCCAGGTACCTTCCGCCGCCCCGGCTGGCACACGGTGATAGATCCTTGCACCGCTGGGGAAGCTCGAGCTGCTGTTGGAGACGCCGAACTGGGCGCCGCTGTAGGTGGCGCCGTGTTCGATATCGGCCTCGGCCGAGGCCATGGCGAGCACGTACCCGGAGGCCGGGACCGTGATTGACTGTGACAGCAGCGTCTCGACCGGTCCCGAGAGGACAATCGATGTAGTCGCGCTGGTGCTGGCCACGCCGGGCTCGTCGAGAATCTCAATCGCCGAGACGGCGCTCGTGGGGAGCTCCACCGCGCCGTCGCCCGCCACGTTCGTGTTGAAGTCGGTCGAGGAAACGGTGCCTTGGATCCCGACGTATGGGTTGCCGCCTGACGAGTTCCCGTTCACTAGGAAACCGTTCACGCCGCCACCGCCGTAGATCCTGAAGTACCCACCGGTGCCGTCGGCGTCAGGCTCAAGGGATCCGTACCGTGCTCCGTTCTCCTCGTAGAGCTCGATCTCTCCGCCGTAAGCGGGACTAGTCTTCAGCTTGATGGAAGGACTCGCACCCCCCGATGCGTAGAATTCCGCGGTCCCGTCTGACACGCTGCTCCCGAACTCGAATATGCCATCGGACGTGAGCGTGGCCTTGAGAGTACCGTTCGTCATGAACGCTATCGAGTGTGCCTCCTGCTGATTGATGAAGGCGTAGCCGGAGCCGTTGACCCCGATCTCAAACCCGTCGCTGGCGGTGTAGCCGGTGCCGCTGCTCGTGAACTGCGCGTAGGCCGCGGCGCTCGAGCCGCCGACGGTCAGCTTGTTCGCGGGCGCCGTCGTGCCGATGCCGACGTTGCCTACCGAGTTCACGTAGAGGGCGTCCACCGGGCTGCCGTCGCTGGCGTCGAGCGAGTGGCCGTCACCGGCGCCACCGACGTCATCGCTGCCGTCCGCGAATCCTGCCGGGACGCTCTTGAGCTTCGTCCAGTCGACGGGGTTAGCGGGGTTGTTGATGCTGCCGGGCGTGCTGAGATCGGCGTCGAGGGTATATTCGCTCGCCGCCTCATCTCCCAGGAAGTCCGAGGTGTGGGAGCGGAGGGCGTACGGCGCTGACACGAGCTCCCGCCGGGGCGCCATCACCTCGCTATCGACCTCTACCTCAAGCCAGAGAGGCAGGGCAAATGGGTTGGTGGGCAGAGGCGTGGTCTCGCCGAGGACGACGGACACGACACCGATCGAGTTCGTGGCCGTGTTGTGCGTTTCTGTCCAGTAGAGCGTCCCGCCTACGCCGGAGCTGTAGAGACGGAACTCGACGGTCACTGCCTGGTCGGCCAGCGGCTGGTCGGAGTTGTCCGTCAGCATGACCTGGTAGTTCATCTTCTCGGGGACCTGTCCCGAGGCGGATACAGCGGCGAGCAGCAACGCCGCGACGGCGAGCACAAGAACCGCTCTCATCTCTTCCCTCCTTGTTGAGGTGCACTCCATTCCATGGACTCCAGTGATCTCTCAGCGTGCTGCCGGCTCGCTACTGCTCCGGCGCCCACGCCTTCCTGAATACCACGAATCTAACGAACAACCAGACGCCGATGGCGCCCAGCGTGACGAACCAGATGGGCCACGGATTCGCGCGGAAGATGTAGAGCAGCGGCACGACCGTGCTCGTCCACAGGCCGCCGCCCATGAACGGCTCGTGCAGGAGCTGCTTGTAGCCGAAGGCGTCCGGCGCCTTGGTCTCGAACTTCGGATCCGCGACGCGCAGAAGCAGGATGCCCGTGGCCGTGACACCCGTCGACTGGCCGAACTCGGCGATAGAGCGCTCGAACCAGAAGTCGGGCAGCATCCGTCGTGCGAGGAACATCACGCACCAGACGTTCCAGGCGATGCCGACCAGCATCAGGACGAGGAACGGGACGATGTTTGTGATGATGGCCTCGATCTTGAGTGTGGCGAGCGCAGCGACGACCAGGTAGTCGAGCGAGAGCCCCTGGAGCCGGCGCATCAGCCGCCTGTCCAGCACCTGCCGTCTGTCGAACCGGTCGAAGAGCTTCTGGAGTATCACTCCTCCGACCATCGCGAGTGGGAAGAGGGGGAAGCTGCCGAGGATGGCATTCTTGGGGTCGGTCAGCCACAGCCCTTCGAGCCCCGTGAGTCCCTTCTTGAGGATGTACCCGATGAGCATCGCGACCGCGACGACGGCCAGGTGCATCGCGAGCGTCTCGACCGATTCCGAGCGGAACGTGAGTTTCCCGGCCTCCGTACGCTCGTCCACCGGGACGATGCCGTCTCCAGCGATCTCGTGCGAGTCGCGCTGCTCAGCCGCTCCCTTGCAGTAGCGCTTGCGCGCGGCCCAGTTGACCAGAGCCATGCCCACGATCACGCCCGCGACAACGCCTACCGTTGCTGAGCCGAGTGCTAAGTCCGCGCCCTCGGCCCATCCTTTGTCGGCGAAGACGGGAGCGAGCCCCGCGGCCGTGCCGTGGCCGCCCTCGAATCCGATCGGGATGATTGCGCCGAACATCGGCGGTATGTCGAAGATGCGCGCGAGCACGAACAGAGTGACGCCGATGCCGACGGCGTACTGTCCCCACGCCACTATCTGCCCGAACGCGAGCTGCGGGCCGGCGATGCGCCAGACCTTCTTGAGCGGCGGGATGGCTACGCCCAGGAACAGCGTCGCGAACACGATGTTAATGAGGAAGCTCGGGAGCTTGCTCCAGCCGGCCGTCGCGTCGGAAACGAACGACTCCGAGCCCGGCGCGTAGCGCTGCGCCAGCTGAACGACGATGAGCCCGAGGAGCCCGCCGATGACGGAGGCGGGGAGGAGCAGCCTCTGCGTCCACCGGACCTTCGTCCGTATGACCTGCCCGATGAGGAGCAGCAGGCTCAGCATGCAGAAGGAAAGGACGATGCGGTCGATAGAACACCTCCGTGTGTGTCCGTGCTACGGCCAAGGTGTCGGGCCGGGCGCTTCAGCCTGGAGCCAGAGTGCATCGACTAGCGCAGGACCATCACCTTCTGGTCGTCTGCATTTCCATCGACCAGGAGCCTGGCGAAGTAGACACCTGACGCCACCTGCTGTCCGCGGTCGTCGTTGCCATCCCAGCTCCGCTCGTGGCGTCCGCGGTCGACCGGGCCGTCCACGACCGTGCGCACGCGCTGGCCCCGGACGTTGTAGATGACAAGGTGAACATACCCTCTGTGATCCGGGATGTCGAAGCTGACCGATGTCGAGCCGGACGTCGGGTTCGGTCGAAGTGGATAGAGCGTGAGTGCCAGGCGCCCGCCCGTCCTGATCTCGGCCGGCGAGCCGTAGACGATGTCCTCAGTCCCGTCCGCGAACACGGCACGCACTTCGTACCAGAACGTGGTCTGCGGCCAGGTCGTCGTGTCCTCGAAGCTGCCGGGGGACTCGGGATTGAGGACGGCCTCGTTCACGAGCTGGAACGGACCTTCCTCATCGGTCGCGCGGTAGATATTGAATCCCGTCAGGCCCACGAGCGACCCGATGGTCCAACGGACGAGCGGCGTGCCGGCATCGGAGAGCACGGCGAAGACGGCGCCCTGGACCGGCACGTTGATACTCGGGAGCGTCAGCCAGAAGCCGTCGTAGATTCTCTTGGCCCCGCCTGTCCCGACGGGCCCTATGGGGCACTGGGCGATCGTGTCGTGCGCCTTGTACGAGGCGGACTGAGACGCGGCGCCTCCGCAATTGACCGACTCCGTGCCGCGCTTGACGGCCAGAGCGGGCGAGCTCAACGCCAGCAGGGCCGCGGTGAGGCAGACGAGCACGACGAGCGCGCCCTGGGGCCTCCTGAGAGCGTTCATGCGAGTCTTCATCCTGCGCACCTCCTTCCCCGGGGAACCGGGGTCTGGTGAGAATGTAGCTTCGCGTCAGCAGTGGCTGCCTGACTATGTCATTGGGATTCGACCCATTGTGTTGTACGAGCGGGGTTCAGTCAAGCCCATATGCTCCGCTATTGTTGACGTGCCTTCGCTCTTCCCGCGCGGCGGGATGTTCGTATATCATGGACGCTTCGGCGTTCATGCGACGGGGTGCGGCGCGGGCCCTGCGGATGGCGCAGGCCACGAGCCACGAGCTGCGACCTACGGGCCACGAGCTACTGGCTACGCGAGCTATCGAGTCACCGGTCACCCGATTACCAGAGAGGCGCAAAATGAGCTTCCAGGAGAAACTGTCCATAGTGCTCGCGGCCCGCGACGTGTTCGACAACGCTCCACGGGCCCAGATGATCAAGGACGCCGTGACCCACCGCGAGGCCATCCCCGCCGCGTGTGGCGCGCTCGCCACCTGGACGCCGCCCGAATCCAGCGGCCGGAGCCCGAAGGACACCTACATCGTCCGGAACCCGGAGAGCGAAGACACCATCGACTGGAACGCGCCCAACAACATCCCGCTCGACGCCGAGACTTTCGACATGGTGCTCGAAGACTGCCTGGCGACGCTGGAGAGAACCGACCGCGTCTACGTGACCGACAGGCTGGTCGGCGCGGACCCCGCCTACGCGCTGCCCGTTCACACCATCGGAGACCAGGCGCTCTCCGCACTGTTCACAGACAACATGTTTCGCCCGTGGTCCGACGCGACCGCATCGGTGAGCTGCTTCAGCGATCGCCACTTCACGCTCATCGCCCTTCCGTATCATAAGCTGGATCCGTCGCGTTACGAGGGGCGCCTTCGAGTGGACCCGAGGCTCGGTCACACGTCGACCATGTGTGTCGCGATGGACTTCGACCGCCGCATCGGCGTCGTCTACGGCTCGGCCTACGGTGGTAGCATCAAGAAGCTCATCTTCACCGTGATGAACTACATGCTCCCGGGGGAGGGGATCCTCCCGCTTCACTGCAGCGCGAACGAGGGGGCCGACGGGAAGAGCGCCCTGCTCCTTGGCCTGTCCGGGACCGGAAAGACCACGCTCTCGGCCGACGCGTCGCGCGCGCTCCTGGGCGACGACGAGCACGGATGGAACGAGGAGGGCATCGCGAACTTCGAGTACGGGTGCTACGCGAAACTCATCGATCTGGACCCCGTGACGGAGCCCGAGATCTACGACGCGTGCTTCCACGAGGACGAAGTGGAAAAGCACGGCGCTATCATCGAGAACGCGATGATGTACCCGTGGGGCGAGTTCGACCTGTTCGACCAGCGCTACACGCCCAACTCACGCGGCTCGTACCCGCTGCGCTATCTGGAGAACATCAAGGAGCCGCCGCGCGCCGGTCACCCATCGACCATCCTCTTTCTGACAGCGGACGCGAACGGTGTCATCCCGCCCATCTCGAGACTCAGTCGGGAGCAGGCGATGTTCTGGTTCCTCATGGGCTACACGAGCAAGCTCGCGGGAACCGAGACGGGCATCGTTGACCCCGTGAGTACGTTCTCGCGCTTTTTCGGCGCGCCGTTCATGCCGAGGAACCCGGACGTCTACGCGAGGATGTTGGGTGAGAAGATGGACACGCACGGCTCGACCGTCTACCTCCTCAACACGGGCTGGACCGGAGGGCCGTACGGCGTGGGTCACAGGATGAGCCTGCCGCTCACGCGGACAATGCTGAATGCCGCGCTCGACGGGAAGCTCGACGACGTCGAGTACGAGTGCGACCCCATTTTCAAGATCTCCGTTCCTACGACCTGCCCGGGTATTGACGACCCGTCGATCCTGAAGCCCATAAACACGTGGGACGATCCGCAGGCGTACGAGGAGCGTGCTGGTAAGCTCGCGGCCGACTTCGCCGAGAGCTACGAGAAATCTTACGGCGACAAGGGAATCGACGTCGCCGTGGCGGCGGAGTGCCCGACGGCCCACTGAGTCTGGAGCCAAACATGCAGGAACGGAAAGACGTGGGTGCCGTCGCCTACTTCTCCATGGAGATGGCGCTCGACCCCGCCATGCCCACCTACAGCGGTGGGCTCGGCGTCCTCGCCGGTGACACCCTCCGAGCGGCCGCCGACGCCGGCCTCAACATGGTCGCCGTGACGCTGCTGTACAACGAGGGCTACTTCACACAGGTTCTGGACGTGCGCGGGAATCAGCTGGAGCGGCCGGTCACCTGGGAGCCCGAGGAATTCCTCGAGCGCCTCGACGCGAGGGTGGCTATAGAGATAGAGGGACGGCAGGTTCACATCTGTGCCTGGGAGTACTCGGTCACGGGGGTGCTGGGCCAGGAGGTCTGCGCCTACATGCTCGACACGGACCTGCCCGAGAACTCGCCGGAGGATCGCAAGATAACCTCGCGGCTCTACGGCGGCGACGAGCGCTACCGCCTGCGGCAGGAGATGGTACTCGGACCCGGCGGAATCGCGATGCTGCGTGCGCTGGGCTACGAGAACATCGTGACGTGCCACATGAACGAGGGGCACTCCGCGCTCATCGTCTTCTCGCTTCTCGAAGAGGAAATGCGGCGGGACGCGGACGCGGACGTCGATGAACTCCTGCAGCGCGTGCGTGACAGGTGCGTGTTCACGACGCACACGCCGGTCCCCGCCGGGCACGACCAGTTCCCTCCGGAACTCGTGTCTTCTGTGCTCGGGTCGGAGTCGTTCGCCAGGCTCACGGAGTACGGCTGCCTGCTGGACGGCCATCTCAACATGACATACCTCGGGCTCCACTGCTCCCGCTACATCAACGGTGTCTCGATGCGGCACGAGCAGGTGACCGAGAGCATGTTCCCGGGCTATCCGATCGACTCGGTGACCAACGGTGTCCACGCGGTCACGTGGACGTCGCCACCGTTTCTCGAGCTGTTCGACAGGCACATTCCCGAGTGGAGGCAGGACAACCGCTACCTCCGATACGCGGTGGGCATAGAGCACACGGAGATAATGGGGGCCCACGGAGAGGCCAAGCGCGCGCTCATGAAGGAGGTACAGGTCCGGACAGGCGTTACCCTGGACCCGGGCGTCATGACCATCGCGTTCGCGCGCCGCGCCACACCCTACAAGCGCGCTGAGATGCTCCTGAGCGACCTGGACCGGCTCAGGAAGATCGCGGATGCGGTCGGCCCGCTACAGATCATCTACGCGGGCAAGGCGCACCCGCGGGACGAAGCGGGCAAGGAACTCATCGGGAGGATCTTCCAGCTGGGCGAGCAGCTCCGGGGCGACGTCCGCGTCGTCTACATGCCGGACTACGGCATGCGGGTCGCGAGCTACCTCGTCGCCGGCGTGGACCTCTGGGTCAACACGCCGTACAAACCGCGTGAGGCCTCCGGCACGAGCGGCATGAAGGCCGCCCTGAACGGGGTTCCGAGCCTGAGCGTGCTGGATGGCTGGTGGATCGAGGGGCACGTTGAGGGCGTCACCGGATGGGCCATCGGCGAGGGATGGCGGGAGGAGAGCGACGACGAGGAGGAGGCCGAGTCGCTGTTCGACAAGCTCGAGTTTGTCGTCGGCCCCCTCTTCTACAGCCGCCCGGAGGAGTTCGCGCGCGTCATGAGGTACGCGATAGCTCTGAACGGAGCCTTCTTCAATTCACAGCGGATGCTTTCCCAGTACGTTCACAACGTCTACAGACTGGAGGCCGGACAGTGAGGAAGCTGATTGTCGTAGCCATCGTTGCGTCGGTGTTCATCGTCATGGGGTGCAGTGATTCGAGTGGTCCCAGCGACACCGACGTGACGGAGCCCCCCGACATCCCGGGGTTGGTGGCTTTCTATCACTTCGGCGGAAACCTCGAGGACGCGAGCGAGAACGGACACAACGGCACCGGCACCGCCGGTATCTCGTACGTCATAGACCACAACGGAGTCCCGTCGTCTGCGGTCTACATCAGAGGGCGGAACGACACCATCACCATAGCCAACCGAGGCGCCTTCGATTTCGTCGGGGCCTTCACGGTGGCGAGCTGGATCAGGGCCGATCTTGAGACGTTCGGCTACTGCTGCGTCATCGACAAGGGATACGACGACGGCGCCTGGTCGGTTGGGACGAGCGGCTCGGCGGTCCCGACGATACAGCCGCTGCGATTCTACGTCGGCGGCAGCAACTACGCCTTCTCCGTGGACGACGCTGTTCCCTTCGGTCAGGGTATCTGGATGCACTTCGCCTGCTCGTTCAACGACACGACGAACGTTGCCAGGCTCTATGTCAACGGAGCTTTTGCCCGCGCTGACACGCATGACGTTGACATCGTTGCTTCGGGCAAGGACCTGTGGATAGGGACATCTCACTGGGGAGACGCCTTCGACGGCGCCGTCGACCAGGTCGCGCTCTTCGGCCGGGTGCTGTCGGACGCCGAGGTGCTCGAGCTCTACGATTTCGAGTAGGCGTCGCAGCCGGTGGACGCGGGCCGAGGGACCCGTTTGCGCTTTGATTTCGGCCCTCCTGTCCGTATCATGCGGGCAGGAGGGTGCGCATTTGAGCGAGGCAAGAGAGCAGCTGTTCGATGAGTGGGCCGAGTCGTACGACAAGTCGGTAGACGGGTACTCGGGCTTCCCGTTCGAGGGGTACGAGCAGGTGCTCGACCTCATCGCGAAGCGCGCGGGTGTCGAGGCCGGTATGGAAGTGCTCGATCTCGGCATCGGCACGGGCAATCTCACCGCGCGCTTCATCGACCGCGACTGCGCCATCTGGGGTCTGGACTTTTCGCTCAAGATGCTCGCAAAGGTGCACCGTAAGTACCCACAGATAGAACTCCTCAAAGCGGACATAAAGGGCGACTGGCCGATCGACGTGGACAGACACTTCGACCGCGTGGTCTCGGCGTACGTCCTCCACGAGTTCGACCTCGAGTCGAAGGTCCGATTGTTGCGCAAGCTTGCCTGTGACCATCTGACCGAAGGGGGGCGCGTGGTGGTGGGGGACATCTCCTTCCCGACCAGGACCGTCCGGGACGAGGCGGAGAAGCGCTTCAGTGGAACGTGGGACGAGGAGAGACAGAGGTGGGAGGGCAGCCTCTGGGACGAGGACGAGCACTACTGGGCCGCCGAGGAGGCGATCGAGGCGCTGGCGGCGGTGGGCCTGACAGCGTGCTACGTGCAGGTCTCGTTCTGCGGCGGCGTTTATGTCATTGAGCGGGCGGGCGCCGGGTCCACGGACGACGGTTGCAGCGAGGAGACGGAGTAATGCCGGACAACGAACGGCAGCGCGTGGGACCGCGCTTCATCATAGGGGAGAGCACCACGCTCCGCAGGCTTACGCGCGATGACCTCCCGCACATCCGCAGGTGGCTGGACGATCCCGAGACGCGTGCACTGATCGGCGCGACCGCGCCCATGACCGAGGAGGACTCGGGGAAGTGGTTCGAGCGCGTGGACAGCGACCCCTCGCGCATCTGGTATGTCATAGTTGCCGATAACGACGAGCGCGTCGTCGGTGAGGCCGGACTGCTCCGGCTGTCCCCCGAGTGGCGCACAACGGACATGACCGTCATCGTCGGCGAAAAGGAGCAGAGAGGGAAGGGCCACGGCAGCGAGGCCGGACGGCTTCTGCTCGATTTCGCGTTCAACTACCTCGGGTTGCACAGGGTGGCGATCGGCGTCGTCGGCTTCAATGACGCGGCGCTCTCGTTCTGGAAGGAACTCGGGTTCCGCGAGGAGGGCGTGCAGCGCGACGGCTACTTCCACGACGGCGCCTTCCACGACTTCGTGATGATGAGCATACTGGAGGACGAGTGGCGGGAGCGCTACGGAGGTGCGGGTGCTCCATGAGGCGGGAGGCGCCCGAAGGAGGTTGGCTGTGAGACTCGGGCCGGCGGTTCTCCACGGGTTCGCCCTGGCCGTCATCACGCTCGTAGCCGTGGCAGCGGGTTTTGCGGTCCACAAGCTGGTCGGACTCAGGAACCAGATCGCGGTTCAGGTTCTGACGGCGGGCATCGTCTGCGTGATGGTGTTCGCGGTCTGGGGTTTCGTGGTCCACAGGTTCTCTCAGGGCAGGCTCTCGCTCACTGATCTCAAGGAACTCGGCGCCGCCTACGCGGCCGCGATTCTGTGGACACCGGTGCTGTTCGTCCCGGTGCACTACGTGACTCAGGGCTATCTGACGAGCTTCGGGAATCTACCGGCAACGTGGCTGTTCCAGGTGCCGTTCAATCTGCTCGCACTGATGGTGGCGAACGGGCGGCTGACGGTAGCGACGGACGGGGAGGACTGATGCCTGAGTCCGTTGACGGGACGCACGCTCTGGCTCCGTCGCTCGCCGATGAGCTGGCCGCGTTCGACGATTTCGGGACGCCGACAACGGTCGGCGTGACCGAGGTCGACGGGCCTTCCGGGCGCGTGTCCGTCGACACGTTCACCAACGAGTTCTGGACCTCGAAGCAGCGGGTCGCCAACCGGCTGCACGAGATCTCCTACCGCGCGTGCTTCAAGCCGCAGCTTCCGCGTTTCTTCATCGACCGCCTGACCGGCGCGGGTGACGTCGTGTACGACCCGTTCATGGGGCGCGGAACGACGCCGCTCGAGGCTGCTCTCGCGGGGCGCGTGCCGGTGGGCTGCGACGTCAACCCGCTCTCGGAGATACTCGTCCGGCCGCGTCTGGAACCGCCCGGGCTGGACGACGTCGAGGCGCGCCTGGCAGAGATCGACTTCGGGTGGTCGGGCGGCCCCGCTTCCACCGGTGAGCCGCGGGACGTGCCGGACGACGACCTGCTCGTCTTCTATCATCCGGATACGCTCGGGGCACTGTCAGCGCTCAGAGGGTATCTGCTTGCCAGAGACGCGGAGGGAACGCTTGACGCCGTGGACCGCTGGATACGCATGGTCGCTATCAGCCGTCTGACCGGGCACTCGAGCGGCTTCTTCTCCGTCTACACGATGCCGCCGAACCAGGCCGTCTCCGCGGAATCGCAGCGGAAGATCAACGAGCGGCGGGGCCAGAGTCCTCCTCGCAGGGACGTCCGGGAGCTCATTCTGAAGAAGAGCAGGGTGCTCCTGAGCGGAGTCGGGGACGCCGAAAGAGGGGTGCTCGCGAGCATTTGGGAACGGTCGTTGCTCCTTACGGGATCGGCTGCGGCGACTCCCGAGGTCGCGGACGGCTCAGTGGCGCTTGTCGTCACGTCGCCGCCCTTCCTCGATGTCGTGGATTATGCCCGCGACAATTGGCTTCGGTGCTGGTTCTGTGGTATAAGCGCCGATGAAGTTCCGGTGACTATCGTTCACGACCTCTCCGCTTGGCAAGAGGCCATGACCGACGTGTTTCTGGAGTTAGCGCGCGTACTGCACGCCGGAGGGCACATAGCCTTCGAGGTCGGGGAGGTGCGGGCGGGGACACTGAAGCTGGAAGAGGCCGTTCTGCCGTGCGGGCTGCGCGCGGGGCTTGTGCCCGTGCTTGTCCTCATCAACGATCAGGAGTTCACGAAGACGGCGAACTGCTGGGGCGTGAGCAATCGCGCCAAGGGGACCAACACAAACCGCGTCGTTCTCTTTCAGAAGAGATGACGCCGAACGACCGGCCCACCGCGAGGGGGCGCCCAAATGGAAAAACTCGATTTCTTCCGCGTTATGGACAATCTCTACGACGCAGTCTGGGTCCTGGACGCCGAGCGCCGCATCACTCACTGGAACGAGGGCGCCGAGAAGCTGACGGGCTACACTGCGAGCGAGATGCTGGGGACGGACTGCAGGGAAAGGGCGCCCGTCCATCTCGACAAGGACGGCGTCAACCTGTGCGACAGTATCTGTCCTCTGCTCGAGACCGACAGCCTTCGGGAGATACGAGAGGTGCAGGTCTACATACGCCATAAGGAAGGTCACCTCGTGCCCGCGCAGGCCCGTATGGTGCCTCTCAGGGACGCGGACGGCCACATTACGGGCGCGGCGGAGATCTTCTCGGACAGGTCGGTCGGGAACGAGATAGAGAAGCGCCTCGAGGATCTGGAGAGGCTGGCTCGGCTCGACGTGATGACGCGCCTCCCGAATAGACGTTACCTCGAGGAGGAAGTGACGGGGCGCCTCGCGGAGCTTGAGCGGTTCGACCGCT
Source organism: Candidatus Eiseniibacteriota bacterium (assembly GCA_030609365.1). Classification (GTDB taxonomy): domain Bacteria; phylum Joyebacterota; class Joyebacteria; order Joyebacterales; family Joyebacteraceae; genus JALGZG01. The sequence goes on along the minus strand of JAUWCJ010000032.1, from coordinate 9,333 downwards.
ACTTCGGCGTGATGATGATAGACTTGGACGGGTTCGCTAAGATGAACGAGAAGTTCGGCGCCGAGTCGGGGGACGAGGTCCTGCGGATGATCGCGCGGACGTGGTTCCTGGCGGCTCGACCGTTTGACACGGTGGCCAGGTGGGAGGACGACACGTTCGCGGTCATTGGCGTCAGTATCGACCGCGAGGGCCTGCGGTCGATGGGCGAGCGCTTCCTGATGCTCCTGAGCAACCTGCTGAAGCCCTGGGACAAGTCGGCCCTCGGGATCGGGGCCTCCATCGGGGCGACCATGGTGATCCGCGGGGACTCCACAGACTCGGTCATCCTGCGAGCAGAGAATATGCTCGAGGAGGCGCAGTTCGGTGGCGGCGGCGAGATGGTGATAGGGGACAGGTAGTGGTCGGGGCGTCGGTCGCCGGCCTGGGAGTCGTCCCGTAACACCAGACCGGCACGGCAGTAATTCGTGACCCGCGACTCATACGTCAGGAATACGACACCAGAAAGGCCTGCCAGTAGGCAGGCCTTTTCTTGACTGATTGCTCACGTTGCGCCTTGACGTAGGACGTGCATTTTGGTATAATGCACGTTAGGTACTCAAGCAGCGGATGTACACGGTGTGGAGAGGGGCCGGCGAGGATGAGATCAGGGCCGCGCAGGGGGTGGATCCAGGGGAGGTGAGCAATGGAGAGGTCGGGGTTCTTCCGTGCGATGATCGACAATCTCCACGGCGGTGCCTACTTCGTCGATCTTGATCGCCGCATAGTCTATTGGAAGAAGAGCGCAGAGGAGCTGACCGGCTACGCCAGTGAGGACGTCGTCGGGCGGACGTGCGACGATGGCATCCTCCTGCATGTTGATGAGGAGGGGAAGGACCTCTGCAAGGACCTGTGCCCGCTCGCCGAGACGCTCAAGGACGGGGAACTCAGAGAGGTCGAGGTCTTCGTGCACCACAAGTCCGGTCATCGTGTGCCGGTCGCCATCCGCGTGGCGCCCGTGCGGGATCGGAAAGGCGCCATCACCGGGGTGGTGGAGCTCTTCTCCGAGAACTTCGCGCTGCTGACGGCTCGGGCGCGGATCGACGAGCTGGAGCAGATCGCGACGCTCGACCCGCTGACGCGGCTGCCGAGCAGGCGCTGCCTCGAGCAGGAGCTGGCCAGCAGAGTGGATGAGCTTGCAAGATTCGGCCGGACGTTTGGTGTTGTGTCGATTCGTGTCGACAGGATGCCGCAGATCATCGGCGCGTTCGGGCGAGACGTGGGGGACGACGTGCTTCGAATGGTGGGGAACACGCTTGTCTACAACTGCCGTCCGTTCGACGTGATTGGACGCTGGGGCGGCGCGGAGTTCCTCGGCACGGTCGTGGCCGTGGAGCGCGCGGGGCTCACCAGGGTCGCGGAGCGTCTCCGGGCCCTGGTCGGGAAGTCGATGCTGCCGCTCGATGGCCGGACGGTCAGCGCGACGGTGTCGGTCGGGGCCGTGATGGCCGAGTGGGGCGACACGGCCGACGTGCTCATCGACCGGGCCGAGCAGATGATGCACCGGAGCAGCAGCAGAGGGAGGGACAGAGTCACCGTATGGGAATAGGATGCAGGGGCCGCTGGCGGAGCCCCTCATATGCCGAGGATCCCCTAGTTCGGCGTCTGAACAGGCAACCTGCACTTCGCAACTGAACGCCGGATGACGCAGAGTCCGGAGACAAGTGGGGATGGGGGTTCAAGGCAAGACTAGCCGCCGCCCGGAGACGGGCGGCGGCGTCTTTGTATCCTGTGATGCGTCTTGCCCAAGAGGGTTCAGCGCGCCACCACGACCTTGGAGGTCACGGCGTGTCCGTCGATCGACAGGCGAACGAAGTACACTCCGGAACTCACGTCACGGCCGCGTCGGTCGGTCGCGTCCCAGACGATGGAGGAGGGGCCGCTCGGTCTGCGGTCGCTGCGAAGAAGGGTGGTGACAAGATGTCCTGCGACGTCGTGAACAACCAGGTCCACGTCAGCCGGAGTCTGGAGGTGGAACGCGATCTCAGTTGCCCCGGCGGTGGGGTTGGGTTTGCACGGACTGAGCGCGAGGGCTGGAACGGGGGTGGTCGCCTGGATTCCAGCCAGCTGATGAGTGACCCATATGTAGATGCCCGTGTCGAAGTTGTAGTAGTTCGGCGCGTTGGGGTTTTTGTAGTAGTCGTACCTCCCGCTCATCCACAGGACCATCTCGGTGTTCGCCGGGCGTCCGGCTGGGACGACAGGCCGCATGTTGTCCAGTAGTGATCCCGAGGTGATCGGCGTGACCATCCAGGTGGAGCCATCCCCGGGCGTCTTCCACTGCTCGAGGTCCCAGCCCCCCTGCTCATTCGCACGGGAGAGGTACACGATCCTCGTGTCGGTGTGGTCCAGCGTGATGCCGCCAGAGTAGTAGTACTGGGGGTTGCCGATGGTGGTGTCGGCGACCGAGCCTCCGGCATCTTCGACAAGCACCCTGTCGAACCACTGCCCGTCCTCGTAGCGGGCCCAGTGATAGCGGTGCTGGGTCTTGCTGGGGAAACTCGCGAACACCACTGTCGGGTGGCCGTTGTCATCGACGGCGATATCCCAGATCCAGGCCTCCGTCGAGGTCTGGGGGGGCGACTGTGCCCCGTTGTAGATGACGTCCGCCTCCGATGGGTGCAGTGCCCCATCGTCCATGAGCTTGATGAGCGAGCCGTCGCTTCGGAAGTACGCATACGCGCCGCTTTTCGTCTCCGCGATAGACGCGTAGTAGAGCTTCGCGTCCGACTCCGACGGGTGGCCGTTGGTGAAGGCGAAGGCAATGCGGCCGTCGCCGGAGAGTGCATACCGGACGTAGGGGCGGCCCGTTTCAGGCATTATCAGTGTCTGGGCAGGGGACCACTGCCAGAGGACGCTATCAGGTGTGTAGGTCCCGGTGCTGTAGTTCGGCTTGTAGTTCCCCCCGCGCCAGAACAGGAGAGTCCTGTCGGTCTCGCCGGGCATCGTGATCGGGTTCGCGTACGTTGCGCCTGCGGGCCCTATCGTGTTGACGTGCGTCGACTGCCTTTCGTGCCAGGATGTTATGTCCCACGGGTTGACCGAGATGTGGTACTGCGTCCGGGTGTACGCCATCGCGTGCTTGGAGTAGAACGCCGTCAGGCGGCCGTCGCTTGTTACGTGCATGACGGGATGGTCGTGGTCATCGGCTTCGAACTGAGGCCACAGCGTGACGGGATCAGATGTGACGCCGCTGAAGACATCGTGCTCCGCCACCTGGATATCGCCGTCTCGCGTGACCCAGCCCGTGTACACAGTGCCGTTATGATAAACGGCACGGGGCGCCGAGTACCAGCACCACGCCCCGTCAGGTGTGAGCTCGTAGGTGGCACCCAGTGCTAGGACCTCGGAGGCTCCGCAGAGGAGGCACGCAGCGACCCCAAGGGCCGTAAGGACCCCGATGGTGGGCGTCGCATATGGCCGCCGGTTTGGGATGGGAGCCTCCAGCTCGCAGAGTAGATGCGCTCCCCCCTAGCCTCCACCGAGCCAAGTGAGAGCACTTCTTGAAGCATACAGGATTTCACCATGACAAATCAACTACTTCTGCGAGAGCCGGGAGGAGAGTGGCCGATGAAGACGCCGCCCCGTTCCCGGGGCGGCGTCTTGCTGTTTCGGAGGTGGTGACCAGGGCGGCGCAGTACGCGGCGGCTTGGGCTAGTAGAACAGGTAGAACTCGTGGATCTCGGACGCGGTGAGCGCGCGGTCGAAGATGGCGACCTCGTCGATCTTGCCCTTGTAGCCGTCGCCGGCGAACGCGCGGCCTATGCGGAGGTCCTCGTCGGACGTGCCGATCGTCCCCAGATGCAGCCCGCTGTCGATGAGCGCGCCGTTGTGGTAGAAGCGGTACCGGTCGGTCTCCTCTGTCTGGGCTGCGGGGTTGCCCCGCAGCAACAGTAAGGACGCTCTGGCCTCTCATGGAATTCAGCACATCCTAGCCCGGGAGCATTGGGGCCGGAAGCATGCGTTGACGCTCTACCTCAGCAGCACGAGCTTCCGCGTGGCCGAACCCGCATAGCTTTCGCACCGCGCGAAGTATGCGCCTGCTGAAACCGGGCGCCCGGCGTCGTCCATTCCGTCCCAGACGAACTCGCGGCGTCCCGGTGGCACCGCGCCGTCCACGAGCGTCCTCACGAGCTGTCCCCGCACGTTGTAGACCACCAGCGTGACGTGCCCCGCGTGGGGCGGGACGTCGAGCCGCATCGTCGTGGTCTCGGCGAAGGGCGAGGGACGCGCGGGGTGGAGAAGGAGCGTGGATGGGATCGCGTCGTTCAGCGTGCATGCGCAGCGCGCCGGAAATGCTCCGATGTGGCCGCCCGACGCTCCGGACCCGATGCAGGGTGAGCACTCCTGGAGTTGCAGCGCGCCCCGCGGCGCGTCGCAGAAAAGCGGGTCGGCCGACAGCATCCCCTCCGTGCTGCAGGAACCGGGCAGGCCGTCGCCCCCCGTGTTCCCGTGGATGCAGCAGAAGGCCACCGCCGGAGCCGCGCCATTCTCGCAGGCGACCGCCCCACCATCGTGGCTGCCGTAGATGATGGTATCGGTCAGAAGCGGAGAGGACGCGCGGCAGAAGATGCCGCCGCCCGTGGGGGCGGCATTCAGAGCCAGCGTGCAGTTCACGAACTCCGGCGCCGCGCCGTCCGTGCTGGCCACTGCGCCGCCGCGCCGCGCCGCCTCGTTCTTCCAGAACGTGCAGCGCTCGAGCAGCGGGTTCGCTTGATTGAGGCAGCACATGCCGCCCGCTGCGCCCGGCGATGTGTTGGACTTGAGGACGACGTTTCTTATCGTCGGGGACGCGCCGTCGAGGTAGATCCCGCCGCCTGCATCCTCTGTGCGACCGGAGCCGGGGGCCCTTCCATTCGCGATGGTGAATCCCTCGATGAGCGCGTCGCGTCCCTCACCGTCGGTGAGGACGAACCCGCGCCCGGCGCCGCCGCAGTCGATGACGGTGACGTCGGGCCCATCGACCGCGCGAAGGCTGATGTTCTTGCCGTGGAAGGACAGGTTCCGGTTCCTGGGGCCAGTGTAGGTTCCAGGAAGCACCTCCACCGTGTGGCCGCCGTTGACGAAGTCGAGAGCGTCCTGAATGGTGGTGAAGTGACCGCCCTCGGCAGCAGCGACCGTCACGAGATCGGGGTCGATGACGGACAGTTGGGTCTGACCGCGCCCTCCGATCGAGTCGGAGTAGCTCGCGTAGGAGGAGGACGAGTCGTGCACGAGCCCGCGCGCCAGGAACTCGAGCGCGCCGGTCTGCGCCAGCGTATCCGCGATGAGCTCCCACGCAACCGCTCCGTAGGCACAGCCCGAGTCGGAGAAGTACCCTGAGAGCGTCTTCGTCGCGGATTCTCCGGGAGCCAGACCGCAGAGGTTCGACGGCAGCAGCGTGACCGTGGGGAAGTGCGCCTCATCCTGGGCGCCGAACGGGTGCGGACCCGTGTATACGACGTGAGCGGTCACCGCGAACGGCATCCCTCGCAGCACTTCCGTCGGGGCGTCGAGGCTGATCTCCCACGGAGCAATGAGGGCTCCCCACCTACGCGGCGGCCAGAGTTCATCGACGAGGAAGTCCTGGTTGAAGTGCACGTCCGGGCCCTGGTAAACGCCCTCGTACCACGGGTCGTGGACTATGTAGACGCCGGTGCTGTCGTCGTAGCCCTTCGCCACACGGGCATGCGTTCCGTACGATGCGGTGTCGTACCGCGTGACGATGATGATCGGGTAGCCCGCGCTGATGAGGGACTTGAGGTCATTGTGCCGGTCGGGGAAGTCAGGGTCACTCTCGTCGGGATACGACCAGAAGCACTCGAGGGCGCCGTAGCCCAGCCGTCGCTCGTCGTACCCGTGCAGGCAGGGGTTCTGAATGGCCGAGCTTGCTGCGCTGAACTGTCCCGCGCGCATCATGTCGCTGACATGAGTGCCGCCTATGCTTGTGTTGGCCACGTCGACGATGTCCTGCTGGGCGATCTCGGGCCCCCAGTAGTCCATTACTATCTGGTCGGTGGCCGGGCCGCAGTTGTAGGACGTGAGCTGGTAGTGGTGGGGGACGCCTTCGATGTCGTGGCTAGTCGGGTAGCGGACGCCGGTTCGCGCGTTCGGGTCGCCCGGCGTGCTTGCACGGGGCGCGCCCTCTCGCGGGAGTTCGATGTCCGGCTGCGGTGGTGCTATCTCTGCATCGGGCGCGTGGTGGACATCACCGGGGTCGCTCAGATTGATGAAGAACTCGGGCGACGGCGCCGCCGCCGGGCCGACGCACCAGTACCAGTAGAGATGCTTGTTGGGCATGCTGACGACGCGGAGGTCGGCGGGGGAGACGGCGGCTCCTAGCTCGGTCGCCACCCGTTCCGCCGCCTGCGCTCGGACTACCTTCGGGAAGGGCGCGCGTCCGGTCAACTCGCCGAACGCATGCCAGTCTCCGGTCACGGCGTCGACCGTCACGTAGGTCTCGGCTCCGGTGCGCTGCGACGTGAGCGGGACGTAGTAGTACGAGGGTTCAAGTGCCGGGTACGAGTGGATGAGAAGCGGCGTTTCTGCCTCCACCTGCTCGCCGGCCCACGGCGCGAAGGCGCCGGGATCGTCCGGGTGGCGCGCGCTGTAGCCCCCGACACGCGCGGCAAGCTCCTCCGCGGTCTCGATGGCTTCGGTCTGTGTGATCGGAGGGGCGGCGAGCGCGATGGAGGGGACGGCGACTGCGGCAACCACGAGCGTGATTGACGCGGCCATGACTATCGGTCTCACGGCGACCTCCTCTGGCTGGATGCTGTGAGTCCGGTGGGGATTGAGATTCGTAGGGACCGCCGATGGGGGGCGATAGGGGGTGCGGTCAGTAAAAACAACACATTATACCACCCGGCGCGGGGGAAGTCAATGAATCACAGTCAACAGAGCGGCAGGCGAGCTCGCGGATCGTGGCTGAGCAGGACGTCGGGAATACTGTTCGGTAGTCATTGCGGCCGCGCGTTCCGTGTGATAACATCCCCGGTAGGAGAGTGAGCCACCACATCCCATCGCTGAGGAAGGAGGCGCCATCGAGACACGACTGAGATAGACACCTCGGCCTTTCCCTCCAACGAGTTCCACCTTCAGGTGAGGAATCGAATCATGAGAGTCTTGACAATCTGCCTTGTTGCGTGCTTCATCCTCGCGGGCACCGCGCTCGCCCAGAAGCCCGACGAGATCGAGCGTCCCAAGGGCGCTGACCGTCTCGATTGTATCACTGACGGCTACGACGCGTACACGGGCGGCACCGGCGGCGTCGTGCCCGACTCCGACCCCGTCGGATCCACCTTCGGTCCGCTCGTAACCTCAGGCACCGCGACCATGGAGGACGTCATCCTCAAGGTCAACATGTCGGCGACCTGGACTGGCGACGTGCGCCTGTGGCTGCTCTACGACACCGACTGCGACGGATACGCCGAGGTCACCGGCGAGCTGCTCTGCCGGCACGGCCTCGACGGCTGCCCGCCGGATGGCTGCTGCGGGTGTTCGGGGGACCTCGACGGCTGGTACGGCTTCGATGACACCGCCGCTTCGATCGAGGACGACTGCCCCTCGGTCTTCGCGCCGGGCTGCTACGGGCCCGACTACGACAGCAGCGGGCTCGACGTCTTCGACGGCTACGCCTCGGGTGGCTGCTTCTGGCTCTTCTGCGCTGACGGCGCGGGCGGGGACGTCACTCAGGTCTTCGAGTGGGAGGTCTACGTTCTGACCGAGATGACCCCGGTCGAGGAGTCGACCTGGACGATGGTGAAGGCGCTCTATCGGTGATCTGCACCGGCCGGTGTCAAGCCGGTTCTTCGGGACCCTGTGGGTTGCCACGGGGTCCCGTTGCTTTGTGGGTACCTTTGATTCACGGTTGACAGCGATGAGCGAATCGGATAAAAGTGTTACCAGTTGTCGACAAGTGGTAACACTTCTATCACATGCGTTCTCGATACCAGATCATCAAATCGAACCCCAGGATGGAGCCATGAAGCGAAGAGGAAGCAGTTTCGAGGAGGCGAAGTCCGTGTTCCGGAGGCACGGCGGGGTCCTCAGGACGCGTGAGGCAATGGAGGCAGGCATTCATCCAAAGACCCTCTACGACATGCGTGACTCGGGGGTCATCGAGCGGCTGAGCAGGGGAGTGTACCGTCTAGCGGAACTCGAACCCCTCGGCAATCCGGACCTTGTCTCCGTGGCCATCCGCGTACCCGACGGTGTGATTTGTCTCATCTCAGCCCTTGCCTTCCACGATCTGACGACTCAGATTCCTCACGAGGTCTATCTGGCCGTGCGCCGCGAGTCGCGCCCGCCGCAGATGGACTACCCACCTGTGCGGGTGTTCCGATTCGCAATGGCAGTATTCGGCGCGGGTGTGGAGACACACTCGCTTGACGATGTGCCCGTGAAAATCTACGGGGCTGAGAAGACCGTCGCTGACTGCTTCAGATACAGGAACAAGATCGGTCTCGATGTGGCGATCGAAGCGCTGCGCACGTACCGGGAGCGGCGGAGCATGGACCTCGACGCTCTCATGGACTTCGCACGACTCTGCCGTGTTGATGCGGTGATGCGTCCCTATCTGGAGGCCCTGCTGTGACGAAGCGGTCTCCCGTCAACATCGCTGCATCCATCCACGCTCGCCTTCGGAACGTAGCCCGCGAGCGTGGGCGTCCGTTCGATGAACTGCTCAATTACTACGTGATGGAGCGGTTCCTCTACCGGCTGTCCCGGTCGGCCCACGCCGACAAGTTCATTCTCAAGGGCGCGCTGATGTTCGTCGTCTGGGAGGCGCCCCTGGGGCGCCCCACGAGCGACATCGATCTGCTGGGACGGGGCGACCCTGACCCGGAGGCCGCGGCTGCCATCGTGAGGGATGTCTGTCGTGGGGTGGGGGACGGCGACGGCCTGACCTTCGATCCCTCAACCGTCGAGGCCGAAAGAACCAGGCTCGATGCCGAATACGACGGTGTGCGCGTCAAGCTTCGTGGGAACCTTGGGACTGCTCGCGTCTCCCTGCAGCTGGACATTGGCTTCGGCGATGCTGTTGTTCCACCTCCCGTACTGCTCGACTACCCGGTCATTCTGGATCTCCCCGGTCCGCGGCTGCGCGGTTACGTGAAGGAGACCGTTGTTGCGGAGAAGTTCGAGGCAATGGTGGCTCTCGGGCAGTCCAATAGCCGTATGAAGGACTTCTACGACGTGTGGTTCCTGTCCAGGACATTCGACTTCGACGGGGGCTTGCTCGCCAGTGCGATTGGCGAGACCTTCAAGCGTCGCACCACCGACGTTCCCGCTGAGCCACTCGCGTTCGGCGAGAGC
>JAUWCJ010000073.1 GCA_030609365.1 Candidatus Eiseniibacteriota bacterium | reverse complement strand
AGATGGTAATGCCGGGTGACAACGTGGAGCTTTCGGTGGAGCTGATCACGCCGATCGCGATGGAAGAGGGACTGCGGTTCGCGATCCGTGAGGGTGGCAGGACCGTGGGCGCCGGCACCATTACTAAGATCATCGAGTAAGAAAGCACGGGCGCCGTTTAGCAGAGGTGCCCGAGGAGAGAACCGAGATTGCGTGATATCGTCGTGCTCGCCTGCACCGCGTGCAAGCGACGCAATTACACATATACGAAGAACAAGCAACTGCATCCGGACCGCCTGGAGTACAAGAAGTACTGCCGCTTCTGCAATAAGCACACGGTGCATAAGCAGACGCGCTAGGCGCGCTCGCAGTTAGTTGTGAGCAGATCCCGTTTGCGCGGGCCGGGAATCGGGTCGGTACGACCTGGATCCCGCGGCCAAAAGGTAGTCCGCCGAGCAAGCTTGTGCAGGCCTGTAGCTCTAATTTGGTAGAGCGCCGGTCTCCAAAACCGGATGTTGGGGGTTCGAGTCCCTCCAGGCCTGCCATAGTCTGCGCTCCTCAGGCGTCCGGTGAGGTGAATATGTTTCAGAGGCTAGTCAAGTTCATCAAGGAAGTCCGGAACGAACTCAAGAGGGTCTCGTGGCCCTCGAGAGACGAGATCCGCGGTTCAACGACCGTGGTGATCGCCATCGTTCTGGTCCTCGCGGTGTTCATTGGCCTCGTCGACCGGGCGCTCACCTTCCTGGTGGCAATCGTCTTCGGTTAGACACGCCTGGACAGACTTGAGCCGATATTGGGCACTGTCATCCCTTGGGCTGACTGCATGGAGTAGTCCGCAGTGAAGCTATGGTATGCGATTCACACGTACTCCGGACACGAGTTCAAGGTCCGTGAGAAGCTCCAGAAGACGATCTTGAGCTCAGGGCTCGAGGATCGTTTCGGTCAGATAATAGTGGCGACCGAGGAGTTCGTGGAGATGAAGGACGGGAAGAGGAAGACTTCCGAGCGGAAGCTCTTCCCGGGCTATCTCCTCATTGAGATGGAGATGGACGACCAGACGCGTTTCCTCGTGACCAACACGCAGGGCGTGTCATCGTTCATTGGCGCGTCCATCGGGCCGGGGCAGGCAGAGAAGGTCCCGGAGCCTCTTCTTCAGGAGGACATCGACAGGATCCTCGGAAGGATCGAGCGCAAGCCCTCGAAGGAGCGCCCGGAGATCCCGTATCAGGTCGGGGAGCAGGTCTGCGTCATCGACGGGCCCTTCTCCGGTTTTACGGGGCTCATCGACGAGGTGGACGGAGAGCGCGGCAAGATCAAGGTCATGGTTTCGATCTTCGGACGCGCCACTCCGGTCGAGCTGGACTTCCTTCAGGTGGAGTCAACTTAGAGCGCGCCAGGAAGGCCGGCGCGAACCCGGCGGCACTCGGGCCGCTGACGGGACGGACAGAACAGAAGAGCGACACGAGGGAGAACAATGGCGAAGAAGATCATCGGAACCGTCAAGCTCCAGATCCCCGCGGGGCAGGCGACGTCGGCACCGCCGGTCGGTCCGGCGCTCGGTCCTTACGGAATGGACATTGGCGGATTCTGCAAGCAGTTCAACTCGAAGACCCAGGGTCAGCCGGGGATGATCATCCCGGTGGTACTGACGGTCTACAAGGACAGGACGTTCAGTTTCATCACCAAGACGCCGCCCGCGTCGGTTCTTCTCCGGAAGGCCGCGGGGCTGGCGAAGGGCTCGGGCGTGCCGAATCGCGACAAGGTCGGCACTGTCACCCGCGCGCAGCTTCTCGAGATAGCGAGGCTCAAGGCGGTGGACCTGAACGCGGCGGACGACGAGGCCGCGATGCAGATGATCGCGGGAACGGCGAGAAGCATGGGTATCGAGGTCCAGGGGTAGGTGGAGTGGTTGCGCCCCCGAACGTGGGGGCGGGCGTTACCGCGCGGCAATGCGGGAGGGCGCTCTCAAGGTGAGCGTCCGAAGGAAAGGAACTGAGGGCATGAAGCACAGCAAGCGCTACACCGCACTGGCGGAGAAGGTCCAGGCAGGAGGGCCGTACGAGTTCGATGAGGCCATCGAGCTCCTCAAGGCTTCTGCCGGCGCCAAGTTCGACGAGACCGCGGAGGTCGTCTTCCGCCTGGGAGTCGATCCGAGACACGCCGACCAGCAGATCCGCGGCACGATAGTTATGCCTCACGGGACCGGGCAGTCTGTGAAGATCCTGGTTCTGACCAAGGGTGAGAAGGTCGCGGAGGCCGAGGAGGCCGGTGCGGACTTCGTCGGCGCAGAGGACTACGTCGAGAAGATCAAGGGTGGTTGGCTCGAGGCCGACACGATCATAGCCACGCCTGACATGATGAAGGACGTCGGCAAGCTGGGCAAGATACTGGGTCCAAGGGGGCTCATGCCCAATCCGAAGACGGGCACCGTGACGTTCGACATCGCGAAGGCCGTCACGGATGCCAAGGCGGGCAAGGTGGAGTACCGCACTGACAAGACGGCGAACGTCCACGTGGTGTTCGGGAAGGCATCGTTCGAGCCGGAGCAGCTCAAGGGCAACCTGCTCGAGCTGACGCGCGAGATTCTCCGTGCAAAGCCCGCGGCCGCCAAGGGCATCTACATGAAGAAGGTAAGCATCTCGACGACCATGGGACCGGGTATCGGTCTGGACATCGGGTCGCTCATTGACGCAACCAAGCAGTAGCCCCCAAGAGCTTTGGGGCACCGGGAGACGAGGACCAGGAAATGCCACTGACGAGATCGCAGAAGGAAGCCCGCGTCGAGGAACTCAGGAAGCAGCTTGCGTCGAAGTCATCCGTGCTGGTTGGTGACTTCACCGGCATGGACGTGGCCACGGCCACCGAAATGCGCAAGACACTGCGCGAGGCTTCAGTGGAGTACGTGGTCGTGAAGAACTCCCTGGCCAAGCTGGCCATGGATGAGATGGGATTCGGGGCGTTGAAGGAGCACTTGACCGGTCCTAACGGGTTCGTCTTGACGGACGGCGACGCGGCTGTCGCCGCCAAGATCATGGTCGATTTCGAGAAGACCAGGAAGACGCCGCAGATTCGGATGGGCATGATCGACGCTGCCATCGTCACGGCCGCGGACATCCGCCGGATCGCCGAACTTCCCTCCAGAGAAGTATTGCTGGCTCAGATAGCAGCCGGGTTCCAGGCCCCTGTCGCGGGCCTCGCCAGGCTTCTGAACGAGCTTGCGAGGAAGCTGGTCGCCACGCTCGACGCGGTGGCCAAGCAGAAGGGCGCTGAGTCCGGCGCTTAAGAGGTTGAGGATTCAAAGACCTCTGGTCGATCACGAGGGCCAGCCGCGTCGGGGAAACGGTGAATCACCCTGGAGCATGTCTGGGTTCGAGCCCCAAGATCGATCGAGGCAATCGGCAGCACATAGCAGCAGAAGGAAGCAGTAGAGAGCAGGACCGAGCGATCCTTAGAGGTAGCTAACACGTCGGAGGTGCATGGTGGCAGACGAGAAGAACGAAGTCGTGGAGACGACCGAAGAGCCGGCCGTCGAGGAGAAGGTCGAAGAGAAGAAGGCCGCTCCGAGCAAGAACATCGAGAAGATCCTGGGATCCATCGAGAAGATGACCGTTCTCGAAATGGCCGAGCTGGTCAAGGCCCTCGAGGACAAGTTCGGCGTCAGCGCGGCAGCGCCTATGGCCATGATGGCTGCACCGGCTGCCGGAGCCGCCGCTGGAGCCGACGAGGAGAAGACGGAGTGGGACGTCGTCCTCACCGAGACCGGCGAGAAGAAGTTCCAGGTCGTCAAGGTGATCCGTCAGGTAACCGACCTCGGTCTCAAGGAGGCCAAGGACATCGTGGACAACCCCGGCCAGGTCGTGAAGAAGGAAGTTTCGAAGGACGAGGCCGAGGAAGTCAAGAAGAAGCTCGAGGAGGCCGGAGCCAAGGTCGAACTCAAGTAGTGCAAGTGCCGGGCCCCCGCGGTCACAGCGGGCGCCGGTATCCGGAATCCCGCCTTGGAGCTCTCGAGCTCGAGACCGCGGGGTCTGGCACGAGCAGTACCGACCGCATCGGCGGCTGCATCGCCGCCCCGGTCGGGGGTTTTCTGAGAAGTGCGGATGCCTGTGACAGCGAGCGCATCGTTATCACCGGATGGAGGGTGAGAGAACATTGATCGGACCCCGAGTCGTAGAGAGAAAGACCTTCTCCAAGTTCCCGGTCGATCAGGAACTGCCCATGCCGAACCTGCTGGACGTGCAGCTCGCGTCCTTCAGAGCGTGTCTCGGCACCGGTAGGTCGTACGACGGGGAGGCTTCGGGACTGGATGAGATCTTCAAGAAGTTCTTCCCCGTGGAAGGGCATCAGGGGACGTACACCCTCGAGTACAAGGGATTCCGGCTGGGGCAGCCTAAGCACACGCTCCAGGAATGCCGCGAGCGCAATCTGACGTTCGAGGCGCCGCTCAAGGCGACGCTGAGGCTCGTCAGGTGGGAGCCGAGGGAGAAGGGACCGCGGAGATTCCTCGAGGCCGAGGAGGCCGAGATCTACCTGGGCGACATCCCCCTCATCACCGTGCGCGGGACGTTCATCGTCAACGGCGCGGAGAGGGTCATCGTCAGCCAGCTTCACAGGTCGCCGGGAGTCTTCTTCCAGGACAAGATCCACCCGAACGGGACGAGGCTCTTCTTCGCGAAGATAATCCCGTACCGCGGCACCTGGGTCGAGGTCCGCATGGGCATCAAGGACGAGATGTTCATTCGGACGGACAGGCGCCATCAGTTCAGGATGTCGACCTTCCTGCGCGCCCTGGGCTACTCGCGCGACGAGGACATCCGCGGACTCTTCTACGAGATGGAAACCGTGGAACTCCCGTCCGCCAGGCCGACGCGCGCCACCGCGCCCTGCGGCAGGTTGTTCGCCGCGCGCGTGGTCGACAAGGAGACCGGCGAGGTCGTGGGCGAGCCCGGCGACGTCATCGAGCCGAAGCACGTCAAGGCTCTGAAGGACGCGGGGCTGACCACCGTCGACGTTCGCGTGACCGAGAAGGCACGCGTTCTCGCCCGCAAGGACGAGGAGAGAGACGCCGAACTGGTCGGCCGGATAGTCGCAAGGACCTACAAGCACCCGGACACGAAAGAGATCGTCGTCAAGAACGACGAGAAGCTCACTTCGACGGTCATCCAGCTGCTGCGGAAGGCCGGTATCCGTGAGATCGAGCTCGTCAAGATAGACGCCATGGATATCAAGGTCATCGAGGCGACGCTGTCACGTGACAAGACACACTCGGAGGAAGAGGCCCTTCAGGAGATATACAAGACGATGAAGGGTGGCAACCTCCCGTCCATAGAAGCCGGGCGCGAGCTGGTCGACCGGATGTTCTTCGACCCCAACCGCTACGACCTGAAGAACGTCGGCCGCTACAAGATCAACCGTCAGCTCAGCATCTCCGACGATGACATACCGCTCGACACCGTGTGCCTCACGCACCGTGACTTCATCGAGACCATCAGGGCAGTGCTGGAGGTCGTCAAGGGCGAGCGTGAGATCGACGATATCGACCATCTCGGCAATCGGCGCGTGCGGTCCGTGGGGGAGCTCCTCGAGAACCAGCTCTCCGCCGGACTCTCGCGCATGGTCAGGGTTATCAGGGACCGGATGTCGACCGGCGACGCGGACGAACTGGACCTGGCCACGCTGGTCAACTCGAGACCCATATCGGCCGTCGTCCGCGCGTTCTTTGGCAGCAATCAGCTCTCGCAGTTCATGGAGCAGACCAATCCTCTGGCAGAGCTGACGCACAAGCGGAGGCTCTCCGCGCTCGGTCCGGGCGGTCTCACGAGGGAGCGAGCCGGGTTCGAGGTCAGGGACGTGCACTACAGCCACTACGGTCGCATGTGTCCGATCGAGACGCCGGAGGGGCCGAACATCGGCCTCATCAGCTCGCTCTCGACGTACGGACGGATCAACGACTACGGTTTCATAGAGACGCCGTACTACCGGATGAAGAAGGGTGCGGTCACGAGCGACGTCCAGTTCCTGACGGCGTCCGAAGAGGACCACTTCATCATCGCTCAGGCTGGTGAGCCGCTCGACTCAGCGGGGAAGATCAAGGACGAGACGCTTCTGGCTCGCCACAGGGACGATTTCCCGATGGTTGCGCGCGAGGAGATCCATTTCATGGACGTCTCGCCGAAGCAGCTGGTGTCGGCGGCCGCAGCTCTCATTCCCTTCCTCGAGCACGATGATGCCAACCGGGCGCTGATGGGTTCCAACATGCAGCGTCAGGCCGTCCCTCTCATCAGGACGGAAGCGCCGCTCGTGGGCACGGGTATCGAGCATCGCGTTGCGGTCGATTCCGGCGCCGTCACGATCGCGATGCACGGTGGTGTCGTGGAGGAAGTCGACGCCCAGCGTATCCGCATCCGCCACAGCGACACTCTGGACGGTTCGGAGGCGGTGGACGAGTACCCGATGAGGAAGTTCCAGAGGACGAACCAGAACACGTGCATCAACCAGCGCCCGATGGTCAGAATCGGACAGCGCGTTGAGACCGGCGCCGTCATCGCTGACGGGCCGTCCACGAGGGACGGAGAGCTGGCTCTGGGAGCCAATCTGCTCGTCGCGTTCATGCCGTGGGAGGGCTACAACTTCGAGGACGCGATCCTGGTGTCCGAGAAGATCCTCAAGCTCGACCGTCTCACCTCGATCCACATCGAGGAGTTCGAATCTCAGGTCCGCGAGACGAAGCGGGGCATGGAGGAGTTCACTCCGGAGATCCCGAACGTCAGCGAGGAGCGGCTGAAGAACCTCGACGAGAGCGGCCTCGTGCGGCCCGGCGCGCGCGTTTCCGCGGGCGACATCCTGATAGGCAAGGTAACGCCCAAGGGCGAGACTGAGCTGACCCCCGAGGAGAACCTGCTGAGGGCGATCTTCGGCGATCGCGCCGGCGACGTGAGGGACACGTCGCTCAAGGCGCCTCCTGGCATGAAGGGCATCGTCATCGATACGGTTCTCTTCTCACGGCGCGCCAGAGACGAGCGCGGCAAGAAGGTCGTGCAGAAGGAGATCGACAAGATCAGATCCGAGGCGCGGACCGCGATGAAGCGTCTCAAGAAGGAGCGGGAGAAGCGTATCTTCGGCCTCATCGAAGGGCTTAAGACCAAGTCGCTCCGTGACTCCAAGACGAATGAGCTGGTCATCCGCGGCGGTCGCAAGGTCAACGAAGATGTGATGAGTCTACTCAAGTTCGAACGTCTCGACTGGGAAGACGGCGTCGTCGAAGATGACAAGATCAACGAGAAGGTCAAGGGCCTCTACAACGAATACCGCGACCGGCTCGACAGGATCGAGCCCCAGCGCGACAGGAATATCGAGAGGATTAAGCTCGGTGAGGATCTGCCACGCGGTGTCGTCAAGCTTGCGAAGGTGTACGTTGCGACCAAGCGCAAGCTCTCTGTCGGCGACAAGATCGCGGGTCGGCACGGGAACAAGGGTGTCATCGCGAAGATTATGGCGGAGGAGGACATGCCGTGCCTTCCGGACGGAACGCCGGTCGACATCGTGCTGAATCCGCTGGGAGTGCCGTCGCGAATGAACCTGGGCCAGATCCTCGAGACGCATCTCGGTTGGGCGGCGCACGAACTCGGTTACATCGCGGCGACACCGGTGTTCAACGGCGCGACCATCGCGGGCATCAAGAGCGAACTCAGGAAGGCCGGCCTGCCCGAATCCGGTAAGACCGTCCTCTACGACGGCCGAACCGGCGAGCCGTTCGAGCATCCCGTGACGGTCGGTTACATTTACACACTCAAGCTTCTGCATCTGGTGGACGACAAGATCCACGCGCGCTCCATCGGACCCTACTCGCTCGTGACGCAGCAGCCGCTCGGCGGCAAGGCGCAGTTTGGCGGGCAGCGATTCGGTGAGATGGAAGTCTGGGCGCTCGAGGCCTACGGGGCCGCGCACACGCTGCAGGAGCTGTTGACGGTCAAGTCCGATGACGTAGTCGGAAGATCCAAGACGTACGAAGCGATAGTAAAGGGGCAGGATCCTCCAGAACCGGGGACGCCTGCTTCGTTTGACGTTCTCATCCGGGAGCTTCAGAGCCTCGGTCTGGACATTACGCTGGTTAAGGAATAGGTCTTGTCGAGGAGGTAGGTCGGTGTATTTCGGCGTCTTTGACGAGCACAAGGGGCCTCACGAGTTCAAGGCGATCCAGATCAGGCTCGCCTCGCCCGAGGCTATACGGAGTTGGTCACACGGTGAAGTGACGCTTCCCGAAACGATTAACTACCGGTCCTTCAAGCCCGAGAAGGGTGGCCTGTTCTGCGAGCGCATCTTCGGACCGGTCAAGGACTGGGAGTGCAACTGCGGGAAGTATCGGCGCATCAGGTATCGCGGGATGATCTGCGAGAACTGCGGCGTCGAGGTCACGCAGTCAAAGGTCCGTCGCGAGCGCCTGGGTCACATCGAGCTCTCGGTTCCGGTGGCGCACGTGTGGTTCTTCAGGGGCAACCCGAACATCATCGGGCGGCTCCTTGACATGAAACGCCGCGACCTCGAGCGCGTACTGTACTACGAGTCGTACCTCGTGCTCGATCCGGGCAAGAGCGACCTGGAGGTCGGCGAGCTTCTGTCGGGCGAGCGCATGGCGGAGTTCTCGATGGCACCGGACCTCGAGGTCCGGGCGGAGATGGGTGCGGCGGCGATAAAGGAACTGCTGGAAGCCGTGGTCGTCGAGGAGAGCTACGAGGAACTCAGGGCCGCAGCGCGCGCCACAGATTCGACCAAGCAGGCGAAGAAGAAGGCCCTCAAGCGACTGCAGGTCTTCGATTCGTTCCGGGGTTCGGGCAACGAGCCCTCGTGGACGGTGATGGACGTCATCCCGGTGCTTCCTCCCGACCTCAGGCCTCTGGTGCCTCTCGAGGGCGGGCGGTTCGCCACGTCGGACCTCAACGACCTCTACCGGCGGGTCATATACAGGAACAACAGGCTCAAGAGCCTGCTCAAGATAAAGGCGCCGGAGATCATCCTGAGAAACGAGAAGCGGATGCTCCAGCAGGCTGTCGATGCGCTCTTCGACAACGGACGAGGCTCGCGCGCGGTGCGCGGGCGTGGCCGCAGAGTCCTGAAGTCGCTGTCGCACCTGCTCAAGGGCAAGAAGGGCCGCTTCCGCCAGAACCTCCTCGGTAAGAGGGTCGACTACTCAGGACGTTCCGTGATCGTCGTGGGTCCGGAGCTCAGGCTGCACCAGTGCGGCATCCCGAAGACGATGGCGCTGGAGCTCTTTTCTCCATTCATCGTGAGGAGACTCCAGGAGCTCGGACACGCGCAGACGGTCAAGGCGGCGAAGAACCTGATAGACAGACGCACGCCGGAGGTGTGGGACGCGCTGGAGGACGTCATCACGGACCACCCCATCTTCCTGAACCGCGCGCCTACGCTTCACCGTCTGGGCATCCAGGCCTTCGAGCCGATCCTGGTCGAGGGCAAGGCCATCAGGATCCACCCGCTCGTTTGCTCGGCTTTCAACGCCGACTTCGACGGCGACCAGATGGCCGTGCACGTGCCGCTCAGCTTCGAGGCGCAGGTTGAGTGCCGGGTGCTGATGCTCTCTGTGAACAACATTCTGCTGCCGGCGGACGGAAGGCCCGTAGCGTCGCCGTCGCAGGACATCGTGCTCGGGTGCTACTTCCTGACCAAGGCGGTCGTGGGAGAGCCGGACGAGAAGAAGATCAAGGCGTTCGCGACCACGGACGAGGTGGTCTTCGCGCTGGATGACGACTTGATCGGTCTGCATGACTGGATCAAGGTGAGACTCGACGGCAAGACGAAGCTCACGACACCCGGACGCGTGCTCTTCAACGAGGTGCTTCCGAAGGAGCTCAGGTTCGTCAACCAGACGATGGACGGCAGGAAGCTCAAGGACCTGGTCGGGAAGTGCCACCGTCTGCTCGGTCAGGAGGCGACCGCGGATGCGCTCGACCACCTGAAGGACCTGGGTTTCCACTACGCGACGCTCGGCGGGATCACGATCGGCATCGATGACGTGCTCGTGCCACCGCAGAAGAAGGACATTCTCGCGGCCGCGCAGAAGGAAGTCGACAAGATCGCACGCTACCACCGCGATGGCATCATCACGGACACCGAGCGCTACAACAGGGTCGTCGATGCGTGGACGCATGCGGCCAGCGATGTTGCCGACGCGATGGCGGCCGATATGGCGCTATCCGACGGCGGGTTCAACCCAATCCACATGATGGCAGACTCCGGCGCGCGAGGCTCGAAGGACCAGATTCGCCAGCTCGCTGGAATGCGCGGACTCATGGCCAAGCCGGCGAAGAAGCTGGTCGGCCAGATGGGCGAGATCATCGAATCGCCCATCCGCTCGAACTTCCGCGAGGGCCTGACGGCTCTCGAGTACTTCATCTCGACACACGGCGCGCGGAAGGGTCTGGCGGACACCGCTCTCAAGACCGCGGACGCGGGCTACCTGACCAGGCGGCTCGTCGACGTTGCGCAGGAGATCGTCATCTCCGAGATCGACTGTGGCACGTCCCGCGGCACGCTGACCACCGCTCTCATCGAGGCCGGTAAGGTCGTAGAGCCGCTGCACGACAGAGTGCTCGGCAGGGCCGTGTCCGAGGACGTGGTCGACGCGGCCACCAAGGAGGTTCTCGTCAAGCGCAATGAGGTGATCGACGAGGAGGCGGCCGAGAAGCTGCACAACATGAACATCGAAGAGGTCAGGATCCGTTCCGTGCTGACGTGCGAGTCGGCACGCGGCGTGTGCGCGAAGTGCTACGGGCGGAATCTGGGGACCGGCAGGATGGTCGAGATCGGCGAGGTCGTCGGCATAGTCGCGGCGCAGTCGATCGGCGAGCCGGGAACGCAGCTGACGCTGCGGACGTTCCACATCGGTGGGACCTCCGGCCGCATCGCTGAGAGTTCGAAGCGCGAGGCCGCGGCGCCGGGCACGATCAGGCTGCCGTTCGACGCATCAAGGGTGCTCCGCACGGACGGGGACGGGAAGAGGATCGTCATAGGTCGCACCGCGCGGCTCATCAAGGACGGCGACGACGGCCGTGAGCGGGCGTACAACATCCCGTACGGCGCGACGCTGTTCGTGAAGGACGGCGAGCACGTGGAAGAGGGTGACGCTCTCTACGAGTGGGATCCCTACAACGATCCGATCATCACGAGGTCCGGCGGCAAGGTCGTGTTCGACCAGGTCGTTGAGGGCCGGACGATGGAGCGCGAGGCGGACGAGACGACCGGTCACCGCGAGCGGGTGATCGTTGAGGACCCCGAGAAGGAGCTTCATCCCTCCATTGTAGTGGAGTCGAAGAGCGGAAGGTCGACGGGCGAATACATCTGTCCGACTGGCGCGCGCCTGCTCGTCAAGGACGGCGATCAGATCGCTCCCGGCACCGTTCTCGCAAAGATCCAGCGCGAGTTCGGCAAGACGCGCGACATCACGGGCGGTCTTCCTCGTGTCGAGGAACTGTTCGAGGCGAGGCCGCCAAAGAGTCCGGCGACCATCAGCGAGATCGACGGTGTGCTCCGTTTCGGCGAGGTCAAGAAGGGCCTCCGCGAGATCCACGTCGTCAACGACGAGGTTGAGGATGGAGAGAAGGTCTACAAGCTGCCCCACGGCACGCATCTCAGGGTTCATGACGGAGATGCCGTGAAGGCGGGCGACCGTTTGTCGGAGGGTCCGATCGACCCGCATGACATTCTCTCGATCAAGGGTGAGAAGGCGGTTCAGGAGTACCTGTTGAACGAGATCCAGGAGGTCTACCGCCTGCAGGGCGTCAAGATCAACGACAAGCACATCGAGATGATAGTCCGGCAGATGCTTCAGCGCGTGGAGGTGGTCGAGCCGGGCGACACGAGGTTCCTCGAGGGACAGGTCGTGTCGCGTTCCAACTTCGAGGCGGAGAATCGTCGCATCGCCGAGGAGAACAAGGGCATCAAGAAGAAGGACCAGAAGTTGAGCCCCGCGAGGCACAAGGCTCTCCTTCTCGGTATCACCAAGGCCGCCCTGACTACGGACAGTTTCATCTCGGCCGCTTCATTCCAGGAGACTACTCGCGTTCTCATGATGGCGGCTACGGAGGGCAAGACCGACACCCTCAGAGGCCTTAAGGAGAACGTGATCATCGGGCGGCGAATCCCGGCGGGGACCGGTCTTGTGGACCCCGAGGGAATCAAGATCATCACGCCGTCGGAGCCCGCGCCGAAGGTTATCGAACGTCCGGACGAGGTTCCGGAAAGCGACGTTGGCACGCTGACGTCGGCGGGAAGCTAGGGACCAGGGAGCGCCCTCTTCCGGGTGACCGGAAGAGACGACGCGTCAACGAGTCGAGGAGGACGGATTGCCAACGATCAACCAGCTGATCAAGCACGGACGGAAGCCGAAGATCAAGAAGAAGCCCGCAAGGGCTCTCCAGGGTCACCCGCAGAGGCGAGGCATCTGCACGAGGGTGTACACCACGACCCCGAAGAAGCCGAACTCGGCGCTTAGGAAGGTCGCCAGGGTCCGCCTGATGAAGGGTGATTCCGTCACCGCCTACATACCCGGTGAGGGGCACAACCTGCAGGAGCACTCGGTCGTGCTCATCAGGGGTGGCAGGGTGAAGGACCTTCCGGGTGTGCGCTATCACGTCATCCGCGGACCGCTGGACGCGTCCGGGGTCGACGGGAGAAGGCAGTCGCGGTCGAAGTACGGAACTAAGAGGCCGAAGTAGCAGGCAAGCTCTGAGCCTTAGGAGGAAGAACGAAATGCCGAGAAGGCGCGAGGTGCCGAAAAGGAAGCGCGAGCCAGATCCCAGGATGGGGAGCCAGCTCGTAACGCGCTTCATCAATAACCTGATGACCGGCGGCAAGAAGAGCACTGCCGAGAAGATCTTCTACACGGCGATGGATATCGTCGCGGAGAGGACCAAGGAAGATCCGCTCGTCGTGTTCGAGAAGGCCGTGAGCAATGTGAAGCCGATGCTCGAGGTGAAGTCGAGGCGGGTGGGGGGAAGCACCTACCAGGTGCCGATCGAGGTGAGGCCCGAGCGACGCACGGCGCTTGCTTTCCGTTGGATCATTGGGTTTGCGCGTCAGCGTTCTGAGCACACGATGTCAGAGAAGCTGGCGGGCGAGTTCGTGGCGGCCTTCAAGAAGGAAGGCGCGGCCATGAAGAAGAGAGACGACACGCACAGGATGGCCGAGGCCAACAAGGCGCTGGCGCACTACCGGTGGTAGTGGTCAGACCGTCACGGGGGGAGTCTTGCAGCAGTCGCTAATGGTCGGTACACACGGCAGTGTGATCGAGCGGACTGTTATCTCTCCTCCTACGAGACCGTCCAGACGGTCCGGAACAGGGAAGAGGAAGATGGCGCGCGAGTGTCCGCTTGAGCGGGTCAGGAACATAGGCATCATGGCCCACATCGATGCGGGGAAGACCACGCTCACCGAGCGGGTCCTGTTCTACACCGGCAGGGTTCACCGGATGGGCGAGGTGCACGACGGCGCCGCCGCCATGGACTGGATGGAGCAGGAGCGACAGCGCGGCATTACCATCACATCGGCCGCGACAACGTGTCACTGGCTGGACCACAGGATCAACATCATCGATACGCCCGGGCACGTGGACTTCACGATGGAGGTAGAGCGTTCTCTCAGGGTGCTGGACGGTTCGATCGCCGTGTTCTGCGGTGTGGGAGGCGTCGAGCCTCAGTCCGAGACGGTCTGGAAGCAGTCCGAGGACTACGGGATCCCGAAGATCGCGTTCATCAACAAGATGGACCGTGTCGGGGCCGACTTCGAGAACGCGCTGACGATGATGATCGAGAGACTCAGAACGAATCCAGTGCCTCTGACCATGCCGGTAGGGGCGGGTGACACCTTCAGTGGCGTCATCGATCTCATCCGGATGAAGGCGCTCAGATTCGATGATGCGTCCCAGGGCGTGATCTTCGCCGAGGAAGATATCCCGGCCGAGTTTCTCGACGAGGCGATGCAGCGCAGAGAGAGCCTGATAGAGAGCGCCACCGAGGGGGACGACGAGCTCCTGGAGAAGTTCGTAGGTGGAGCCGAGCTCTCGGAGAGCGAGATACACGAGGGGCTGAGGAAGGCAACTATCAAGGGGATCATGGTGCCGGTGCTTGCGGGGTCGGCGCTCAAGAACGTCGGCGTGC
>JAUWCJ010000055.1 GCA_030609365.1 Candidatus Eiseniibacteriota bacterium | reverse complement strand
CCACGCCGTCGTCGGCGAGGCCGAACTCCCTCAATCCGCCGCGGAAACTCCCCTCAACAACGGACTGGACGACCTTGAGCACGGCGTTGTCCACGCGCTTGACCATGCTCGTGAGCACGTTTCCGGGCGCCATGTAGTTCTGGTTCGAGTCGACGCCGATCGCCTGCCGGTTGACCTCGCGGGCGGCCTCGATGACACCGTTGCCGGTGCTGCCGGCCGCGTGGTAGATGACCTCCACTCCCCGTCCGTACTGCAGGAGTGCGAGCTCCTTGCCCTTCGCCGGATCGGCGAACGCCTGCGGCGTCGACCCGGCGTAGGCGACCGTCACGGAGACGGCCGGGTTAGCGTACTTCGCTCCCGCAATGTACCCGGCCTCAAACTTGTGGATCAACGGGATGTCCATGCCCCCGATGAACCCGATCCTCCCCGTCTTGCTGAACATACCGGCAATGACACCGACCAGGAACGAACCCTCTTCCTCCCTGAACTTCAGGCCCGCCAGGTTGTTGGGGAGCGTCTCTCCCGGCCTCGGGTCGAAGTCGATGCAGGCGAACTTGACGTCGGGATAATCGGCCGCGACCTTTCGCATCGCATCGCTGAAGAGGAAACCGACGCCGATGATGACGTCGTACCGCGCCTGGGCCAGCTTCCTGAGGCCGGTCTCCCTGTCGGCGTCCTGCCCGGGCTCGAACTCCGTGTGCTCGATACCGAACTGGTCCGCCGCGTGCAGAAGTCCCCGGTAGGCGGAGTCGTTGAACGACTTGTCTCCCTTACCTCCGACGTCGAAGACCATCCCGACCCGGAGCGTCCCGTCGGAACTGCCGGGCTGATCGGTGCTGCAACCGCCGAATGTCGCAACGACTACGGCGGCGAGCGCGAAGACAAAGAACAAGCGAGCGACGGGCTTTTTCAAGATGTCCTCCTTGGGTCATTTTCGGGCCGAAGCCGCACCCACGTCAGCGGGCACACCCCCGGCGCCGCTGGATACAGCGGCGTTGAGTATTTGTTCGAATGAACCGTTCGCGCTCGCCCGTCTCATCAGCACAACGAAGACGACAAGGCCGAGCGCCACCACAAGAGAACCACCCTTGAAGACGAAGTCAAGACCGAAGACGCCCTCGAAAAACCCTCCCCCGAGAGGGCCCAGAATGAGACCGATGCTCATGCCGCTGCTGAAGAGCGCCATCATCGTGCCCATGCCGCCGAATCTTCTCCCAGCCACCGCGGCCATCCCGATCGCCGCCGGGAACCCGAGAGCGCTCACAACACCGGTCGCCACCTGCAGGAAGAAGAGGTGTGTGACCGTCTGACAGTACGGGATCGCCAGGATCGCGAGCGCACTGCCCGCCATGCCGAGCGTCATGAGAAGCGGCTTCGAGACCCGGTCGGCGAGCTTGCCGAACGGGATCTGCAGGAATCCCGCGAGCAGTATGTGTGTGGCCAGGAGCACTCCGATCATGGACAGCGACGCTCCGCGCGACTCCGCGACGAACGGTAGGAACGGGATGACGACTCCCCTCCCGAGCGCGATGACGCACCGGAAGAGGATCAGCGCGACGACCACCTCGTGCGCCAGGACCTCGCGCACGGGCACCCGCTTCTTCCAGCGCTCACGGTGGATCCCAACCTCCGGGAGCAGGAGCAGGACGAGAAGGAACGCCAGGGCCGACAGAGAGCCCATGACGATAAATGGGGCCGACATGCCGAACCGGTCCGCGAGCGGGCCACCGAGGAGCGGGCCGATTCCAAAGGCCGTGAAGAGCGAGACCGTGAAGACCCCCATGAAGGAACTCTCACGACCTTTGGGCGAGATGTCGCCGATGTATGCCTGAGCTACCGGTATGACCATGCCGGCGGACGCGCCGTGGAGCGCGCGAACGAGGATCAGCTGGCTGACTGTCTCCACCGACAGGTAGGCCAACGAGAAACCGGAGAACACGGCCAACCCTACGGCGAGGAAGACCTTCCTCCCGAACCTGTCGGACAGTCTGCCGATGAACGGCGTGAGAAGGAACCGCGCCATCGAGAACCCGGCGAAGATCATGCCCAGCGATAGGCCGGCCGCTCCGAGGTCGCGCGCGTACAGCGGCAGAAGGGGGCCGATGAATCCGACCCCCATTGTCGAGGCAAAGACGGCCATGAAGAGGACGACGTACACCCGCCTGTGCATGCGTTCTCCACGAGTGGTTGTGCCGAGGGTGCCTCTCCGCTTAGACGAAGAGGCTCGTCAGTTCGAATGCGTCTACGTCGACAAGGCCCTTGTCGGTCAGCTTGAGGGCCGGGATGACCGGCAACGCAAGGAACGACATCGCCATGAACGGGTCGTCGATGCTGGACCCGAGCCTCTTCGCGGCCCTCACGACCTGCTTGAGCCCGGCGACGACCTCGCTCAGTGTGCCCTCCGACATCAACCCGGCCACGGGAAGCGGCAGGCCGGCGACCAGTTTGCCGTCGCGGACCACGCTCAGTCCGCCGCGCATCTTGGAGATCTCGACGACCGCGGCCATCATGTCCTCGCTCGATGTGCCGACGACAACGATGTTGTGTGAATCGTGCGCGACGGAACTCGCAATCGCGCCCTTCTTCAGACCGAAGCCTCTCACGAGGCCAAGTCCGATGTTGTCGCTGGCGAGGTGTCGCTCCACTACCGCGATCTTGAGGACGTCACGTTCGGTGTCGGACACGACGAATCCGTCCTCGATCCTGGCGGGCTCGACCGTGGCCTCCGTGACTATCTGGTCGGGGACCAGGTTGATGACCTTGACGCGCTTGCCCTCAGCGGGGATGTCGAAGTCCGAGGGAGCCAGCCACTTGATGTTGATGGAGCTTCGAAGGGTCAGCTCCGGTGCGGCGGGAGGTCGCACGACCATCTCCCCGTCGCGCGCCACGACGCGCCCGCTCTTGAAGACGGTCCTGACGTTGAGCCGCTTGAGGCTGTCGACCACCACCAGGTCGGCGATGTAGCCCGGAGCGATCGCTCCGAGGTCCTTGAGACCGAAGTACTGCGCCGTGTTGATGGTCGCCATTCGTATCGCGGAGATTGGGTCGAGCCCCTCCTTGACGGCCAGCTTGATCATGTGGTCGATATGCCCCTTTTCCAACAGGTCTTTCGGATGACGATCGTCGGTAACGAAGAAACACCGGGATAGGTTCTTGCACGTGACGACCGGCAGGAGATCCCGCAGGTTCTTCGTCACCGAACCCTCGCGGATCATGATGTACATCCCAAGGCGCAGCTTCTCCTGCACCTCC
Source organism: Candidatus Eiseniibacteriota bacterium (assembly GCA_030609365.1). Taxonomy (GTDB): domain Bacteria; phylum Joyebacterota; class Joyebacteria; order Joyebacterales; family Joyebacteraceae; genus JALGZG01. Next base: position 14,621 of record JAUWCJ010000055.1, on the reverse strand, counting down.
TCAATGGACGTGCTCTCGTGGTCCGAATGCACACCCGCCGCAACGTATGCGTTGAGGTCCTTACCCGACAGCCCCGGCGCGTGCCCGTCGATGCGCTTGTTCTCCGTCATCGAGATCTTGTCCAGTAGCCCCTCGTCCTCGCGCAGCACTCCCGGGTAGTTCATCATCTCACCTAAGCCAAGCACCCACTTCTCCCGCAGGAGCGGGTAGAGATCGAACCCGCGCAGATTCGCGCCGCTCGTCTCGAAGTTCGTCGCCGGGACGCACGAGCTGAGCATCACGAATATGTTGACCGGACTGTACTTACTGGAATTCAGAATGTAGTGGATGCCCTCGATGCCGTGGACGTTCGCTATCTCGTGGGGGTCGCAGATGACCGAGGTGGTGCCGCGCGGGACGACCGCCCTCGCAAACTCCTGGACCTTCACCATCGTGCTCTCTATATGCATGTGGCCGTCGATGAGTCCGGGCAGCACGAAGCCGCGCTCGAGGTCTATCTCCTTCTTCCCCGTGTAGTCCCCTATTCCCACGATCCGCTCACCGAGTATGGCGATGTCGCCCTCGTAGACCTCGGCGGAGAAGACGTTGACGATGCGCGCGTTCCGGAGCACGAGATCCGCCGGCATGTGGCCTCGCGCGACTCTGATTATTTTGGCGAGCTCTTTCATGTGATGTGCGCGATCCTTCCTCGAGGCCCTCGGGCATTCACTTGCCCTACCTCGTGATCCTGGTTCCCGTCTCCCCATCCAGCGCCTTCTCGATCGACTCCGGATTCGTGATGATCGCTTCCTCGCCGCCGCCCCGCAGAAAGGCCGCGCTCGCGAGCACCTTCGGACCCATGCTGCCCGGAGGGAAGTGACCCTCAGCGTGATAGCTCAGCGCCTCCTCGAGAGTCAGGCTCGAGAGCCTCACCTCGTCGGGCGTGCCGTAGTGGAGCGCGACCTGTTCGACGTCGGTCGACATCACGAACAGTTCGGCACCTATGTGATTCGCGATGAGTCTCGACGCGTGATCCTTGTCGATCACGGCCTCGACACCCTCGAGCTGCCCGTTTTTCTCGACGACGGGAATGCCGCCGCCGCCGACGCCGATGAGGATGCACCCGGCGTCGAGAAGCGTCTTGATAGCGTCAGCTTCCACGATGCGTGTGGGCATCGGCGAGGCAACGACGCGCCGCCAGCCGCGGTGCGCGTCCTCGATCACCTTCCAGCCCTCGTCGCTGACCTTCCTCTCGGCCTCGTCACTGGTGTAGAACGGACCTATCGGCTTCGAGGGGTTGGCGAAGGCCGTGTCGTCTGCGTCAACCACGGTCTGCGTGACCACGGTCGTCACGCACCTGTCTACACCTACCTTCCTGAGCTCGTTGCCGAGCACCTGCTGGATCATGTAGCCCATGCCGCCCTGTGAATCCGCGCCGCACGTGTCAAGCGGAAGAGAGGGAAGGACCGAACTGCTCATCTCGGCCCTCAATAGGATATTTCCCACCTGCGGGCCGTTCCCGTGCGTCACAACGACGTCGTAGCCACGGACTACCATCTGTGCGATGTGGCTACACGTCTCCCGGGCATTTTCAAACTGCTCCGGGATGGTGCCACGCTCGCCCGCCTTCGTGATCGAGTTTCCTCCGATCGCGATGACTGCAAGTCTACCCATCTCCATCGTCTCCCATGGCGCCTAGTCGCCCATCGTCAGAGCCATTATCGCCTTCTGAACGTGCAGCCTGTTCTCGGCGACGTCGTAGATTATCGACTGCTCGGAGTCACACACATCGTCGTCGGCCTCGTTCCCCCGGTCGATGGGCATGGGATGAATGAAAAGCGCGTTGTTCGTGCGCGCCATACGCTCGGACGTCGCCCGCCAGTCGCGGTGCTTCTCCGACACCTCTTGATCGTACTCGCGCCCCTTCTCGTACCTGCCCGGGTGCATCCACTGTCGCGCGTAGACGACGTCGACGCTCTCGTACGCCTCTTCCTGATCGTGCGTGACCTCGAAGGTCGCACCGCTCGTGGCGCAGTTGGCCCTGGCCTGCTCCACGACATCGGAGTCGAGTTCGAATCCAGGAGGGTAGGCCATACGGACATTCATCCCCAGTCGCGAGTTCAGGAGGATGCTCTCCTGCACGGAGCTCCATGACCGCACCATAGGTGAGTATCCCCAGACCTGAAGCAGCGTCTTGCCCTTCATATCGCCAGACCTGCCGCGCACGCCCATGACGTCGGCCAGACCCTGGCAGGGATGGAACTTGTCGTGTGCCATGCTGACGATCGGAACGTCCGCGAGGTCCGCGAACTCGCGGAGGAAGCTGTCGCCGTCCCCGTAGCCCTCGACCGAATCCTCGAGGATCCGGACACCGACGCCGCACGCGTACCTGCTCATGACGTTGGCCGTGTCGATGAGCATCTCGCCGCGCTGGGTCTTGCTGCTGAGGCGCAGCGTCTTGGTCTCCAGGAACTGCGCGTGCCCGCCCAGCTCGGTCGCGGCGGCCTCGAACGACTGTCTCGTTCTGAGCGACGAGTTGTAGAACATCATCATGAACGTCTTGCGCTTGAGAATGCGCGCGTGTTCATCGCAGTACCGGTCTCTCTTCATCTCGACCGCGAGGTCGAGCACTGCCTCGAGCTCGTCGACGCTCCAGTCCTGCGTGCAGAGCAGGTCGCGCCCCTTGAGGGTGACTCCCATCGTTCCTCCCCTACCTGTCCATCGTCAGGGCCATGACGGCCTTCTGCGCGTGGAGCCTGTTCTCGGCCTCATCGAACGCCGCCGACTGAGGGCCGTCGATGACCTCGTCGGTCACCTCATATCCGCGGTCGCACGGCAGACAGTGCATGTACTTAACCTCGGGAGCGGCCAGCTTCATCTTCGCCGCGTCGCAGATCCAGTGCTTGTTCTTATCGAAGAGCGCCTGTGTCGCGTCGAGGTCAGGTGCATCAGCGATGGGCGGGATGTTGTACTTCGACGTCCACGCCTTCGGGTAGACCACGTGCGCGCCCTCGAACGCGGCCTCCATGTCGTTCACGATCTCGAAGCTGCCGCCGGACTCCTCGGCGCGCTTCCTCGTCGCGGCCACGATATCGTCGTTGAGCTCGAGTCCTTCCGGATGCGCGAGCACGACGTCACAGCCCACGGTCGCGGCCGCAATGACCGCACTGTGCGGGACCGAGAGGGGCTTGTGCGCCGACGGGCTGTAGGCCCAGCTCATGACGAACTTGACGCCCTTGAAACCGCCGAAATGCTCCCGGACGGTCATGATGTCGGCCATGCCCTGGCACGGATGGTAGATGTCGCACTCCATGTTGATGACGGGAATCCGCTCCGCCCACTTGGCGAACTCGCGCACTATGCGGTTGGCCTTACCGTTCTGCCAGCCGACCGGGTCGCCGTAGATCCGGATGGAGATACCGTGCCCCATGCGATCGAGCACGCGCGCTACATCGGACACACGCTCCGTCGAATACGCCACCTCGTCACCCTCGAGCGCCGGGGTGTAGATCTTGCTCGGGTCGAGGAAGTGAGCGTGCCCACCCAACTGCGTCATCCCCGCCTCGAAGCTGTTCCTCGTCCGCAGCGACTGGTTGTAGAAGATCATGAAGAGCGTCTGGTCCTCGAGGTACTTGTGCGGTATGCCCGCCTTGAACTTCGCCTTGAGTTCGTCGGCGAAGTCGAGGATCTTGATGACTTCCTCCTGCGTGTAGTCGAGAATCGTTATGAAGTCCCTGCCCTTGAAACTGCTGTCGAACATCCCGTCCTCCTCTTGCGTGTTTTCGATCTAGAGGCAGACCTCTTCGAGAGCCCGCCTTGTGAGCACCTCAACAAGGACCGTCCTGTACCACGCGGACGCCCTGATATCGTCGATGGGACTCGCGTCGCGAGCGGCGGCCGCCGCGACGGCCCCCAGGAGCTCGGCGCGGTCGGACGCGTCCAGCCAGCCGGACTCGAACAGCTTCTCCGCTTCCGTCGCCCTGATAGGCGTCGGCGCCACGGAACCGAGCGCTATTCTCACCGTGCCGGCCTCGGGTTCGTGCACGGCCGCAACGGAGACGACGGCGATGGCCAAGGCGTTCCGCTGCCCGGCCTTGCGATACGCGCTCCTTGCCACACTCGACGGGGCGGCGAAGGTGATGCCGGTGACGAGCTCACCGGGGCGAAGGACGGTCTGTCCCGGACCCAGGAAGAACTCCGGGAGGGGAACCTCGCGGCGCCCGTTCCCGTCCGATTCCACCACCGCCGACGCGCCCAGGGCGACCAGGGCGACGGCCCCGTCCGCCGCGGGAGACGCGTTGGCCACGTTGCCGCCGATCGTCCCGCGAGCTCTCACCTGCGGCGCGCCCACCGTCCGGCAGGCGGCCGCGAGCACGTGCGCCACCTCGGATACGCCCTCGTCGCGCGCGAGCGCTCCGTGCGTCACCATCGCACCTATCGCCGCGGACCCTCCTTTACTGCCGGGTCCCACGTTCAAAAGCTTCAGGTCGTCGACGCGGCTAATATCTACGAGCAGGCGTGGGCGAATCCTGCACTTCGAGATCAAAGGGGCGATGTCCGTGCCCCCGGCCACCACGACGGCGTCCTCACCGACATCACCGAGGACCGCCAGGGCCTCCGCCTTGCTCGTGGGCCTCTTCCATTGTGGCTCGTACATCGCGCTTCCCGCTTCCTTAGCCGGCGCGCTTGCCCGGTTCGCACCCGCGGCTTCTGCCTTCCGGCGACCGCTCGCCGCTCAACCAGCGGCGCCGGTCAAGCCGTCTTGCCCGGCAACATCCCGCGCGATAGAAGAGCCTCGAGCACGGCCCCGCCTATGGCTCGGGCCTTGTCTGAGATGGCGCCGGGGTCAATCTCGCTGCCGCGCGGATCGACGTCCCCGACCTTCTCTCCTTCGCGCACGGTCAGACCATCAGCGATGAGGCCCCGCACGATACCGCCGATCGCCGCCACGACGGGCTCCCCCGCGACCGAGGCCACCTCGTCCCCTTCGAGCACGATATCTCCGATGGACCTGTTCGAAGAGAACTCGCCGTCGGCCGGCGACCTGAGCAGACGCCGTGCCGTCTCGCCCCCGACACGACCGGGCACGCCGGTGTTCGGCAGTGCCGCGCCCCTCTCTATCACGGTGCCAAGCGCGTGACCGCGCTTGGTCTCGATCACTAGGTCGACGTCGCTCCCGGCCACGAACCCGGGACCCAGAGCAACGGTCAGTGGAGCATCGTCGGAACGCGTGCCGAGATTGCGCTTGGCCATTCTGGCGTCCACCACGACGGCGGGCTTGAGGTCGACGATACACGCCCCATCGGGGTCGACAACCACTGGCACCCACGGCGCCCGGTCACGCCCGCGACCCGGCGACTCCTGCCCGCCCGCCAGAGCGGCGGCGGCCTCTCTCGCATCGACCTTCCTGGCCGTCACGCCCTCGACGGTCACAACGCCTTCGAACACGGCCTCGGCGAACGCGACCCTGCGCCTCACGGCCCTGGGTGCCTCCGACTCGAGGACGACTACCCTGTAGCCGGCGCGGACCAGCCTGCAGGCGACACCCGTTCCGAGGTCGCCCCCTCCTCGCAGCAGGACGAGGGAATCGGTTTCCAGGCTCATCCCCGGTTCCTCCCCTTGAAATCAGGTTTATCCTTCAGCATAGCGGTGTCGGTCACGCCGTGTCTGACCGCGACCATTTCCGCAACGACGCTCACGGCTATCTCGTCGGGTGTCTCCGCGCCGATGTCGAGACCGATGGGCGCATAGATCCTCGCGAGCGCGTCTTCCGGGACGCCGCCTTCGACCATGTGCTCGAACGTGCGGCTCACCTTCGTGGCGCTTCCCAGCATGCCGAGGTATCTCGGCGTGCTGCCGATGAGCGCCTCGACCCAATCGCGATCGTAGCGATGGCCGCGCGTGACGACCACGACGAAGGTGGACGTATCGACTACGAGGTCACCACCCAGGAGTTCGGTCCCACCGACCAGCCTCCGGTCGGCGAAGGGGAACCGCTCGGCGGTCACGACCTCCGGTCTGTCATCCACAACGGTGACGCGGAAGCCCGCGTGCTTCGAGACTCGTGCCACGGCCTGTCCCACGTGGCCTCCCCCGATGACGAAGACCTGTGGGCCTGCCGACACCGGCTCGAGGAAGATGTCCATCTTCCCACCGCATATCATGCCGGTGTCGTCGTCGAGGTCGAAGGAGAGGAGAACGGGTTCGCGGGATGCCGTGAACTCGCGCGCCCTGTCGATGACCGTTGACTCTATCGCACCGCCGCCCACCGTCCCGAGCGTTCTGCCGTCGGGATAGACGACCATCTTGGCCCCGGCGCCGCGCGGCGTCGATCCGCCGACGGCCACGACAGTGGCGACGACGCCCGCCACACCTTCCCGGTGCATCCGGGCAACCTCTTCGTAGATGTCCGCCAGCCTCAGTGACACGTCGCACCTCACTACAATTGGCCCGACCTCGCGCCCACGGACGATATCACCGACCGACACGAGGCCAGACTCACGCGCTTACGATGGCCCACGCTGGGCACTCACGATCGCCCGTCTCAGCGGGCCTCTATCCCATCCTTGACGGCCTCGTAGTCGTCCGGCTCGTCAATGTCGACGAGGAAGCCGTCGTCCGAAAGCTCGACCTCGACCACCGAGTCGCTCTCCCTCTCGAGAATGTGCCTGGCGCCGGCATCGCCGGCCAGCTCTTCCATCTCTTCCCTGAAAGAGCTGTCGAGCACGAGCGGATGCCCACGCCTGCCCTGGAAGACGGGAACGGCTATCTTCGCCCCGTTCGCGTGGGCGTTCGCGAGGGCGTCGACGTCCTCGGGGCGGAAGAAGGGCGCATCACCGAGCGCCACCACGATGGCGTCGGTACCCCAGGCGCAGGCTCGCACCGCATGTGCCAGGGACGTTCCCATGCCCTCGGAGTAGCGCCTGTTACCGACAAGCTCGAGACGCTCGTCCGTGATGCCCGACAGAACCGCGCCGACCTCGTTGGCACTGTGCCCCAGAACGACTATGACCTCCTCGATATCCGCTGACTCGAGGAGCTTTCTCACAACCGTGCGGATCATGGGCTCACCGGCGACGGGCAGGAGTTCCTTCTTCCTGTCCATGCGCTTCGACTCGCCCGCCGCAAGGACCACTGCAGATACCATACGCCCCTTCCAGACAGGATCGGTGCGCCGGCCGGCCTTAGCCTGGCCCGACCGACGCCGCCTCACCCAGATACCGCTAGCCTTCCATCAGCTTCTTGATTCTCGACAGCGCTTCATTGATGTTCTCGAGCGAGTTCGCGTAGCTGAACCTGATGAAGCCCTCGCCGAACGAGCCGAAGCAGGTACCTGACAGGCAGGCCACACCAGCCTCGTTCAGGATCTTGTCCGCGATCTCCTGGGACTTCATGCCCGTCTCCCTGATGTTCGGGAAGACGTAGAACGCGCCCTTCGGCCTCAGACACGAGAAGCCCTTGATGTCGTTCACGCCGTCCACGATGGCGTCGCGCCTCTCCTTGAAGATGGCAACCATCTTTTCGACCGCTTCCTGTGACCCCTCGAGAGCCTCGATCCCTGCCGTCTGCACGAACGAGGTGGCGTGCGAGTAGACGTTCGTGTTGAGCTTCGCGAACCTCTCGGCGATCTCCGTCGACATCGCAGCGTAGCCGAGCCTCCATCCGGTCATGGCGTAGGTCTTCGAGTGCGCGTCCAGGAGAATGGTGCGGTCCTTCATTCCGGGATACGTCGCGATCGTGCGGTGCTCGCCTTCGTAGATGATCTTGCTGTAGACCTCGTCCGAGAGCACGATGCAATCGTTCTCGACCGCGAGTTCGGCGATGCGCTTGAGGTCGCTGTCCTCGAGCACTCCACCCGTCGGGTTCTGTGGCGAGTTGATGATGACCATCTTGGTCTTGTGGCTGATCTTCGCCTCAAGTTCGGCGATGTCGAAGCGGAAGTCGCGCTCCTCCGTGTACTCGAGCGGCACGGCCTTCCCGCCGGCGAAGTTGATCGCCGACTCGTAGATGGGATAGCCCGGGTTCGGGTAGATAACCTCGTCACCGTGGTCTACCAGTGCGAGGATGGGAAGAAATATGATGGGCTTCCCACCAGGCGTCAGGATGATCTGGTCCGGTGTGTACTTGAGGCCGCGGTCCTTCTCGAAATACCGGCAGATGGCCTCGCGCGCGGGCATCATGCCCGCGGACGGTCCGTAATGCGTGTCGCCGGCCCAGATGGCATCGACGGCGGCCTTTCTGATATTGTCGGGCGTGTCGAAATCCGGCTCGCCGATCTCCAGATGCACGATGTTGCGTCCCTGGGCCTCGAGCTTCCTGGCCTTCGCGAGAACCTCGAAGGCGGTCTCGGTCCCTAGCCTGTTCATACGCTCCGCGAACATATTCCTTCTCCTCTTCTCGGCGTCCCCTGGTCCTCTGTGGCGGCGCGGGGCACGCTACACGCGCATCAACCCCTCGCCACGGACTCCACGTCGTCCTGCCTTCCATGCTTCCTGGAGAGCACCTCGCGCACCGCGGCCGCGATGTCGCGCGCCGTCAGGCCGAAGTGCTGCAGCAGCTGCTCGTGCTTTCCGGACTCCCCGAAGCGGTCCTCGATGCCCACGATCCTGATGGGCGTCGGCCGCACGGTCTGAGCCAGCGCCTCTGCCACGGCGCCTCCCAAGCCCCCTATCGTCGATCCCTCCTCCGCGGTCACCAGCGCGCCGGTCTCGACGGCCGCCCTGTTGACTATCGCCCGGTCGAGGGGCTTGATCGTGTGACAGTTGACCACGCGCACTCCGAGACCCTCGTCCTCGAGCTTCCTCGCCGCCTTCAGCGCCTCGTAGACCATTACTCCGCACGCCAGGATCGTCGCGTCGTCTCCCTGTCGGTAGACACCCGCCTGTCCGACCGTGAAGGGCGTGAGGTCGGTAGTGATGATGGGGACCCTCGCAGCCGCGAACCGGACGTAGACGGGACCCGGGATCCTCGCAGCCGCCAGCGTGGCCTTCTTGGCCTCGACGGCGTCGGTCGGGACGATGACGGTCATGCCCGGCAGCGTCCGCATGACGGCGACGTCCTCCAGCGACTGCCTCGACCCGCCGGCGGCGCCGGCGGAGAGCCCGGCGTCGGCTCCGCAGATGTTGACGTTCAGCGCGCCGTAGCAGATGGTCGACCTGATGATGTCCCAGGCCTTGCCCGCCGCCAGCATCCCGTGCGTGGTGATGAAGATGCACTTGCCCGCCAGAGCGAGGCCGGCGGCCGTTCCCATCATGTCCTGCTCGCAGAGCCCGATGTCCAGGAACCTGTCCGGAAAGCGCTTCCGAAACTCGCCTGTGCCGCTCGAGCCCGCGAGGTCAGCGTCCATCACGATGATGTCGACGCCGCGTTCGGCCAGATCGATCAGCCCGCGTTCGTACCCTCTGTTCGTCGCCTCGGTCTCGACGACGCTGTGATGTATGTCCACCAAACCCATCTCGGCCATATCAGAGATCTCCCGGTGGGAGGTCGGCGTTCGTCGCTACGTAAGAGCCTTCATGGCTTCTTCGTAGAGTTCCTCGGTCAGTTTGCGGTCGTGCCACTCGGGCTTGTTCTCCATGAACGGCACGCCCTTCCCCTTGACAGTCTTCGCGTGCACGAGAGTCGGGCGCCCCTTCACGGAGTCCGCCTCGGCGAACGCGGCCTGGATCTGCTCGATGCTGTGGCCGTCCACCTCTACCACGTGCCAATTGAACGTACGCCACTTATCCACGAGAGGCGACAGCGCTACTATGTCCTCGGTGCTGCCGTCGCCCATCATCATGTTCCGGTCCATAATCGCGCACACCCTGTCCAGCCCGTGGTGCGCCGCGGTCATCGCCGCCTCCCAGACCTGCCCCTCGTGCGCCTCGCCATCACCCATGAGGCAGTACACCCGGAAGGTCTTCCCGTCCATCTTCGCTGCCATGGCAATGCCGTTAGCGATCGACAGTCCCTGTCCCGGCGACCCCACCGACGCGTCGATGCCCGGCGTCCTCTGCATGTCCGGGAAACCCTGAAGCATGGATTTGAGCTTCCTGAAGGTCATGAGTTCCCGGACGTCGAAGTATCCGCGCCGCGCCAGCGCCGCGTAGAGGGCCGGAGAGGCGTGCGCCTTCGAGAGCACGAACCTGTCCCTGTCCTCCCACCGCGGCCTCTCGGGATTCACGCGCATCCTGTCCCAGTAGAGCACGGTCAGAAGATCCACAGCGGAGAGCGACCCTCCTATGTGGCCCGAGCCGGACTCCAGCGTCATCGTCAGGACGTCGCGCCGTATCATCTGCGCAATGTCTCTGAGTTCGTTCGGAGTTGGACTCATGCGTTCTCCTGTTCGAATGTCAGGGCCATGAGGCCGGTCGCGTCGTCCAGCTTCCTCAGTGCGGGGATGTCGGTCTTCAGAATGACGATCTCGTTCGTCACGTTGACCTTGCCCGCCGACAGGTGACCCGCCAACGCCTCTTTGGTCTCCCTCGCAAGGCCCGCATGCAGATGAAACTTGTACTCGCCATCCTGCAGAAGCATGTTCCCGGTGAGCGACACGAGCTCCAGCGGCTCCGGGAAGAGCGCGGTGGCGTAGCGTCCCTGCTTCACGTAGAAGCTGAGCTCGGCCTGCTTGAGCATCCCGATCCCCGACAGAACCACACCCGTTCTCACATCGCACGCCACGCAGACGTTCTCGAGGGATTCGAAAATGTCCTCGTCCTGGTGAAGGCGGACCATGATCAGTCCCTGGTCCTCACGGTACTCCATCGCTGGTTCCTCTCCTCTCAGTCTGATCCTGCCCGGTCCGACACTGTGCCGGCGGACGCCAGCTCCACGGCGTCCACGATCTTCACGTAGCCCGTGCACCGGCAGAGATTGCCGGAGATGGCCTCTTCTATCTCGTCGCGCGACGGCTTCGGGTTGGACGCCAGAAGCGCTGCCGCTGACATTATCATTCCAGGCGTGCAGAACCCGCACTGGACGGCGCCCGCATCGACGAACGCGTTCTGGATGCGATCGAGCGCACCGTTCCTGCGCAGCCCCTCGATGGTCGTCACCTCCCTGCCATCGCACTGAGCTGCGAACACGAGACACGAGTTCACGGGTTCGCCATCCAAAAGGACGGTGCACGCGCCGCACTCGCCGTGCCCGCATCCGACCTTCGTTCCCACAAGGCCGAGGTGCTCTCTGAGCAGCTCAACCAGCGTGGCAGCGGATGGGACGTCCGCCTCCCGCTGCTTCCCGTTCACCGTGAGGGTGATGTGCATGTGCCTTCTCCCGGCTGCCGTCTCACGTCGCAAGCGCCGACTTCACATCCTCGAGCGACCTCCCGACCGGGACCGCCTGCCCCGCCGCGCGCATCGCGCTGTCGCTGTCCTTCAACCCGCTTCCGGTCATGAGCACCACAACGGTCTCATCGCTCCCGACCATTCCCTCGCTGACGGCCTTCGTCAGTCCGGCGAACGCCGTCGCGCCGGCCGGTTCCGCGAAGATACCGGTCGCCCGGCCCAGGGCAGCGATGGCCCCGAGGATCTCGTCGTCGGTGACGGTCATCATAGAGCCGCCGCTCGTGCGGATACCGCGCGTCGCCTTGCGCCAGTTCCGAGGGTGACCCGCCGCGATGCTGTCGGCGATGGTACGCGCCTCGCAGGGCACCAGGTCGCTGTTCGAATCGAAGGCGACCTTGATGGGGTCACAGCCTTCGGCCTGAACACCGATGAGCTCGGGGACGCGCTCGATGAACCCCAGCCGCGTGAACTCGGCGAAGCCCTTGTAGACGCCGCTGGTGATGCACCCGTCTCCGACGGGGATGAACACCTTGTCGGGCGCTCGGAACTCCAGCTGCTCGCAGATCTCAAACGCCACGGTCTTCTTGCCCTCTATAAGATACGGGTTGACCGCGCAGCTGCGATTGTACCACCCGTAGTGCTCTATCGCCTCCGCGGCCAGGTCGAACGCGTCATCGTAGCCGCCATCGACGGCGAAGACCGTCGCGCCATAGACGAGCAGTTGTGCAATCTTGGGTTTCGGGGCGTCGGCGGGCACGAAGATGTAGCACGGCACGTGCTCCGCCGCCGCGAACCCGGCGAGCGAGCTGCCCGCGTTGCCCGTGGACGCCGCCGCGACCGCGGACGCGTTCTCCGCGACGGCCCTCGCGATCCCCACCGACGTGGCCCTGTCCTTGAGCGACGCGGTGGGATTCAGACTGTCGTCCTTGATGAACAGGTTCGGGAGCTCGAGCAGGCCGCGTCCATTGTAGAGCGGTGTCCAGCCGGCGCGCAGAACAGGCAGCGATTCAGACGAGTCCACCGGCATGAGCGGCAGGTAGCGCCAGTGCGAGTTCTCTCGCGATGCGGCAAGATCATCCCGTGTGAAGGACCTCGCTATCTCGTCGTAGTCGTACAGGACGTCCAGGATTCCATCGAGCCCGCACGACTCGCAGGTGTACGCCGCGTCGCCCGGCGCGTACTCGCGTCCGCACTTCATGCACTTGAGTCCGACTACCCTGGCACCTCTCTGCGCCATCGGTCCTCCGCCCCGCTACATCCGCTTCCAGAGGTCGCGCGCGCGCTCCCTGGCCCGCGCCGCGATATCTTGATAGTCCACCGTTGTCAGCTCGCGGTCTCTCATGACCACGCGCCCGTCTATGATCACCGTCTCGACCATCCACCCCGTCAACCCAAAGATGAGATGGCCGCCGAAGTTCCCCGTCTGGAGAGGCGTCGGCGGGTCGTAGTCGAGCACGATCACGTCCGCGACCGCGCCTGGCTCCAGTCGGCCGATGCGGTCGTCGAAGAGCCGCGACGCGATGGTCCGATTGTTCAAGAGGCAGAGTCTGGCCGCGACGTCGTGTCCGACACGAGGATCGCCCGACTGGTGCCTGTGGATGAGGTTCGCCACCTTCATCTCGTCGAACATGCTCGCGGTGAACCCGTCCGTCCCGAGTCCCATGAGCACTCCGCCCCTGAGCATACCGGGAACGTCCGCGCACCCCACCGCGTTGTTCATGTTGGACTGCGGGTTGTGCACGACGATCGTCCCGGACTCCGCCAGCAGCGCGGTCTCACGCTGATCGACGTGTATGCAGTGCGCGGCGATCGAACGCGGCCCGAGCACTCCGAACGACTCCAGTCTCTCCACCACGCGCTTACCGGACCGCCTCACGCTGTCCTCGACGTCGGCGACGTCCTCAGCGACGTGAATGTGGCATCCCACGCCGAGATCGGCCGCCATCCCGGCGGCGCGCTCGAGCGTTCCGTCGTCCAGGGTGAAGCTCGCGTGCAGACCGACGCTGGCTCCCATGCGTTGGCTGCGGGCGACGTGATCTTCTCCTGAACTCCCCCCCGACGCCGCAAGCCGCGCGAACCGCTCGTTCTCGGCCAGCCCGGCCTCGCGCGCCTCTTCCCCGTTCCGGTCCGAGATCTCGAAGCACAGATTGAACCTGAGCCCGGACTCATTCAGGGGTTCCGCTACCGCGGAGAGGCTGCCGTCTATATGAGTCTGGCTCGCGTGGTGATCTATGATGGTGGTCGTGCCGTTCCTGATGAGATCGATGGCCCCGGCGGCCGCGGAGAGGCGGACATCATCCAGGGTCAGCGCTCTGTCCAGACGCCACCAGAGGTGCTCCAGGATCTCCGTGAAGCTGGAAGACGGCTCGATATCGGCCACGAGCCCCCTGGCGAGAGCGCTGTAAAGGTGCGTGTGCGCGTTGATTAGCCCCGGCATCACGAGCTTGCCCGAGGCGTCGATGGTCTCGGCGCCATCGAACCGGGAAGCGATGTCAGACGCGTTTCCGACCCCAGCGATCCTCCCGCCCTCGATGGCGACGGCCCCGTCACTCAGAACCGTGAAGTCGTCATCGAGCAGGGCGACGTGTCCGCCGCGGATGACCAACCGAGCTCCTTCCGACAAATGGCCCCCCCAGGGTACACCAAGCCGCTCGCCGAACGCCCCAAGCGTCGACACGAGAAGTGCCTCAAACGTCCCGAACAGCCCCTAATACTAGGCGCTTTCGGAACTTACAACTCTAAGGCACACGATATGGCATGTCAACGGGATTCGGGCTGCCAGAAGGCAACGCATGGGTACATCGTGACCCACCCAGCCGGGGAGCAGTTGCGTGGCGGGTTCCCGTCTTATCTGCTATTATTGTATTGTAGGTTCACATGCTGCGGGCACGGGCAGACCGTAGCGCACGGGTGGCCCACCCGCGCCCCACCAATCACACGAGGAGGTGCTCTCGTGAAGACGCTACTCTCGGTTCTCCTCACCTCTGTGTTCGTCGCATGCATCGCGGCCTCTCCTGCCACCCCGGCGATCGCCGCCGATGGCTACGTCGCCTGCAGCACTTCAGATGACGTCATCCCGTTCGATCTCTTGACCTACGCCGTCGGCACAGCCATCCCGCTTCCTTACACCTACCCCTATCCGTACGACGCAACCATGACGCCGGACGGCACGGAGGTCTGGGTGCCGGATGCGTCGGGAGACCACATGGTCGTCATCGACGTGGCCACCAACGCGATCACGCACACGATACCGGTCGGTGAGTACCCGAACTCCGTTGTGTTCACCGACGACGGCTCCACGGCGCTCGTCAGCGCGCGCGACGGGGACGTTGTCACACTGATCAAGACGTCCGACTACAGCGTCAGCGGCACCCT
>JAUWCJ010000179.1 GCA_030609365.1 Candidatus Eiseniibacteriota bacterium | reverse complement strand
CGAAGATCTCCGAGCTTCTGGAGTCGAGCCTGTCCACCAGGATGGTGTAGCCACCTGGGAGCTCGGTGAGGATGCCGGCCTCGATGGTCGCCAACGGGCGTATTCTGTGGATGTCCACCAGCAGTACCTTCAGACGGTGATTGGTGGCGGGCAGCGTGTGATTACCGAACCAGAAGAGGCCGAGGGCGATCACGATGGATGCGGCAAGGACGGGCGCGATCAGAGTGAAGACATTGACCCCGGAGGCCTTGGCGGCGGTGATCTCGTTGTCACCGGCGAGGCGGCCGAAGGCCGTGAGGACGGCGACCATCACTGACATGGGGACGGCCATCACCGTCATCCAGGCAAGGCTGAGGACGAAACCCTCGAGCACGGCCAGACCCGGAACTCCCTTGGCGATGAAGAGGTTCAGGTAATCGACTATGAAGTCCATCGAAAGGACGAAGTAGAAGATGGCGAGGCCCGCAGCGGCAGCGGGGAGGTGCGCTCTGAGAACGTACCTGGACAGAATGCTCATGGCAGATCCGAATTACTGACCGTCGTTGCGTTGCGGGTCCCTGGTCGAGAGTCCGGCCTGCGCCGAACCCAGACAACGTATACTACCACAGCTCGTCGGCGCGCAATATCATTGTCCCGTTGGCTGCGACAGCGGCACCGCCCTTGCCGGTGGATTAGAGGATTCCGACAGGGTGCGTATTCAAGGCCGCGGAGACGCGGGTACCATCTGGGGCCGGGTTGACATGTGCGGTTTGCTTTGCTACATTCCGCTGCGGCGTAGCGACCGGTTGCCACCTCTCGTAGAGACGTGTGCGGGGCGCGGCGCTTCTGGTGTATCGGACGGCCCCCCGGCATTGCCGGGGAGTGCTCTGGACGCGGCCGTACCGACCAAGCGCCTGGGCGCCGGTGGCCCGTCTCGCGCCGGGCGCACTTCTGGGAAGCGGAGTCCTCCAATGTCCTTCGATGGCGCCGTCCGGACGACAGTCTCTCCGACAGCCGCGATGGTCTGCGCGCTCCTTATGTTGTTTCTCTGCACCAGCCCTGTCCTTGGTCTCGATGAGAACGAGACAAGTGGTTTGCCAGAGGGTCTTGA
Source organism: Candidatus Eiseniibacteriota bacterium (assembly GCA_030609365.1). Taxonomy (GTDB): domain Bacteria; phylum Joyebacterota; class Joyebacteria; order Joyebacterales; family Joyebacteraceae; genus JALGZG01. The sequence continues at coordinate 1,964 of JAUWCJ010000179.1, read as the reverse complement.
AGAACAGGTCGCTCCGGCAGACTCCATGGGGAGCACCGGTGCTCCAGCGGACAGTCTCGCCGCCACCGATGTGTCATCCGTCCCGCCCGACAGCCTAGGTGCCGGCGATGTTTCGTCCGCTCCGCCCGACAGTCTGGCCGCCACCCCGGATACGCTGATCGCCGACGCCGCGGGCGAGCCTGAGATCCCGCGTGACCCCTATGCCCCCGGGATCTCGTTTCTCCCCAGACATCAGAACGCGTTCTTCAGGCCATGGTCGCTGACGTCGTCCCTCCCGAGAGGGCTCGACATCGGGAGACCCCCGATGCCGGTGGGGGCGCCGTCGTCCGTTCCGTTCTCGCGAAGGGTGGTCGTAGATCACGAGGGCGGGACGATCGTTGTGGTCACTGAGTTGGGAGAACACGTCTCGTGGGTCAGCTACGCCGCGCCGCTCAGTGAGTACGAGCGGCTTGTCGGCGAGGAGCACATGCAGAAGGCCTGGAAGAACACCATCGTCAAGAGGCTCGGGAAAGGGGACAGCGGTCGGGCGGGCGGGCTTCTGGACATTGACATCCCGATGCCGTTGCCTGGCCCGTTCGTCCGAGCCATCGGTCCGGGGGCGAACCTCAAGGTGCGAGGAAGTGAGCGTATCACCTTCGGCGGGCAGACGAGCTACGTGGTGGAGGCGCTCGAGACGGAGGTCGGACGTCCCTCGAGATTCCCGCAGCTGGATATGGAACAGCAGCTGACCGTCAACCTGGAGGGGACGATCGGTCGCAAGATCCACGTCTACGTTGACCACCGGAGTGGAGGCGATTCGTTTGGCGGGGTCAAGGCAGACCAGATCAGGGTACGCTATGACGGCGACGAGGACGAGATCATCCAGAAGATAGAGCTCGGCGAGGTTAACCTGTCGCTGCCGGGCACCGAGTTTGTCAGCTACAGTGGTCATCACAAGGGCCTTTTCGGCGCGAAGTTGATGGCCAAGGTCGGCAAGTTCGACCTGGTCACGATCGCGAGCAAGGAAGAAGGCAAGTCCTCGGGTGCGAACTTCACGGGCAGCTCAGAAGCTGATTCGGTGGTCATCAAGGACATCTCATACAAGCGCGGCAGGTTCTTCGTCATCGACGATCTGGCACTGAAGTACTCCGACGTAGGTGTCAATGCGATCAAGGTTTATCTCGACGACCGGATCTCATCGAACGACGCGGGAGACGGGGCGCAGGAGGGAATGGCATACCTGGAGGAACCCCCTGGCGCGGCGGCCCCGGCGGACACGGTGCACAGGCGTGAGGGGTTCTTCGTCGAGCTCATAGAGAATGAGGACTACTTCATCCCGCAGGGCAACGGTTTCTACGGTGACCAGTCGGGCTACCAGTCGGGCGTGATCGTAATGACGAGAGCCGTACGTGCCGGCAGGATGCTGGCGGTCAGCTACGAGCGCGTGACGGGCGGCAGTGATGTCGATGCGATCGGCGGCTACGACGGTGAACGGCTCCATCTGAAGCTCATCAAGCACGACGACAGCACAACACCCGCGGGTTGGGAGCGAACGCGGCTCTACGAGTTCAAGCACATATACGATCTGGGAGCTGAGGACATCCCGGAAGAGGGATTCGAGCTGACGATCCGCAGGGAGGCCGCTTCGGGGGAGGACCAGGAGGTCCACGAGTCGGGGGTGCCCTACACGAAGATGCTCGGGCTCGACACACAGGATATCGGTGTGGGCTCGAGCGACATCGACCCGGGGTGGGTAGACCTTGCGAACGGGCTCCTCAGTTTCCCGCACTACACACCGTTCTGTCCCGACTACGACACCACGGGGTTCTACTACGCCCCGGGCGGTGAGCCCGACTCCATCTACTACGCTCACGATTTCGACGACGGTGACAAGAACTGTGCTGTTTACTCGAAGGACAACTTCAACCCAGGCGACGAGGATTACTACATCGTTGTCAAGTACAACCGCCCGAAGACCACCTTCT
>JAUWCJ010000108.1 GCA_030609365.1 Candidatus Eiseniibacteriota bacterium | reverse complement strand
CCGAGGCGGTTCACCGGAGAGGCCAATCTGGACCAGGCCTTCGACGCGCTGTGGGAAGCGGGGCCGCGCGTCATCGGTATGACGCTGGGCTCCCTGGGCTCCCTGGTCATGGGAGCGGATGGGTCCGTCGTCTCGTGCCCGAGCTACGACGTGGACGTCGTCGACACGACCGGCGCCGGCGATACCTTCCACGGGGCGTTTCTCTACGGTCTTCTGTCCGGGTGGAGCGCCGAGCGGACGTTGTCCTTCGCAAACGCGGCGGCGGCCCTGTGCTGTGCCGCTCCCGGGGCGCGAGGAGGGATCGAGGGCCTCGAGCAGATCCTGAAGCTCGTTGCGCGCGGGCCCCGGAGCCTGCGGGACGCGGGCCACGCTCCTGGTGTATAGCGTGGGGCGGCGCCGCACGCTCACCGCTGCCTGAACAGACCCTTGATCCTGCCCCAGCTTGAACTCTCCACAGGCGTCGTGGGGCCTTGGTTGAGATAAACTACGCACCCGTTCCCAACTTCCCAACTCAGCATGTCAGGATCACCGTCGCCATCCAGGTCGGCAAGGTCAAGTCCGGCGCTTTCGACGTCCATTTCGACACCCGTCAGCAGCTCCTCGTTCTCAATCCAAGTGGGACTCTGCGGGCCGCCCGAGTTCTCGTAGCAGATGATTGGGCCGTCGTAGGATCTTCCACCCACTACTAGGTCGAGATCCCCGTCACCGTCGAGGTCCCCGAAATTGGGGCTCGAACGCGGGTACGGCAGTGAAATGCCCTCAACGAGGCTGTCGTCGCGAAGCCATAGTGGCACCTGGGAAGTTCCCGTGTTAAGGTAGCCACGGAGGTCCCATCCGACCGCCAGCACCAGGTCGAGATCCCCATCGTCATCGAGGTCCGCCACCTCAGGGCAGGTCCAGCTCCCGCCCGGCAGAGATTGGTAGATGCTGTCGTCTCGCTGCCAGACAGGCTGCGCAGCACTCCCGATGTTCTCGTAGTAGAAAAGTGGGTAGGCCTCTCCGTACAACATCCCCACCGAAAGGTCGAGGTCGCCGTCGGCGTCCAGATCAGCAAGACACGTTGTCATCGAGATCTCGTAGTTGACCCCTTCAACAAGCGAGTCGTCTTGCTGCCAAGATGGGCTAGAGGGTGATCCGATGTTCCTGTACGACTGCAGGACCACTCCGTATATCAGGTCGAAGTCCCCGTCGCCGTCGAGATCTCCGGTCTCCGGATTGCTGCCCGTCGGGGGTGGGGAGAACTCCGGGGCTTCTGTCCAATAGACCTGTGCGGTCGCGTACTGGGTGATCAGCACGCCTGCTAGGCAGAGCAACACCGGCAGCACCCCACAAAGCGATCGCGGTAGCTTCATTGTTCCTCACCCCATTCACGGCTGCCTGAATAGTGCCTTGATTCTGCCCCAGCTTGATGGTTCCACGGGTGTGACGGAGCCGAGGTTGAGGTACACCTTCGGCCCGTTGCCGCGGATGACGAGAAGATCAATGTCGCCGTCGGCATCGAGGTCCTCGAGATCCAATCCCCAGCTGCCGACCGACATGGGTACGTCAGTCAGGAGATCCCCGTTCTCATTCCACTCCGGAGTCTGGGCAGTCCCGATGTTCTCGAAGCAGACGATCGGGCTGTCGCCGTACGTGGAGCCGAGAACGATGTCGAGATCCCCGTCATCATCGAGATCAGCGAGATTGGGATCGGAACACGCGTGCGCCAGCGATACCCCGTCCACGAAGCTGTCATCTCGGGTCCAGGACGGCACTTGGGGGGTCCCAGTGTTGCGGTAGGCTCTCAGGCCCCAGTACACCGCTAACACCAAGTCGAGGTCCCCGTCGTCGTCGAGGTCTGCCAGCTCAGGACACGTCCAGCTTCCGGGGGACAAGCTCTCGTACATGCTGTTCTGCTGCTGCCAGACTGGCTGCGTCGCGCTCCCGACGTTCTCGTAGTAGAAGAGTGGGTAGGCCTCCCCGTACAACATCCCCACCGAAAGGTCGAGGTCGCCGTCGGCGTCCAGGTCCGCCAAGCACGTGGTCATGGAGTTGACGTAGTCGACTCCCTCCACAAGCGAGTCATCCCGCAGCCACGAGGGGAGAGTCGGCGAGCCGACGTTCCTGTACGAGTGCAGGACTATCGCGTAGATCAGGTCGTAGTCCCCGTCGGCATCCAGATCCCCGAACTCAGGGACGCCGCCAGTGTTCGGGGGAGCGAACTCCGGCGCCTCGATCCAGTAGATCTGGGCGATTGCGGACTGGGGGAGTACCACGCTTGTCAGGCCGAGCAGCACGAGCAGCACCTCACAAAGCCATCGCGGTAGCTTCATTGTTCCTCACCTCCATGACTGATAGTATACCCTGTGAGCGAGCCGGTCAATGCTCCTCGACCTTAGCGGAGAGAGAGCCTGCATGACCGCGCATCCCAACTCCTCTCTCATAGCTCTCCCTGCTGCTGAAGTCAACACGGCCGGGGTCGCCGGCAAGGCTGCTAGTGGTTGAGTCTCGGTGCCGGAGTCGCTATCCTTAAGCTTTCATGTAAGCGATGCCTGTGTGATCTGCAATCAACCAGCGGTCTCTATGGGAGCATCCTCACTTGGCCAACGTAGACCTCGTCATTCTGGATCTCGACGGCACTCTTTACTCCTCGACCGCCACGACACTCGGGGCCGTCGAGCGCGCCGTCCGCGACCTGAACGAGCGCCACGGAGACGTGGCGGCGCCGCCCAGCGACGACCTGGTTCTCTCGGGCGTGGGTGCAACAAGAGAGGACTTCGCGCGGAAGGTCTTCCCCGCGCTTGCGGAGGAGTACATCGAGGAGATCGACGACCTCATCTGGCACTGGGAGCGCACGCTGGTTGATGACGGCCAGGGCGCCCTCTTTCCGGGTGCCGTCAGGGCGCTCGGGGAGATGCGCGAGATGGGGTTCCTGCTCGGTGTTGCGACGAACGCCGGCTCGGGCTACATGAATCACATCCTCGACCACTTCGAGATCCGTCCGTTCTTCGACGACGCGCGCTGCGCGGGAGAGGAGCGCACGTCCCACAAGGGCAAGCTGATCGACCTCATAAGAGAACGCCTGTCTGTAGCTCCAGGGCGGACCGTCATGGTGGGTGACAGGCACACGGACATATACGGCGCTCGCGCCGCCGGCGCTCTGGCGGTAGGGTGCACGTGGGGCTTCGCCTCCCGAGACGAGCTCAAGGACGCCGACAGAGTCATCGACAACTTCGCACAGCTCACGAATCTATTGAGATCGTGGCCCTGACGCACCGGAGGTTCCATGCACTGGCTGCACGACATTTCCCCGGTCCTGCCGGTCTCCTGCGAACCCCAACGCAGGGACGTAGCCGGCATCGACACGATCGTGCTGCACTGCACGGCGATGCCGGGCTGGAACGTCTGGGAGACGGCCAGGTACCACACCGGGCCCAACCATATTTGTGACGAGGGGTGTCCAACCATTGCGTACGCCTACTTCGTGGAGCCCGACGGGCTCCTGCTCAGGTGTCTCGGGAAGGACGTCAGGGGCTGGCACGTCGGTCCCTGGAACGACAGGGCGATAGGCGTCTGCATGGCGTACGAGGCCGGGGAGGAGCCGCCGCTCAGGGCCCAGCTCGAGGCCGCGGTTGAGATGTGCGCCGCCCTGGCCACGGAACTGGGGCTTCCGCCCGACCGCGTGCTTGGGCACCGGGAGCTTGAGGGGACGGGCTTCGTCGTTGAGAATGGCGAGGAGGTCCGGCGCAAGGAGTGCCCGGGTCTGGCCATCGACATGGACGAGTTCAGAAGGGCGGTCGCATCGGCAATGGAGCGTCCCGGAGGTCCGGAGGTGAGCGAGGCATGAACCCCATCCCGCGCCGGTTTCGATGTCACCCTGCGTTCGCGGCCCTGATGGTCGCAGCTCTGTTCTGTGCGCAGGCTCAGGCTGACGCGCCGGCTCAGGCTGACGCGCAGACGCAGGCTGACGCAGATGCGCAGGCGGACGATCACACCGCGCTCGACTGGGTGGTCGAGTCGGGGATGCGACAGCCGCACTTGAGGGGCGCCGAAGTCGCCATTCTCGTCGTGTCCGCCGCGACGGGGGAAGTGGTCTACGAGCGCAACGCCGACAGGCTCATGGTACCCGCATCGAACATGAAGGTCGTCACCGCCGCTGCCGCGCTGTCCGTGCTTGGCCCCGACTACCGATTCGAGACGGTCGTCTCAACCGACGCTCCCGAACTCGGGGCCACACTCGCGGGGAACCTCTACGTTCGAGGGACGGGAGACCCGTCGCTCGTATCCGAGGAACTCTGGAAACTGGCGGAGTCGATCCGCGTGCTCGGGATAGAACGCATCGAGGGCGACCTCGTGCTGGATGCCGCGTATTTCGATTCCGCGAGCACGACCTCACGGACGGTCGCCAACGGAGACCGCGCATATCACGCGCGGACGGGCGCCCTCTCTCTGAACTTCAACGCGATCGCCGTGCACACGACACCGTCCGAACGTCCCGGCGCTCCCGCCGTCGTGGAGCTCGCGCCCGGAACATCGTTCGTGGAGCTGCGGGGCGGAGTGTCCACCGGGCGGTCCCGAAGCCGCTCGAGTCTGAGTGTGCGACGGACGTTCGAGGACGGCAGAAATGTGATCACGGTGAGCGGGAGCGTTCCGGCGGGATCGGGAACGCGCGTTCACTACCGCAGTCTGGACGACGGCCTGCGGTACTTCGGTACGGTTCTACTGGAGTTCCTTGAGTCGGCGGGCGTGGAGTTTGGAGGGACGGTGGCATTGGGAGCGGCGCCCGAGGATGCGCGGACACTCGTCGTGCATCGGTCCAAGCCGCTGTCGCTCGTCGTGCGCGACCTCAATAAGTTCAGCAACAACTTCGTGGCGGAGCAGCTTCTCAAGGCCATGGCCGCGCACGTCTACGGCGCTCCCGGAACCACCGCGGGCGGGGCCACGGTCCTCACGGATCACCTGCGGGCGGCCGGCGGGGACAGTGGCCTGTGCCACATAGAGGACGGGTCCGGGTTCTCGCGGGACAACCGCCTGACGCCGCGCGCGATAGTCGCTGTCATGCGGCAGGCGCTATCCGAATTCACGACGTCGTACGAGTTCGCGGCGTCACTGAGCGTCAGCGGCACGGACGGGACGCTCAGTGACCGGATGGGATACGCCGAGCTTCGGAGCGTCGTGCGCGCGAAGACGGGACTCCTGGACGGTGTCACGGCGATCTCCGGCATCATGAAGGACGGGTCGGGTGAGGAGGTCCTGTTCTCCATCATTGTCAACGGCTTCGAATGCGAGGCCTGGCGGGTCCACGATTTCGAGCACAGCATTCTGGCGGTCATTCGCCGAAGCTGACCTCGCCGTTCGCTTCGCGCACGGCGGAGCCGAAGCTGAGTTCACCACCTGCCCGACCCATGACGGACCGGAGCTTCCCCGCGGCGTTCGCGCGGGAGTGCACGAGGGAGGATTGTGATAGACGTGAATCGGGCTGGAACGACCACCGGACAGTTCTGGGCGACAGCACGTGGCGTCGTCCTCTGGCTGCTGGGGAATTCAGTGGCCGGTGGACTCGTTGGTGTGGCGATAGCGCTGTTCTCGCAAGAGGACGGGGCCATGGCCAGGTTCGTCCCAACCGGTATTCTCTTCGCGAACGCCATCGGGTTCGCGACGGGCTTCTCCGCCCGGTTCGTGCTGCCTCGCTACAGCGAGCTCCCGACTCTTGTCCGGCTTCCTCTCGCCATCGTCACATTGCTGGCGGGCGGCGCGTTCGGGTCGGCGCTCATCATCTTCTGGAATCCCCTCGCCGTCCTCTACCAGGGCAGGCTTCTTCTCCTGCTCGTTGTGGTCGACAGCATCATCGCCGTCATCGTCGGTCTGATCATCTACAATTACGAGCGGCTCAGGGATCAGATAGAGCAGAGCTACGTCGCCATTGCCCGCAACAGGGTCAGGGAAGAGCGACTGCGCGAGCTTGCCGCACGGTCCGAGCTCAAGGCCCTCAAGGCGCAGATCAACCCGCACTTCCTCTTCAACGCGCTGAACTCGATCTCCGCCCTTATCTCGTCCGATCCCGAGGCCGCGCAGCAGACCCTCGAGCGACTGGCGGGGATCTTCCGTGGCACTCTGCTCGCCTCCGAGAAGGGCAGCGTTCCCTTCCGGAAGGAGATGGAGCTGGTTGACGCCTATCTGGACGTGGAGCGGGCCCGCTTCGGCAGCCGCCTGAACATCGAGCAGACGATCGATCCAGGCGCGCGCGACGTGCAGGTTCCGCCTCTGATCCTCCAGCCGGTCGTGGAGAACGCCGTGAGGCACGGGATCTCTCCGGTGGTCGAGGGAGGGACCATCAGGATAGAGGCGACGCTCGCCGACGACACGCTGCACATAGTCGTTCATGACGACGGGCAGGGAACCGGTCTCATCGACCTCGAGGAAATGCTGGCGGAGGGTTACGGGCTCAGGAACGTGCGCGACCGGCTCGCCACGCGATTCGGTGAGGGGGAGTGGTTCAAGTTCGAGAGCTCCAGAGAGACGGGGACCAGAGTCGAGCTGATATTGCCCGTCGAGGGCGGAATCGAACCGGAGCGCCTGAAGGGAGGGCCGGGCGAGACATGAAGACGCCGATGAGGGTGCTCGTGGTCGACGACGAGGAGCTGGCCAGGGTGCGGATCAAGGAGCTCCTGGCGGATATCCCCGACGTCGAGGTCGCAGGTGAGGCGGAGAACGGCCTCCGGGCGGTCGACCTGGTGGGAGAGCTTGGGCCCGACGTCGTCATCCTCGACATACAGATGCCCGGCATGGACGGCTTCGAGGTCGTCGAGGCGCTCGCACACGTTCCGCTCGTCATTTTTGCGACGGCCTTCGATGAGTACGCGATCAAGGCGTTCGAGGTCAACTCGGTCGACTACCTGCTGAAGCCGATCTCGAGAGAACGGCTCGGTGAGGCGATCGAGCGGGCACGGTCGCTGCTCGATGACACCCCTCAGCTCGACGACCAGATGGCGAGACTCGCCGGGCTCATCAGGTCGCGCGACGTGCGGCGGCTCCCCGTCATGAAGGGGAAGAAGATCGTGCTTGTCGATCTGGACGACATCGTGTGGATCGGTGTCGAGGGCGAACTGGTCTTCGTGCACACCGCATCCGAGAGGTACATGATGAACGCGACGATGGCGGAGCTCGAGAGCCGCCTGGACCCGCGCGTCTTCTTCCGGAGCCACCGCTCCAGCATCGTCAACCTGAATCACGTCAAGGAGATCGTGCCGTGGTTCAGCGGCAAGTACAAGATAGTCGTCGACGACGAGCAGAAGAGTGAGCTCGTGCTCTCGCGAGCGCGGGTGAAGGGGCTGCGGGAGATACTGCCCTGGTAGCTGAGATCGGTCCGGTCGGGAAGGCGGGCCGCCGTCTCCCTCTCGGGCGCTCGTAACGTGACAAACAGGGGCAAGAAGGCCCTGCGTTTCACCCCCGCTCAGACACACTTCACCCGCCTGAATCCACGTTTCACAGCCCTGCCTTTGCCGTGTGGGGCGAATAACGCATACACTGTGTGTGTAAGAGAAACGTATGGGCCGCACACGCAAGGAGAGCACCATGAATGCGATGCGCATGACAAGTGTGCGACAGGTTGCTGTCGCGGTGGTCGGAGAAAGCAGTGTCAGGAACGTGATGATCCGGGTGGCGGTAGGCCTGCTTGTCGTGGCCGTCGCGCTGGGCGTGCTGCTCGTACCTTCACCCGCCGAGGCCGTGGACACCGGCGCGGGCACCGTCACCCGCAACGTCGTTCACGTCATGACACCTGGGCACGGCAACATCGATATCCAGCAGGTCGAGCAATACCTCGTGCCCGATGGAGAGACCAGAGAAGCGGACCTCTACATATGGGCGCACAGCATCGACATCGCAGGGACGCTGGACGGTGACATCGTTGCCGGTTTCCAGGAAGGCAACATAAGCGGCACCGTCACGGAGGACGTGAACTGCTTCGCCCAGACGATGCGCATTACGGGCGTGGTCGGAGACGACGTGCGGCTCGGGTGCGAGACGCTCTACCTGGACGGTCACATCGGCGGGGATCTCATCGTCTTTGCGAAAAGAATCGAGATCAGCGAGACCGCGGTCATTGACGGGGACGCCATCATCGCGGGGGCCACGGTGACCGTTGATGGGGCCATCGGCGGCAGGGCTCGCATCATGACCGGGTTCCTGGACATGAACGGCACGATCGCGGGCAACGCTGAGATCACCACCGACGGCGGCATGAGGCTGGGCCCGGATGCGCACATC
>JAUWCJ010000195.1 GCA_030609365.1 Candidatus Eiseniibacteriota bacterium | reverse complement strand
GTACTCGGGATACCAGGACGCGTCGGGAACGAGATAGCTGAGTTCCACGGTCAGGGAGCCTCCGGATTCGGTCTCGCAGTCGATGACCACTTCCTTGCCCGGCCCCTCCCCGACCTGCATGGCCCGCAGCTCGGAGCGAATCCATGCCCGCCGTACTTCGCTGTCGGACATCTCTCCCGAGAGCGTTTCCAGCCGGTCGTCCGTGGTGACGTTCTCCGTCTCGAAGAAGGTCAGAACACCGTCCCAATACGAGGGCGCGAAGTCACCGCCGGCCAGCTGCTCCTGCCCGACTTCGCTCGAGAACTGACCGATCGACCTGGCGAGGTCCCTGCGGCGGATGAGCGCCGTGCGCCGTATCTGAAGGTGCGTGAGTTCCGCATCGAGCTGCTCCAGCTCGTCAATGAGCTCCTTGTAGCGTGGGGACTCCGCTCCGATCGTCTCGGTTCTGCGCAGGTCGATGCCAATGACCCTGGCGCCGCTGATGCCAGTCCCCTCGACATTGAGGGACGTTGCGACGAACGTCTCGGGGAGATCGCTGCAGACCAGCCGGACGCAGCCGGGTTCAAGCTGCACCTCTCCCCGGCGGATGATCTGAGCCTGGCGCCCGTACACGGTCGCCGAGACGATGTCCGTCTCAAGCGGCATTTCTACTGCGTCATCGGCGGCCGGCGCGGGCAACGCGACCGCGAGGGCCGCGCACAGAAGAAGCCAGGGTGCCGCTGATAGCAGGGTCCGCCGCAGGAAGCGAGTGCTCACTGACATGGGGTCCTCTCTTTCTTCCGTGTGGAGACGGAGTCCCCGCACGGGGGTTTCGGGGGCGCGAGTGTGTTCGACGCTGCCGGAGGGGCGCCTGACGCGCGCTGCGCGCGTCAGGCGTTCCGATTCGCATCATGCTGGTAGTGCGCGACGGGCAACGGCTCGTCCGTGCGCTCGCCGTTTCGCTTCACAATCCTGCCGGGAGTGCCCACGACGGTGCAGTTCGAGGGAACGTCCCTGTTGATGACTACGGCGGTCGCCCCTATCTTCGTGTTGTCTCCGACCTTGATGGGACCGAGCAGGGTGGCGTTCGCCCCGACAAGCACGTTGCTGCCGAGACTCGGATGCCGCTTGTCCATATGATGGCCCGTTCCCCCGAGCGTCACACCGTGGAAGAGCACACAGCCATCGCCGATCTCGGCCGTCTCTCCGATGACGACACCGCTTCCGTGATCGATGAAGAACCCCCGCCCTATCTTCGCCCCCGGGTGTATCTCGACACCTGTGATGAGCCTGTTGCACACGGATATGAGGCGCGGCAGAACCGGGATCCTAAGTCGCATATGCAGGCAATGCGCGATCCTGTGAACCAGGATCGCGTGCAGGGTAGGATAGCAGAGCCAGATCTCGACGATGCTCCTGGCGGCGGGGTCGTTCTTCCTGATGGCTGCAATGTCGTCGAGGAAAACAGGTCTCATGTTCACTACTTGAAGAGGTCGGTGCTCATGTAGCGCTCGCCCGTGTCCGGTAGTATCACAGCGACCAGCTTACCACTTCCTGCGCGATGCGCAACCTCAAGTGCGGCGAACATGGCAGCACCCGAGGAAATGCCAGCCAGGATGCCCTCCTCGCGTGACAGGGCCCTTGCCGCTTCCAGCGCCTCGTCATCACTCACCTGGACGATCTCGTCCACGTTGTCCCCGCTGTAGACGGCGGGAACGAACCCGGCGCCGATGCCCTGTATCTTGTGAGCTCCCGGGCTTCCGCCCGAGAGGACGGGTGATGCCGCCGGTTCGACCGCCACCACCGTGATGCCGGGGTACGTCTCCTTCAGAACCTCCCCGACACCCGTGACGGTGCCACCCGTTCCGACGCCGGCGACGAAGTAATCGAGCGTTCGGCCCTCAAGCGCGTCGATGATCTCGCGCGCGGTGGTTCTCTTGTGCGCTTCAGGGTTCGCGGCGTTCGAGAACTGGCGCGGCATGAAGTGCCCGGGTGCGGCGGCGATGCGCTCGGCCTCCGCGATGGCGCCCTTCATGCCCCCGCCGCCAGGCGTGAGCACGATGCCCGCCCCGAACTGCCGAAGCAGCGCTCTCCGCTCGACGCTCATCGTCTCGGGCATGACCAAGACCGCCTCGTAGCCCTTGACCGCGGCCACGAGCGCCAGACCGATACCGGTGTTGCCCGACGTCGGCTCGACTATCACATCACCGGCCTTGAGGCGCCCCGTTCGCTCGGCATCCTCGATCATGCCGAGGGCTATCCGGTCCTTGACCGAGCCGCCCGGGTTGAAGGACTCAAGCTTGGCGATGACCTCCGCACTGGCGCCCGTCGCCATCCTGT
>JAUWCJ010000176.1 GCA_030609365.1 Candidatus Eiseniibacteriota bacterium | reverse complement strand
GTTGTCGCCAGCGTCACGCTGGCGTCCTGGATCAACGGCGCTCCGCAGACCGACGTGTCGATGACACGCGTCGGGACGAGCGGAACGTTCGAGGGCACGTTCCCCGGCACGGCCGTTGCAGGTGATGCGGTGGCGTACAAGATCGTGGCTGACGACGGCGCCTACCCGGCCAACGTGGCCTACGAACCTCCGTCCGGCACTCACGAATTCAACGTGCTGGACGCCATTGCATGCGTCATCTGGGAACCGGACCCCTCGCCCGCGTCGGGCGCGGTCATCGGCGCGCTCCTCGACGCAAAGGACATCAGCTACGACTACACGACCGAGATGCCGAACTTCGACGAGTACTCGGCAACCTTCATCTGTCTCGGCGTATACTCGCAGAACTACTCGCTCTCCACGGCACAGGCTACCGCGCTCGTCGACTACCTCGACGCCGGCGGCAACGCTTACATGGAGGGCGGCGACTGCTGGGCCTACGACTCGGCCAGGAGCGTCTACAACCCGTACTTCGGCATCAACGGGACGCAGGACGGAAGCGGCGACCTCTACACGGTGCTGGGAATGGACGGGACCATGTGCGAAGGGATGAGCTTCGCGTATGCCGGGCCCAACAGCTACATCGACCATATCGAGCCCCTGACGGGCGCCACGAAGATACTCAAGAACTCGGGCGATCAGGCCGGCTGCGGCGTATCCAACGAGAGCCGCGCGCACAGGACTGTCGGGTTCTCGTTCGAGTTCGGCGGGCTGACCGACGGCATATCGCCGTCGACGAAAGACGAGCTCCTGACGGAGATACTCGACTTCTTCGGGCTGACGAACACGGGAGTCGACGACGGCCAGGACGCGTTCGCGTTCAGACTCGAGCAGAACCGCCCGAACCCCTTCAACCCGGTGACCACGCTGGCGTTTGAACTTCCGACCGCCGGAGCCGTCGAGCTTGCCGTCTACAACGCGGCCGGAAGGCGCGTCGCAATCCTCGTCGACGGGCACACCGAGGCGGGAAGACGGACCGTGGCGTGGCGCGGCGTCGATGACGCGGGCCGAGCCGTGGCGAGCGGCGTCTACTTCTTCCGACTCACGCACGACGGAGAAACCGTCTCGAGGAAGGGCGTGCTCCTGAAGTAGGATCGAGAGACGGATGACGGATACGATGACGAGACCCCATCAACAGATGGGGTCTCGTCAGTTGCGGACCGAAGCAGGCGACCCCGATTGAAGCAGACGACCCCCCAAGGAGAACGAATCTTCATGCGCATCATGGCAGCACTGCTGACCGCGGTGGCGTTCCTGTCGGCTGCGGGAATGGCGTCCGCCGATCCCGGCGACGATCGCTACGACAACACCTTTATGAAGGACTTCATGATGGACGCGCCGTGGAGGGTGACCGACGCGACCACGGCCATCCCTCTGACCATCATCCTCAAGGACTGCGACGCGGACGACATCCGCGAGCTGCACTGGATACGGTGCTGGGACGTGACGTCGGCCGAGACGATTCTCTGGAACCACGACTTCGGCGACGAGACTATTGGCAACGATGTATACGAGTCGAACTACTGGACCTACATCACGACGGTCACGGAGGGCCACCCGTCGCTCCCTGACGGCACGCTCCTGACGCCGGCGAACCTGGGATACGGGCCCGGCGAACACATCAACCTCAAGGTCAGCGTCTACTACAGAGACGACTGGTTCAACCACACGGAGACGCGATACCTGCGCGTGCACGTCGGGCACGGCGCCTACCCGTGGCCCGATGGATGGTATGGCGGAGACACGCACTACCACACGATGTACACGAACAACATCGCGGAGTTCGGCGCGCCGCTGCCCGCGGTCGCGATGACCGCCGAGGCCGTGGGGCTCCACTGGCTGACGACCACGGACCACTCGTGCGATCTGGACGAGACCGGAGACGGGGCGTTCTCATACGCGACCACCCACTGGGAGTACACGATCCAGAACGAGAACGGGGCACAGACGGTCTACCGAGACAACACGGCGTTCGGGTCGACGTGGAACCCGCTCGGGGACGACGTGGCGCTGCTCGACTCGCCGAGCCTCAGACTGTACCGCGCGGTGGAGCTCAACTCCTCGTCGGTCGACGCGGACTCCTACGAGAAGACGCTGCATTCCCTCTTCTACAACGATGCGTACATCTCCTCCCCTCTGAGCGGGGCGATCGGCGAGCGCCCAGTGACACCGACACTGCCCGCGGCCCTCTCGCAGCTGTCCGGAGGAGGCTTCGCGTACGCGGCACACCCGCTGTCGGATATGAGCGCCGAGTGGGGCGGCATGGACTGGGCCATCAACGGCGCGGCGTGGGGGGACGAAGACATCGCCGCGGCTCTCGGCCACGAGGTGTTCCGAGGACTGCAGGCGTTCAACACCCGCCCCACACGCTACTCGTCAGACCAGAACAACCCGTGGGCGGACTTCGACGCGGGGGTCACGCCGGACAACCCTCACCCCGAGGAACTGCTTCAGGGTATCGCTCTGTGGGACGACTGCCTGCGGGCCAACCTCGATCCCGTCCGCAAGGTGTTCTTCGCCGGCGGAAGCGACGCCCACGGCGACCTCAACTACAGCGCGTACCTGAGCGTGGACAACTACGCCACCGACAACGCCATCGGGAAGGTGCAGACGGTCGTCTTCGTGCCCGACGGCGGCTACGGCTACGGACCGGGGAACCTGCCACCGATATCCGAGATCCTGTCCGCCTATCGGGGCGGGCGATCGGTCGTGACCGACGGGCCGTTCGTTGAGATCGGTGTGGACAGAAACGGCGACGGCGACTTCTACGACCCGGACGATCTGATGGTGGGCGATGAGGCGAGCGGTCCATCGGCCGCCAACCTGCCGATGACGGTTCGCTGGGCGTCGAGTCTGGACTTCGGGCCGGTCACTTCGGTCCAGCTCTTCGCCGGCGACGCACTGGGCACCTCGCCCATCCTCTCCCTCGATCCGAGCGCGACCGGAGAGCAATGGTCCGGCGAGAGAACCGTCAACCTCGGGGCTCACGGCTTCGCCGGAGCGCGCTACTTCCGTGCCGAGTGCATGACCGACCGGGGCGACGCC
>JAUWCJ010000129.1 GCA_030609365.1 Candidatus Eiseniibacteriota bacterium | reverse complement strand
ACACTGATTGCGAGTCCAGAAGAACATTCCCATTATTATACCATATGTCCCCGCCCTGTGGCAAGAATGGGCCGTTTCCCGTGGCCGCCGGTTCGCCCCGTGGCCGCCGGTTCGCCCCGTGGCCGCCGGTTCGCCCCGTGGCCGCCGGTCCGCCCTGAGACCGACCGGTCCGCCCCGTGGCCGCCGGTCTGCCCTGAGACCGACCGCTCGCGATGTGTTAGTCTTGTGCGAGCGGTTCTCGCGGAGAGCCGCTCGCGTACGGCGTCCATCGCGGCACACTCACTCAGAGCAGGAGCGATCGAGCGTGACAAGTGAACAGATACTCGCCCGTCTGAGAAAGCTCGCGAACACGAAGAACGTCGAGGGCATGGCCAGGTTCGGCATTAACCCGAAGAACACCTTCGGCGTTCCGGTGCCGGTGCTCAGAGCGATCGCGAAGGAGGCTGGGAGGGACCACGGACTCGCTGCCCAACTCTGGAAGTCCGGCTGTCACGAGGCGCGCATCATCGCCCCGCTGGTGGACGAGCCCGAGCGCGTCACGGAGAAGCAGATGGAGCGCTGGGTCCGCGACTTCGACTCGTGGGACATCTGTGACCTGTGCTGCAACAACCTCTTCAGGAAGACGGAGTTCGCGCACGCCAAGGCACAGGAGTGGTGCACGCGCGACGAGGAGTTCGTCCGGCGGGCTTCGTGATGATGGCGGTGCTGCCCGTGGACGACAAGGGCGCGCTGGATCGCGGCAGACGCGCTGAGGGAACTACGAGGAGAGAAGATACAGGAGAAGCTGCGCCGCAGAGCGGCAAAGCAGTGATGTTCGTGTATACTCCGGACATGCCGATTGCAGCGTCACCCTGCGGATTCACCGGGAGGTAGCA
This sequence comes from Candidatus Eiseniibacteriota bacterium, assembly GCA_030609365.1. Classification (GTDB taxonomy): domain Bacteria; phylum Joyebacterota; class Joyebacteria; order Joyebacterales; family Joyebacteraceae; genus JALGZG01. The sequence continues at coordinate 5,420 of JAUWCJ010000129.1, read as the reverse complement.
CGTGTTTCACCAGATCCCTGGCAAGGTGCTCGTCCGCATGCGCGAGCTTGAGCAGATGGACGCGACCGAGAGGCGCGATGGCAAGGAGCACTCCGAGCGGCTGAGACAGATCCCCTCGGGGACCGGCCGCTTCCTGACGCTCATGTCGGCCTCCGCGCCCGAAGGCGGGTTCATCGAGATAGGAACCAGCGGCGGCTACTCCGCGCTCTGGATATCTCTGGCCTGCCGCGCGCTCGGGCGCAGACTCACGACGTTCGAGATTGCCGAGGCGAAGGTGGCGCTCGCGACAGAGACGTTCCGGAAGGCGGGCGTGGACGACATCGTCAGCATCGTCTCCGGAGACGCCAGGGAGCACCTCGGCGGACAGAGCGACGTCTCGTTCTGCTTCCTCGATGTGGAGAACAAGCTCTACGAGGAGTGCTACGAGGCAGTGGTCCCCAGCATGGTGAGCGGGGGGCTCTTCGTGGCCGACAATGCCATCAGCCACGCGGGGGATCTGTCCTCGTTTCTGGACCGCGCCGAGAGCGACAGGCGGATGAACTCGATGGTTGTGCCGGTGGGAAAGGGAGTGCTGCTGGCGCGACGGGTCTGACGCGCCGCCGCGGTCCCCGGCCGGGTACGGGCGGGGACGCGAGCCGGCCAACACAACACGGGGGAACGGAGTGAAGGTCACGGCGTTCAACGGCAGTCCCAGGATGGACGGCAACACCGCACACATGATCCGTCACGTGTTCAGCGCGCTCGAGCAGGAGGGCATCGAGACCGAGCTGTATCAGCTCGGGGGCAGGACGATCCGCGGATGCGCGGCCTGCTTCGGGTGTGTCAAGAACAAGGACGGGCGCTGCGCGATCGACGACGTGGCCAACGAGTGCATCGGAAAGATGGTGCATTCGGACGGCATCATCCTGGCGTCGCCCACGTACTTCGCCGATGTCACCGCGGAAATGAAGGCGCTCATCGACCGGGCGGGCATGGTCGCACGAGTGAACGGGCACATGTTCAGGCGCAAGGTCGGCGCCGCCGTCGTGGCCGTCCGGCGGGCGGGGAGCATCCACGCGTTCGATTCGATGAACCACTTCTTCCTTATCGGTCAGATGATCGTGCCGGGCTCCATTTACTGGAACATGGGGCTGGGCCGTGGGAAAGGGGAGGTCGAGGACGACGACGAGGGCATCGAGACGATGAAGGTGCTGGGCGAGAACATGGCCTGGCTTCTCAAGAAGACGCACGAGTAGGGGCGTGACGAGGGCGCGAGGGCAGGCACGTGATCCGGATAACGCGCAGCATCTCCATAAGCGAGGACGAAATACGTGAGGTGTTCGTTCGCGCCTCCGGGCCGGGCGGCCAGAACGTCAACAAGGTGTCGACGGCCGTCCAGCTCAGGTTCGACGTCGCGAATTCGCCCTCGCTTCCGGACGACGTCCGCGAACGCCTCATCCGCCTTGCCGGGAAGCGCATGACGGACGGCGGCGAGATCGTCCTCGATGCCAGGCAGTTCCGGACGCAGCTCAAGAACCGGCAGGACGCGCGCCAGAGGCTGGTGGAACTCATACGGCGGGCGGCCGTGAGGCCGAAGCCGAGAAAACGCACCAAGCCGACTCGTGCCTCGAAGGAGAGGCGCCTGGACGGCAAGCGCCAAAGGGGACAGACCAAGAAGCGGAGAGGCCGTGTCCGATCGTCCGATGAATAGCTCAGGTGCGGTCGAGTACCCGATCGACGGGACGCTCGACCTCCATATCTTCAGGCCCGAGGACGTCAAGGACCTCGTGCCCGACTACCTTGATGAGTGCCGCAGTCGCGGCATCCTCAACGTGCAGATAATCCACGGCAAGGGCACCGGCGTGCTCCGGCGTATCGTGCACTCGATACTCGCCGGGCTGCCGGAGGTCGTGGAGTTCTCCTGCGGTGGGAGTTCGTGAGGAAGCGGGGGCGCGACGGTCGTCGCGCTTAAGCCGCGGGAATAGCGACAGGACCGCGCGCTCGATGCGTGGGGACGGTCGGCGCTTAGACCAGAGGGAACACATGAGCGGAACTCCGGACAAGAAGGTCCTTGTTCTCTTCTGCGGCGGTACGCTCGTCATGGAGGAGGACGAGCGCGGGAGCCTCCTGACACCGGCGCTGGACAGAGCGATCGAGAACCTCCTCAGTATGGAGACGCGCTTGGGCGAACTCGCGCACATCGAGGTCGCCTACATAGACAACATCGACAGCAGCAACATCAAGCCAGACCACTGGGACCGCGTCGCGTCCGTCATCGGGGAGAACTACGACGACCACGACGGGTTCGTAGTTACACACGGCACCGACACGATGGCCTATTCGGCGAGCGCGCTGTCGTTCGCGCTGAGGGGCCTGGGCAAGCCGGTCGTGCTCACCGGGTCGCAGATACCGGGCACGCGGATAGAGTCCGATGCCCGCAGGAACTTCGTCAACGCCGTGCGCGTGGCAACGATGGACCTCTCCGATGTCTTCATCGTGTTCGACAGGAAGATCATCCTGGGCGCGCGCGCCACGAAGTTCTCCGAGTCGAGGCTGGACGCGTTCACGACGGTCAACCGCGGGATGGTCGGGGACATTCGTGTCGACATCCGGCTGGGCGAGCATACTCCCAGGAGCGACGGGCCGCTCGATGTCCAGAAGGGATTTGAGGAGAACGTTGCCATCGTCACGCTCGTTCCCGGAATGCCGCCCGCCGTTCTTACCAACATCGTGGAGAGTGGAATCAAGGGGCTCGTGCTGCGAGGGTTCGGTACGGGCAACGTCGCATACGACTACCACGATGCGATAGAACGGGCGGAGAAGCTCGGCATACCGGTCGTGGTGACCACCCAGTGTCTGCAGGGCGCGACGATGATGCATCTCTACGACCTGGGCGCGAAGCTGCTCGACCTCGGCGCCATCCAGGCGTACGACATGAGCATCGAGAGCGCCGTGACGAAGCTCATGTGGGCCCTGAAGCGCGCCGGTTCCATAGACGACGTGCGCAGGATCATGCACACGGACTTCTGTGGGGAGATATCCGTTCCGGGATCGCCCGCGGCGTAGGTCGACACTGACGGAGAAGGCGGCGGGTGGGGTTCCACCATCGTCACGCTTCTTCCGGCCGACTGTTCAAAGGAGAGCTCGTGACAGCGCGCTACATGATTTCGTCTGCCACTGTCCTCGTCGCCGCCGCTGTCGGCCTCGGTTCCTGCAACGCCGTCGACGACCTGCTGCAGGAGGGAGGAGCCCTCGACCCGTTCATGTTCCACGTATTCGACGCGGGGCACGAGCAGCTCCTGGGCTTGGACTACGCACACGATCTCAAGGAGGCGCTGGGCGACAACCTCGCTTGGACGGCGCCGCCGTACTTCTGGTCCGGGATCGAGCCAACGGACGGTGCGTTTGACTGGACGGAGCTGGACGACTTCGTCGACGACCACTCGCACGTACACCGGGTCATCAACCTCGGACCGGAGTTCATGCCGGCGGGCGGAGGTGACTTCTTCATCGCCGGTGAGCTGCCAAGCTGGATCGATAACTCCTACGCGAACCCGGCGCTCAGGACGCAGTACGGCGAGCTGATCGGGGCGATCGTTGAGCGCTATCAGGACGACATCGGGCTGTGGTGGATTGGTCTCGAGGTCAACTTGGGCGGCGACGGGCTGTCATGGGACCAGTGGAAGGAGTGGCTCGCCTGGCAGGTGGGAGTCATGCGGGCGGTCGACCAGGACTGCAGGATCGCGATCTCGTTCGGTTCCTGGAGCGACTACCACGAGCAGATTCCCCCGAACGCGGTCCACGAGGTAGACGGCGCTCTCGAGCTCGTCGCCGGGGGGACCGACTTCGAGGTCATCGCCATCGAGTACCACTACGGGACGCTTCAGGACGGCGACCTGAACGATATGAGAGACGCGCTCGACGACCTCGAGAGCGTGGGAAAGGACATCTTCATCTGGGAGGTCTTCTATCCCGCGGAGACGGATTTCCAGCACCAGGACGGCTGGTCGTGGGTCCACGAGCCAGCAGAAGGCTACTCGGAGGAGTGGCAGGCCGAGCAGTGGTACGGGACACTGGCAATGGCCTACGAGGACCCGCAGGTCGTCGGTATCAACTTCCTGCACTTCCAGGACATCACCTACTCCCACATTGCCCCTACGGAGTGGGAGGCTGGATGGAGGTGCCACGCGGGTATCGTGAAGGCAGACGGGACGCCCAGGCAGGCGTACCACGACGTCAGTGACTACTGGAACTCGGTTGCGGGCTGGAGAACGAGATGAAGCTCAAGAGACACCAGGACGCATACGGTCGCGAGATCTACGACCACTACCGTGGCAAGAGCGGCTACGAGATCGTCGAACGGGACGACGGCTACGTCGACGTGTCGAGCGGGCCCGAGATATACTTCACCGCATACAAGGACTGGGGATCGCACCTTCGGAAGGCGGCGGCCTATGCCCGGGGCCGCGTGCTCGATGTCGGATGCGGCGCCGGCAGACACTCGCTCTATTTCCAGAACAAGGGCCGCGACGTTCTCGGCATTGACGTATCGCCGCTCGCGATCAAGGTCGCGAAGCTGCGCGGGCTCAAGAGGGCACGTGTCCTCCCGGTGACGAAGGTATCGAAAAGGCTCGGCCAGTTCGATACCATCGTCATGTTCGGCAACAACTTCGGGCTCTTCGGCGGCGCCAGGCGCGCGAAGTGGCTGCTGGCGAGATACCGGGCCATCACGAATGACGGCGCCCGCATCATCGTGGAGAGCGCCAACCCCTACGCCACGGCCGACAAGTGTCACATGAGCTACCACAGGCGCAACCGCAGGCGCGGTCGGATGGCGGGACAGCTGAGGATTCGAGTGCGCTATCAGACCTACATCACACCGTGGTTCGACTACCTGCTCGTCTCTCCCGACGAGATGAAGAAGCTCCTCAGGGGCACGGGTTGGCGAGTTGCGAAGTTGTTCGGGACGAGCGGTCCGGTCTACGCGGCGGTGATCGAGAAGAGGTAGCGGAGGTGGGAATGCGAAGGGACATGGTAGGGCGGGCGATGTCGTTCGGCAAGACGGCGCGGAACGTGCAGCGGCTCATCTCGGCCGAGCTGCATGGTCGCGCCACCGTGCCGTTCGGGAAGAAACTGTGGGGCTGGCGGCACGGCTTCACCAGCGAGGCGACCGCACGGTACGGGCTTACCCCGGAGAACCTGAACGACTACGTCAGCGATGTCGCGCGCTACATCAGAACGCCTCGGATCAACGGGCCGCTCGCACCGGCCCTGCTCAACAAGCTGGTGTTCTCGGGACTGGTCGCGAGTCACGGGGGGCCGGTGCCTGAGTACTACTGTTTCGTGGGAGACCACGGACTCATTCCCATCGGCGACCGCTACGACATGCGCGACGCGGCCGGCGTCATCGCGGCGTGCATGACCGGCGAGCGCTTCGTCGT
>JAUWCJ010000021.1 GCA_030609365.1 Candidatus Eiseniibacteriota bacterium | reverse complement strand
AGAAGCAGCCGCCCGCGAAGTAGGCTGTCGCCGTCGCGACCGAACCCTCGTCCCGCGCCTCGGCCACGCTCTCCTCCCCCGCCACGCTCTCGCCAGCGGACACGAACTCCAGCGAGATGGAGTTGACGCAGTGGCGGACGTTCTTCTCGGTCAGCTGCTCCCCCCCGAACACGTGCCCGAGATGCGCCCCGCACGCGGCGCAGAGGATTTCCGTCCTTCGCCCGTCCGCGTCCAGCACGCGCTTCACGGCCGCGGGCAGTTCGTCGTCGAAGCTCGGCCAGCCGCAACCGGAGTCGAACTTGTCATTGGATTCATAGAGCGGCGTGCCGCATCTTCTGCACACGTAGGCCCCGGCCTCCTGGTGGTCATTGTACTCACCGGAGAAAGGCCGCTCTGTGCCCTTATGAACAATGACCGCCTCCTCCTCGGGTGTCAGGTCTTTCAGGGCCAGGCCTCCTTCCCTTTCTGTGCTGGCGCCTTCAGCAGGCGCATCCTCCGTGGACTGTACACAGCCGGCCACCAGCAGGACCGCCCCCGCAGCCCCGATGCAGTTCTTGAGCGCATGACCGCGCCGAACGGGATCCCCTGAGATCATCACACACGTTCTCTTCGCGCCCTGATTCCCTCGGGCGTCGCTCGCTCCTTGCCGTTCAGAGTAACGCCCCCCGGACTCGGCCGCAACCCAGGTTCGGGTAACGGAGGCCGCGGTACGCAAAACCGCGGATCCCCAACATGGAGATCCGCGGTGGTAGTAATCTGGTGCCTCTCAAGGTGCGCCCGAACGCCCCGGACAGAGATTCTAGCGGAAGAGGGTCTTGATCGCCCCCCACGTGCTGTCCTCCACGGGAGCCCCGCAGTACCAAAGATTGAGCTGGCTGAAGAACGGGAACTCGAGCTGGTCGGCGGTCGGAGGATTCACGAAGTTGAAGGACCCGTTTGAACCCGAGCCGTCTCCGCAGTAGTCCATGAATGCCCCGGTCCCGAGCGGCGTCTCGACTGAGTAGGTGAACGCCATCTGGCAGGAGTGGTGCTTCTCATACTGAGAGAGTACGCCGTCGGCGTAGTAGTCCCTGACCTGCACGGTGAAGCTCGCGTTCATCCCCAGCACTCCACCCGGCACGCTCGTGTCGAGAATTAGAAGTGGGCACGATGGCAGGGTCCCTGCGGTGAAATACCCCATCCAATGCTCCCCGCCGGTGATGTCGTTGTAGTTGTCGGCGAAGAACGTGCTCCAGATGTAGTCGAAACGCGCCGTGCTGTCTGACTCGTCGGGCCACAGTGAGTCGTCCAGGTCCAGCGTCCATGTCCCGGCCATTCCCGCATCTATGGTCCCGGAATAGTCAGCGCCGTTCAACATGAGCCCGCCTGATCCTGTGAGCTGGATCATGTAGGAGTCTGCATGCGCCTGCGCCGCGCAAAGGAGCACCAGGACCGACAGGAACGTAATCGCGACCGGTCTCATCATGACCTCCTCGTCTGAAGTGCCCGTAGTAGTACACGTGCGAACTGTCCCAGGGAGGCGGCGCCATCGAAACGCCGTGACGCGTCACCGCCGGACTCTCACTCTACTATACCGCAGAATGTGATACGTAGTCAAGTCCCAAGTTCGCCCACTAGAGAGCTTCTCGCGCCTTATGAAGCCACGGGTTGGCCCGGTGCTGAGCACGATCCGGTCACGCCCCCCGGTCACGCCGCGCCGCTACCGTCCGCCGCTTCGCGGCCCAGACAACCAGATAGGCCGCGCCCGCCCAGACGACGCTGTTGAGAACCATGAGCGTGTTGGCCCAGACCGACTGCTCGGACAGGTCGCTGTGGCGCACGAGGGTCACGAGCGGGAACTCCAGAACGTGCACGGCGGCCACCCAGAATGAGTGAGCGGGCTCCTCCGGGAAGAGACCGAACATCCCGCTGGTCGAGAACTCGCCGACCCAGGCGGACGCCGTCGCCGCCCAGTGCCCGAATCCAAACAGGACGATGAAGAGCACGCGCTCCACCCATCTGACCTCACGATCCCTGGCGTAGTAGTAGAAGAACCCGAACCTGATGGCTGCGAAGATCGGCACCATGACAAGGAGAAAGCCCGGCGTGCGCTCCTCGCTGATCTCAAAGGCGATCATCAGGAACCAGACCACGCCCACGACCATCAGAGTGGCCCTGTTCGCACGAAGCCAGTGGAACTGTTGTCGCTCGTCCATCCGCATGAGGTCCATCTCGCTTCTCATGATCCACTCCCCTCTCCGGATTCCAGCTCGAACAGCTCGTCGACGGGCATGCCGAGTTCCCTGGCCAGCAGAAGCGCGAGTAATGCCGACGGCGCGTAGTGGCCCTTCTCCACGGCGAGAATGGTCTGCCTGCGAACACCGACCTTCTCGGCAAGTTCTTCCTGCGTCAGGTCCAGCCGTGCCCTGTGCTGCTTCACGTGGTTCCTGAGTGTGACGCTGTTCCTGTCCGCGAGTTCGCGCCGCTTGCGCATGCTTATGCCCTCTTACATCGGGGAAAGGTGCCTCATTCCCAATGTGCGGTGAAGCGAACATAATGTCAAGTGGAAAGTACTTGAGGTTGTTGGTCGTCAGGCAGAGCAAAGGGGCTCTGCCATGAAGAACGGGCCCCTTGGGGCCCGTTCTGTCGCTTTTCCTGTCTTCCGGCGCGCCTCCCTGTGTCAAGGCTCTCCAAACCGCCGGATCCGTCCTAACCCAGCCAGTCCTCGGTCAGATAGACCTCACGCCTGCACGCGGGGCACATCATGCGGTACGAGTCCCCCCTGCCGACAGGCTTGCCGTCGTGTGGCGAGGGATCCACCGTCACACCCAGGTCCTTGTGCAGCGCGATGAGAAGAGTGGGGTTCGCAACAGACAGAGACCCGGTCTTCCGCGCGATCCACTTCAACTGGTCGACCGTAGTGATGACGTCCCCGCAGCGCTCACAGCGCACCAGTTCCTTCTCGATACTCGTCACGGCCTGCTCTCTGTCGAAGACCGCGAGGTCGAACTTCCTAGACAGCGTGATGCCCTTCTTGGTCGTGCAGTAGGCCTCACACTGACCGCAGTAGATGCAGTTATCGTAGTGGTGAATCAGAGTGCGTGTGTTCCCCTCGTCCACGACATCTATCGTCCGTGCGGGACACACCTCCGCACACGCTCCGCACCCGATGCAGTCCTCCTCGTGAAACTCCGGCTGCCCCCTGAAGGCCTCGAAGGTCTCAGCCGGAGCGAAGGGAAACGCGGTCGTGTACGGCCCCTTAATGACCGCTGTCACCGCTTCCTTGAGCTCGCGCAGCTTTGGTTTCCTCATCGTGTTCCTTCTCCTGGCATTCAGTCCCGTGTGTGACGCTCACCGTGAGTCGGCACGACGCCGGATAAGCACAGCCGGTCGCGCCCGGACAGGGCCTAGCGCCCCGTGTCTTCCTTGTACTTGTCGATCACTGATCCGGACCAGAGCGGCACACCGGCTATGTGCGCTCCGCGCGCCAGAGCGTGGCTGCCGGTCGGTGACGTCCAGAGGACGAAGACCGCCGCAAGCAGTGCCTTGATACCCATGGCGCTCCACCCGCTCGCCGCCACCACACCCAGGAGGATCAGGGCAGTTCCCAGAGTCACGCACTTCGTCGCCGCCTGCAGCCTGTTGTAGACATCAGGTAGCCTGATAAGGCCGATCGCTCCGACGAGGTCGAACGCGACTCCTATGGAGATCAGAATGTACGGCGTGACCCCGCTATTCATCGAATCCCCTCCCCTCCAGATACTTCGCAAGCGCCAGGGTGCCGAGGAAGGACAGAAGTGCCCATGCGATCGCGACATTCAGGTAGAAGTCCTGACCGGTGATGATCCCGAAGATCCCACAGATGCCCACCACCATCACACCGATCGTATCGATCCCGACGGCCCTGTCCGGCGGCGTCGGTCCCATTGCAACCCTGTAGAGACACAGGAAGGTCCCAATGATGAGCAACAGCAAGAACGTATGCATCAGTCGAAAACCCTCCTCAAAGTCACTTCGAATCGTCCCGCGATATCCCGCGTTATGGCCTCGGTGTCCTCGAGGCTCTCGTGCACATTGATCCAGTGGACGTAGAGCCAGTCGTCAATGATGTCGATGGTGAGTGTGCCTGGCGTCAGGGTGATTGAGTTCGCGAGGAAGGCCTTGGCCTCGTCGCTCTTGAGTGTCGTCTTCACCTTGACGATGCCGGGTCGAATCGGAAGGTTGGGGTGAAGAACCCGGTACATGACGTCGAAGTTCGCCAGCACCACCCAGAACGCCAGTGAGATGATGTGCATCAGCGCCCAGAACCACCGCACCGGACTGAAGAGGCGTTCGACGTGCGGCGGCAGTAGCCTCGACAGGACGAGGGCGAACAGGACCGCCAGGATGGCTCCGGCCACCACTCCCTGCAAATCGAGCGACCAGGTGAGGAGGAGCCATAGGACGAAGATTATGAGCATGTCCAAGAGTCTTCGCTTCAGAGTTTCCATCGGTGCTCTACCCCCTACCCGAGAACCAGCTTGACGTACTCGGCGCCGTTCAGGAGCGCATCTCTCGCGGGCTCCAGAATGCGACTCCCCAGGACTGGATACAGCAGCCCGAACCCGACACAGACAATCGCAAGGATGATCATGGGCACGTACATCAGCGGCGAGACCTCTTTGGCCGACTCGGCCGGGCCCCGCACCGGGCCGAAGAGTATCTCCCTCTGGACCTTCACGTAGTAGGCGAGCGTCACGAACGCCATCGCAATGGCGACGACGGCGACGCCCATGAGACCGGCCCTGATGGTGGCCACGATAATGATGAGCTTGCTCCAGAAGCCGCTGAACGGTGGTACGCCGGAGATGGACAGCGCGGCGAGGTTGGTCGTCGCGGCCGTGATCGGCATGCGCTTCCTCAAGCCCGACAGCATCTTCATGTCGCGTGTGCCGGTAGCCTGCTGTATCGCCCCCGACGACAGGAACAGAAGCGACTTGAAGGCCGCGTGGTTGATCAGGTGGAAGAGCCCTCCGAGAATTGCGAGCGCCGCGAGCGATCTGGTCCCACCGGTGGCTAGAACGCGCGCACCCACACCGATACCGAGCGTCACATAGCCGATCTGCCCGATGGAGCTATAGGCCAGAAGGCGCTTGAAGTCCCACTGGCCGATCGCCAGCAGTCCGCCGACCACAATCGAGAGCACCGAGAACCCGATCATCGCATTCGCGATAATGGCGGAACTCGGCGACGCGGTGCCGAACCCGAACACATGGAACATCACCCGGCACATGGCGTAGACACCCAGGCTCTTGATGACGACGCCCGAGAGCATCGCTGAGATCGGGGCCGGCGCCGATGGATGCGCGTCAGGCAGCCACGCGTGGAACGGAACGAGCGCCGCCTTGAGACCGAATCCCATCAGGAAGAACGCAGCGGCAAGAAGCAGTGCGGGGTTCATCTCGGCCCCACCGAACCTCGTCGCTATCTCTCTCGAAGCGTCTGCCATGTTGAGCGTGCCAGTGACTGCGTAGACCGTCCCCACCGCAAAGAGAATCATCACAGATGCTACGCTGCCGAGGATCATGTACTTGAATCCAGCCTCGAGCTCGTCCGCCTCGACGCCGAACGCAACGAGTGCGTACGACGCAATCGATGCGACCTCAAGGAACACGAACAGGTTGAAGAGGTCACCCGACACCACCACACCGTTCATCCCGGCGACCATCAACATGAAGAGGCTGTAGTACTTCGTCAGCCCCGTGTACACTTTCATGTACTTCAACGAGAAGATGATACAGAGGAACGCGATCACATTGACGGCAATCAGCAGAAGGACGGTCAGGCCGTCGCTCACGAGCGCTATCCCCAAGGGCGCGGTCCACCCTCCCATGTGGTGAACCATCGCCGGCGTCCCGATGGCGAGGATCGCCATCACCGCCAGCACCAGAGTGGAGAGCACGGCCAGCGTCTCCCCGCTCTTCTTCCACCACATGCCCAGAAGAGGGATCAGGAAGGCCGCTCCGAGCGGGATCGCAACATAGAGAGGTACTGGGTTCATTGGCTATCCCCTCAGCTTGCTGATCTGTGACATGTCAAAGGTTCCGTGCTTCTCGTAGAGACGGATGACCATAGAGACCATGAGCGACAGAGTCCCGAGTCCGATGACGATCGATGTAAGAACGAGCGCCTGCGGCAGCGGGTCCACGAACCTCTCGAGGAGTTCCGGGCTGGTGGTCTTCTCGATGATCGGAGCAACGCCGTTGTTCTTGTACCCGATGGTGATGAGGTAAAGGTTCACGGCGTAGTCCATGATCACGATACCGATTATCTTCTTCACGATGTTCTTCTTCGCGACCAGACAGTAGAGCCCCATCATGAGAAGAACTGCACACATGAAATAGACGGTCATGACAGTTCCTCCTCGATCATCGCTCTGAACGACCGGCGCCGGAACATCGCCAGTGCGGCGAACACCAGGAAGAGCGAGCTACCGACCTTGAAGGCGATAGCGATGTTCAGCGGAAGTATCATTCCGGAGCTCAAGAGCCTGAACATGTCTCCTCTTCCGAACACGTTCAGGAAGAAGAACCCGCCCGTCACTCCCAGCCATCCGATAATGAGGAACGCAAGCGCTCCAGAGGAGTCCATGATGTGGGCCGCTCTCTCAGGCAGTCTCGCGAACGCCACCTCGCGGCCGTGCGCCAGCATCAACAGGATGAAGGCACACGCAATGATGACGCCACCGGCGAAGCCGCCTCCGGGTGTCAGGTGTCCGTAGAGCACGATGTACGCACCAAACACCACGATGAAGGCAGCCACGAAGTCGGTAATCGTCTTCACGATTATCGTCATACCTTTCATGCGCTCGCCACCTCCTCCCTTCTCACCTTACCGTCTTTCCTGAGGAGCGCCAGTGCTCCGATGACGGACGTGAAGAGGACCGTCGCCTCACCCAGGGTGTCGTAGGCCCTGAAGTCGAGGATCACCGACGTCACGATGTTGGCGGCGTGCGTCGCCGGGAGCCCCGTCTGAACGTAGACTCTCGACACACGCATCACCGGCTCACCGAACTCCGGGAAGCCCGTGCTCCCAAAGATCATCGCCCCGAAACCCAGGAGCAACCCGAAGAAGATGAGCGACGCAACCACCGCCAGTGTGTCCCCGTGCGTCTCGACGGCCGTGTTATCAAGGAGGATCGTTCCGCGGATCAGGATGATGAGAACGAGAACCTCGACCACCAGCTGTGTGATTGCAATGTCGGGCGCGCCCATGAACAGAAACGCGACAGACAGCGCGAACCCGACCGCACTGACCGAGATCACGGCGGACAGCAGGTTCTTCGTCTCCACGGCAACAACGGAACCGATCACCATGAAGACGAGGAGCGTGTAGAGCTGTGGAGCAATGTTTTCCATTAACCCGTCTCCCGCTTGTCCTTGAACCAGACCTCCAGATAGGATCAGTTGAACTGGAACTCTAACGCCCGCCGACGAGCTGCCTCAGAAGCGCGCTCAGGAGCGCGAATACTACCGCCCCGAGTCCAATGACCGCCCAGGTCAGGTAGGTTGAGAGCACGCCATTGTGCGCCGCCCGCAGACCCTGAACGAACACATTGCCGAAGCGCCCGCCCATCTCGTAGACGTCAAAAATTCTCTCCTCCGCGTTTGCAAAGATACCCTTCAGGCCCTTCGTCTCTTTGATCGTGTTGTAGAAACCCGTGCCGGCGACGTGCATGGTGTCGAGCGGCTCCGGGGGTTTGTTCCCACCGATGAAGACGTGTCCGACGCGCCGCGTCGTCAGCTTGCCTGCGGCGACAATGGCCAGTCCGACGAGGATGCCTAGGATGATGAGCCCCGTGGCCAGGCTCGGATTCCAGAATCCCACGGAGGCATCGAGCGCCCCCGATGCGGCCGTTGCAACCGAGCCGTGAACGATCGGATTGATGAACCTGTCGATGGGGAACTTCGCCCACACACCGAAGACGATACACAGCGCCGCCAGGAACAGCGTCGGCACGGTCATCGGCCACGGCGCCTCCCGAACCCGCGCGAACTCACTCGGGCGCTGGCCGAGGAACCCGGAATAGAGCACCTTGACGAACGATGCCATCGTCAGGGCGCTGCCGAACATCGCCGCGACCAGGAAGATCCAGTAGGAACTCATGCCCCTCGAGCCGAGTTCGACGAGCCCCGAGTAGACCATCCACTTTGAGACGAACCCGTTGAAGGGAGGCACGCCTGAGATGGCGAGCGATGCGACGGCCATACCGATGAACGTCAGCGGCATCGCCCTCGCAAGTCCACCGAGCTTCCCGATCTCTGTCGTTCCGGCCTGTTTTTCGATGGCGCCGGCGCCGAAAAACAGGCATGTCTTGTAGATGGCGTTGTTGAGCATATGGAAGAGGCCGCCGGCGATACCGATGGGGACACCGGTGCCGATACCCAGCACCATGTAGCCCACCTGGCTGACCGCATGGTAAGACAACAGCACCTTCAGATCGTGCTGGATGAGCGCCATCAGGACGGCGCCGACTATCGTCACCGCGCCTATCGTCATGAGCAGAAGCTGCATGCCCGGCCCGATGCTGAAGATGTCGAGGCTCAGACGGGCCAGCAGGTAGATGCCGAGGAGCTTGTCGATCGAGGCTGGGAGAAGCGCCATGACGGGGGTCGGCGCGCCACGCCCGAGCGCCGGAACCCACGTGTGGAACGGCATCGCGCCGGCCTTGGTGATGGCGCCGATCATCATCAGGATATAGATGGAGATAGTCGCGCCGTCGCCGACGAAGATCGACAGCTCGTTCATCGACAGCGTCCCGAAGCGAACCCATATGAGCGCCACCGCAAGGAACAGCGCCGCATCCGAGAGCCCGAGCATGATGAAGCTCTTCGCCGCTCCCTCCGACGCCGCCTTCTCGTTCCTCCCCAGGTTCGCGAACAGGAAGAGGATCGCCGTGAGCGCCTCCCAGAAAATGAGCAGGAGGAGCAGGCTGTTCGAGAGTGCCGCACCCGTCGAGGCCGCGATGGTCAACGAGAGCAGGCCGTAGTAGCGCCTGCCGTCGTGGTCCTTCGAGAGCCAGGACATCGAATACACCGCGACGGCCAGTCCGAACAGCGTCACGAAGATGATAATGAACGCGCTGAAGTGGTTGAGAATGAGATCGAACTGAACCGTGAGGTCCCCCAGGACTACCCAATCCCTGGTGAAGGAGAGCGGCCAGGCGCCAAACAGCTGCAGCGAGGCCACAAACGCCCAGACCAGACCCGCGAGAGTGAGGATCTCCCTGACGCCCTTGACCCGCCTGGGAATCAGGAGACAGAGGCCGCCGGCTATGGCTGGGACTATGATGGGAACGAGTATCTGTGGCATCAACTTCCCCCCGGACCTCTAGAATTCCCTTCTGAGCTTCTCTGTCTTCTCGTGACTCAGCTTGATCAAATCCTGCCCGGTCATGAACGGCTTCCCGGATGGATCAAGGACCGCCATCCTCTCGGTGCAGCTGTAACACGGGTCGATGACCGCGAAGATGAGAACCGCATCCGAGATCGTCTCACCCTTGACCCTGGGCCTGAACGACGGGATGTTGAGGAAGGTCGGCGCGCGCATCTTGTGGCGCTCCGGCATGTTCGTCCCGTTGCTGCGGATGTAGTGGAAGCTCTCGCCGCGCGGCGCTTCAATGTGACCGACGCCCTCGCCACGCGGAATATCGCGTATCTCCGTCACGATAGGACCGCCGGGCAGCTTCTCGATGCACTGCTTGATGATCTTGCAGGCTTCCTTCATTTCGAGGAGCCTGACTACGGAGACAGCCAGGCAGTCCCCGTCCGGCTGAACGATGACGTCCCAGTCAACCTCGGAGTAGGCGCCGTAGTCGTCGTCCCTGCGGACGTCGATGTCGACGCCGGAGCCTCGTGCCGTCGGACCGAGGCAGCCGTAGTGGATCGCGTCTTCTTTCGTGAGAATGCCGACGCCCTTGAGGCGGCTGAGGATCACCGGGTCGTCGAGAATGGCGCCAATGAGCATGTCCGTGTTCTTATCGAACTCGTCGATGATCTTGAGGATCTCCGGCCAAATCTCATCCGCCACGTCCCTGCGCACACCACCGGCCTTGTACCACGCGTAGTGCTGCCTGTTTCCCGTGATCATCTCGAGCGCATCCAGAACCGGCTCGCGGTACTTCCAGCCCCACATGAAGACCGTCCAGTACCCGAGTATGTGCCCCGCCAACCCCACCCAGAGCATGTGGCTGTGAAGTCTCTCGAGCTCGTGCACGATCGTTCTCAAGTAACGCGCCCGGTCAGGCGGCGTCACGCCGACGATGTCCTCTATCGCCAGGCTGGCGGCCCAGCTGTGCGACGCCGAGCAGATGCCGCAGATACGCTCAACAAGGAAGATGTCCTGGTCGAACGTCTTCTCCTGCGCGAGAAGCTCCATCCCGCGGTGAATCCGGCCGAGGTCGATGTCGGCGCTCTCCACGGTCTCCCCGTTCACATAGAGCTGGATATACTCCGGCTCCTCGAGCACGGGATGAAACGGACCAATGGGTATTATCGTGCTCATCTATTCGTCTCTCCTCATTGCGTGGAAATCAGCGGGCCTGTCGTGTGAGGAGAGGATCTTCCTCGGGTCCGGGTGTCCCTCGAATTCGACGCCGAGGAAATCGAAGATCTCTCGCTCGATGAAATCTGCGGCGTAGTAGTACGGGGCCAGCGACTCGATCTTCGGGAATGGCTTCTTGAGCGTCGTTCTTATGTTCACGACGATCTCGTCCGTGTCGATCGCGAAGTGGTAGAGAAGCTCCACTCCCGTCGGCCTGTCGCTCCCGGTCGCCGTGGTCAGCCTTCCCCCCTCCACCTCGTACATGTAGCGGAGGACCTCCATCCAGTCCTCATTGCTGACCGTTACGTACGCCCGGCGGTCGTTGTGCTCGTGGATATCGACACGGTCGCCGAACTTGGTCTTGAGATTCGTAAGCACTTGTTTGCTCATTGCCTCTCCACTCTCCGGGCGTTCGGGTTGATATGCCCGTCCCGCGATCGTCTTGGAACCAGTCTTCCTAGAGCTTCCCCATGAGCTTCACGATACCGTCTATGATCGCCTCCGGCCGCGGCGGACATCCGGGGATGTACGCATCAACCGGGATCAGCTTGTCCACCGGTCCCGCGAAGTTGTAGCCGTCCCTGAAGATCCCGCCGGTGCAACCGCACGATCCCAGTGCCACAACGGCCACGGGTTTCGGCGCCTGCTCGTAGGTCTCGATGACCTGCGGCAGCACCTTCCTGGAGACGAAGCCCGAGACCAGAAGCACGTCGGCGTGTTTCACGCTCCCGACGAGCTTCATGCCGAAGCGCTCGATGTCGAACCGAGGGCACAGACAGTCAAGCACCTCGATGTCGCAGGCGTTGCAGGCCCCGGCGTTCAGGTGAAACACCCACAGCGACTTTTTGAATCCCCAGCTGGTAGCACCCATGTACTTGCGCTCCGTATTGACCCTTAGAGGCCCACTATCGCGAGCACCATACCGATGATCGCGAGAACCGTGACCGGGCCCCAGAAGAACCGGACGGCCTGGTCGATCCTCACCCTTGGATTCGTATTCTTAATGAGAACGATTATCGTGATGATGATTAGATACTTGACGATGGTATAGAGAATGCCCCAACCCGTCAGAACGAGCCCACCCCAGAAGAGGGTAATGAAAAAGACGGGAAGTGTGAAGAGCATCATGGCCTGGGACAGCTTGACGACCGCGAGCGCGGCGCCTGAATACTCTATGTGCGTCCCGTCCATGATCTCGGTTTCCGCCTCTGGGATATCGAACGGGGTATACGTGAGCTTAGCCTGCGCGCAGAGGATGACGACAATGAAGGCGATGATGCACGAGGGGTTACCGAGGAGCACGCCGTTCGCCGCCTGGTAGTCGAGAATCCCATCGAGTCTCAGCGTCATCGGCGAGACCTTGGTCACTGCCGTGAAGATGGCGATGACGAACGGTAGCTCGTACGCGAGCACCAGTTTCATCTCGCGGCTTGCTCCGACGCTCGCAAGCGGGTTGCTCGACGCCGACGCGCCGATGATTATGGCCAGCGAAGGTATTGTCAGCAGATAGATGACACCGATCAGGTCACCCACGAACCCGTCGCCCCCCATGTTGGCCAGCCATAAGACCGTCGACACCACCCCCACCGCCGCCAGGCCCGCCATCGGTGCCAGCAGGAAGCCCGTGCGCCTGGCCCCCTCGGGGATGATGATCTCTTTCCCGATGAGCTTGAGGATGTCCGCGAACGGCTGGAACCAAGGAGGTCCAACCCTCCACTGGACTCTGGCGCTCACCTTTCTGTCGACCCACTGCGTAAGAAGCCCAATGACCGCAGTGAATAAGAGACCGGGAAAGACGAGGAAGTTCAAGACCAAGCCAAGTGATGCCATTTAGGCTACCTCTCTAGTTCTGACAGCGTCCACGTGATCGGTTGTGCTCGGGCGTGCCTACCGCTTCCCTCGCCACGTCTTGGCGATCGCGCGGCTGCCCCTCATCGGCGTGCCTCTCTGGGCCTCGATGTCGCTCACGTCCTCGAACGTCCTTGCGCCCGAGACGCACGTCGCTGCGCACATGGTGTCTTTGCCCTCGAGGGTGCGCCAATCGCACAGATCACACTTCGGCATATGGTGGCGTGTTCGCTCCAGATCGATCGCGCCGAACGGGCACGCCTGGGCGCACGACGTGCAGCCGCTGCAGAGGATCGTGCTCCTGATGACCAACCCGTCGTCCCGTCTCTTGATGGCTTCCTGGGGACACGCTGCCTCACACAGTGGTTGTTCGCAATGCCGACAGTTCATCTGCAGCACGGCATTGGTCACTACGGTGGAGGCCTCGAGCTGGTCCTGGAAGTTGTGGGAATAGTAGCAGGCCGCGATGCAGCTCCTGCAGCCAATGCAGCGCCCGTAGTCGAGGACGTTTCTTTTGTTCATCCAGCTCTCCCGTAGGATGGTGCCACGTCGACCGCGCGGTCAGGTCGTTCCGCGAGGTCTCTATGTGACCGTCTATGTTCCCGGCGTCACCTTCACGCCCGAAGCCGCCACGTCGAACCATTTTGTGGAGGAGTTCAGCGTCCACGCCAGAAGCCCTCTGACGTCGGGCACGTAGCTCGGGATCGCCACCAGCCCGCCGGGCATTCTGTCGGTGACGGTCGCAATGATCGTCGTCTCGCCGCGCTCAGTCGCCAGGGCCACATTGGACCCGGCCTCGACCCCGAGGGTCCTTGCGATCTCTTCACCGATCCAGACATCGCAGTAGGGAGAGATCACCGTCGGGAAGCTCATTCTCCCCGTGATGGTCCCGTCCCAGCGGTGGAGCGGGTTGATGCCCTCGATGAGCACAACGCCTTCCTTTACCGACTGCCCCGCTATCCGGTCGAGCTCAGCCTGCGTGTCGATGGGAAGCTCGGGGTGCTCACCCGCGGAGCCGCCAACGGCGGGCAGTGCCGCGCCCATCTCGCCGGCGATGTCCGACAACATCTCACCTGTCGATCGCGCGTCTCCCTGCGCGTCCGTCAGGGGCGCAATCGTCGTCGCGATGCCCAGCGACCCGGTGTAGGACCCAGCCATCTCGGTCCACACGGCCTGCGGCAACCCGACGTCGCTGTGCTTCGTCGTGTCGTTCTCGAAGATGCCGGACGCCGCGAGGACCTGGAGCTTCTCCAGATCGTCGGTGCTCACCGCTCCGGGATAGAGCTGGAGGATGTCGGGACCGAACACCAGAAGCCCTTTGATCTTGCCTGAGACAACATCCGAGAGAATCTCCGGGGCCGTCCTGGCGGAACCGATGGTGTTGTACGCGCCCAGTGCGTTGCCGCCGCGGAAAAGCGGGGCGTACTTCCCGCCGACCTTCTGGGCGAGAAGAGCCGCCAGCTGTCCGGTCAGGAAGCCTGACGCGGAGTCGCCGAGTCTCGAGCTCACCATCACGACCACCTTGTGGTGCTCCTTCAGCCCGTCGGCGATGGCCGTGAGCTCAGAGGTCGTAAGACCTCCGGCGGCGGCCGCGGAATCAAGCTCCACGCGCGGCGCGCCCTGTGCGTTCATGGCGGCGAGAAGACCTGCAAGCACAACCGGTTCGGCGCCGGGACGGACAGCAATGTGCCGGTCGGCGAACCAGTCGGTGTTGGTGCGATAGGGATTGAGCGTGTAGATCCTGTTTGTTCTGCTCTTGTAGCGGGACCCGATGATGCGCTTCGCGACGCTGGGGTGGCCCCAGAAGATATCGCCCACCAGCACGAAGCAGTCGGCGGCGTCGAGGTCCGACGGTGTTGCGTCACCACCGCCACCGCCCCTGAGGAACGGATAGTCGTTCCCATCGTACGCAACTGCGATATTACGAGTGCCGAGCGTGCCGGCGGCGAACGCAGCGGCCGCGGCGTAATCCTCGTTCGAAAGCTCGGTCCCCACGATCACGCCCAATGCGTCACCACCGTCGGCTTCCTTGATCTCCTTGAGCTTCCCCGCGACCTTGGTCACCCCCGACATCCACGGAACTCTCCGCCTGTTGACCGTAGTCGCAAGATTGCGCCTGGGGTGGACAAGGAGCTCCAGGTTGTAGTGCCCCCGGGTGCACAGCGACCCGAGATTGTGCGGGGCCTCCATGTCCGGGTCGATTCTGACCGGCACCCCCGCGTCCATCTCCATCCCGAAGCTGCACTGGAACGAACAGAAGAGACAAGACGCCTTTTTGATCTCTGGCATTTCGTTTAACCCCTCAAGCGTGAACGGCTAGAACGGATCATCGAACTCCGCGATCTGCGCCGCGGTCATGACGGGACCGTCCTTGCAGATGTAGAACTCGCCCATCATGCAGTGCCCGCACTTGCCGAGCCCGCAGCTCATGTTGCGCTCCATCGAATGATAGATGTTCTCCGGCTTGAACCCCTTGTCGAGCAGTGCGACGTTGACGAACTTGAGCATGATCGGCGGACCACAGACGCACGCCACCGCCGTCTCTGGATTGAACGGCAGACCCTCGACGCCTACGGTCGTCACAAGCGGCAGGTCGTCGAGCAGAACGGTGACGACGCCGACCGTTCCCTTCCAGTCCGGGTGCGGCTGGTCGATGGTCTGCAGCACCTCCGTGTTCTTCACCTTCGCCCATTCCGGAAGGAGGTTTTTGTAGATGATGTCCTCCGGTGTCCGCGCGCCGTAGCGAATGGATATCTTCTTGTACTTGTCCACGTCGTCGAAGAGCGCCAGAATGAGCGACCTGAGCGGTGCGAGCCCGACGCCACCGCCCATGATCAGGATCTCCTTACCCTCGAAGTCGGCTAGGTTGTAACCGTTGCCGTAGGGCCCTCTGATCCCAACCGTGTCACCCACCTTCATCTTTGTCAGCGCCTCTGTCACCGTCCCAACCGCCATGATGGTAATCTCCATCGTGTCGGTGATGTTCGGGTTGGAGGACGGCGTGAATGGAGCCTCACCGACTCCGGGCACCGTCAGCTCGACGAACTGGCCGGCCTCGAAGCTGATGGGCTCCTTCGGTCGGAAGCGGTACGTCGTGATGTTCGGTGTCTCCGACTTGATGTCCTCAATTACACTCTCGATCGGCCTATAAAGATTCTTCATGCCTTCGCCTTCTCTGTGACCACGTGCTTGATGGCTTCCCTCATGTCGATCCTGCCCATGCAGGCATCGATACACCTGCCGCAGCCGGTGCATGTCACGAGGTCGTACCTGTCGCGTGAGTACTCAAACTTACAGCGCAGCCTGTTCTCGAGTCGCTGTGCGAGCGCGGGTCGCGAGTTGCCCCCGCCTCCCGTGCGCGCGTAACCGATGGACAGACACGTGTCCCAGTTCCGGCTCCGCTCGTATCCGCCCTTCGCCCTCTGGTCCACCAGAAGGAAGCACGTGCACGTCGGGCACACACGATTGCACGCCCCACAGCCGACGCAGTTCTGCGTCACGTACGCCCACGCATCTTCCGACGACGCGAGGTCGCGCTTGTCGTACGGCTGGTCTATCGCGAACTGCGCGTTCTGCCGGTCTACAGCCTCGGTCACCGACGCGCGGTTCTTGTCGCGTTCGGACTTGTGCTCTTGTGTAACCTCTCTGAACAGGTCGTCCGAACCGGCGAGCAGACTGGCCCCACGCTCGGTTCCAACGGTCACAATGCACCCCGCGCCCAGCGGCGAGAGGTTGAGGTCGAACCCCTCCTCCGCGAATGGCTTACCACCTACCGCGGTGCAGAAGCAGGTCTCTTTCGCTGCCGTGCAGTCGATCGAGACGATGTACGTGCTCTCCCGCTTCTCTATTATGAATGGGTCGTCGTGCTCTTCTGTGAAGTGCTTGGTGCTCCAATAAACCTTGTCGAACTTGGCCAAGCCGCGGACGTCGCATCCGCGCGGGCCGACGACGACCGTGGAGGGCGCCTCGACGTTGGCCTCGGCGTCACTGCTGGGGTAGTTGGCCACGACCTCGCGTGGATAGAAAACGAATGTCTTGGCCGAATGCGCCGGAGCCGCGCCGTGAAGCTGCATCGTTTCCGGCACAGCGTCCTTGACGAGGTCGTAGTCCGGCGTCTCCTCGTTGTTCATGATGTCGAATGTTACCGGCACGTAGACCCGGTGGTCCTTCGCCCATCTCCCTATCAGCTTCAGGAGATTCTCGCTTCCAATGAAGACCTCTTTCATCCTGGCGGGGCCCCTTGCTTGGAATGGTGTGTCGTACTTCTCCTGGAAACCGCTGGGTGCAACCCCGAGAATTCCCGGACGGTCACCGCCCATGTTCACACAGAAACCCCGTGCCACTCCCTTCTTTCAGGGAAGTGATCCCGGGGTCACTCTATGGCCGCGCTACGATTGTGATTGTCCTGTTCTGGGCCTGCAAGTAACACTCAGTCCTTCCACTGATTGTTGCTCGCGGGTCGCATATGCGACCTCGCTGTCCGCTTGGAATAACGCGAACTGAGGCCAACAAAAACAACTGAGTCTAGCTATCTGAACTTGATTCTGTCAAGCGTAAACGCCGGTGCCTGCATCGACGCGCGCGTCGCAACGTGTCTTGCAGCCCCAACCCGCCCGGTGCGCAGGCGCGAGGAGAACCGTCAGTCGCGCTGCGACAGGAACCTCAGGTTGAGTCGCTCACCGGACTCCGCATCGACTACGTACTTCCTTACTTTCGAGAGCACCTCTTCCATCACCTCAAGGTAGAGGCGCTGGCGGGCTGCCGCTGGATTCTTCCAGTACTCGACGACCGTGGCTCTGAAGCGGTGCGCCTCGCCCTCGGCAGTCTTGGCTTTCTCTGTCCGGTATCCCTCCGCAGAAGTGATGAGTCGCTGCGCCTCGCCGCGCGCCATGGGCACGACGCGGTTCGCGTAGCCGTTCGCCTCCTGAATGATGCGGCTCCTATCCTCTCTCGCGCTCGCGACATCGCGGAAGGCGTCCGCCACCTCGCGCGGAGGATTGACTTCCTGCAGGTGGGCAGCCACGATCTCCATGCCGACGCCGTAGGAGTCCAGCACGTCCTGCGCGCGCTCCTTCACGGCTGCTGCCACCTCGATCTTCGCTGTCGTCAGGAGCTCATCGACGCCCAGTGCAGCCACTTTCTCCGTGAGAACCGACTCCCCCACCTTCCTGATCAGCCAGTGCGGTTCTTCCGCCCCATAGAGGAAGCGCGCAGGGTCCTTGACAACGTACTGGATCAAGAGCTGCATCTCGATGATGTTCTCGTCCCCGGTGACAAATTGTGTCTCCCGCGGTTCCGCCGTGAGTCCGCGGAGCTGATCGACGATTTTGTATCCGATGCTCATCCGCTTGATCGCCGTGACCTGAGGCCTGGCGACCGAATCGACCGGCCAGGGGATGCGGTAGTGGATTCCCGGCTGGACGTTGGCCGCTACGACCCTGCCGAACCTCTTGACCACTCCTCGCTCGTCGGGCTGGACGACATATGTGCCTGACAATAGATACATGGCGACGGCGGCCAGCGCGATGACTCGCGCCAGCTTCCAGACCTTCGGGAGTCCGGCGGACATGTCGGACCTGACCGTTGTCTCCGCCACGTTCAATTCCCCTTCCTGTCTCAGTTCCCCTTCTTGTCCAGGAGCTTGAGGAGGTCCGAGTCCGACGACAGCACGATCGTTGTCTTATCGTCGAGGAAGTTCCTGTAAGACTCGAGTGTCCTCACGAATTCGTAGAACCCCGGGTCCACGTTGTACGCGTCCCCGTAGATCCGCATCGCCTCCGCATCGCCCTCGCCGCGAACCTTCTCGGCCTCCATGTAGGCACCAGCCAGGATCTCCTGTCGCTCCTTGTCGGCCTCGGCGCGGATCTTGATGGCCTCTTCCTCCCCCTCCGAGCGGTACTTCTTCGCCGTCCGCTCCCGCTCGGCGCGCATGCGATCGAAGACGCTCTGCTTGTTCTGCTCCGGGAAGGCGAGACGTTTCATCCGCAGGTCGACCACCTCGATACCGAAGCTCGACCCGGCCGTCGTTCTGCACCCCAGCTCCACTCTCTCCATTATCTCACCGACCTTCATCGAATCGGGGTCGATCGATATCAGCGCGTGGAGTGGATACTGGCCAAGCGCGGCCCCCAGCTCAGACGCGACGATGTCCGCCATCCGCACCTCCGCCCCATCGCGGTCATTCACCGTCTCGAGGAACTTCTCGGAATCCGCGATCCGCCAGGCGACGAACGCATCGACGACGATGTTCTTCTTATCGTTCGTCAGGAACTCCGTCGGCTTGGGGTCGTAGACCAGGAGCCGCTTGTCAAAGAGCCTGATCGACTGGATCGGCTGCGGCAGCTTCCAGTTGAGGCCGGCGGTGTCGACAACCTTCACTGGGCGCCCGAACTGGGTCACGATCGCCGTGCTCGTCTCGTCGACCACGAACACCGTGGTCCGAAGCACAAGCACGACGATGATCACGATCGCCGCCGTGTAGTATCTTCTGCGTGTCACCTGTCCCTCCCGGGTCATTCTCTTTGCTGCCGTGCCGCGGGCTCGAGTCCCGCTGTGTCACCGGTTCTGCGCGCCGGCGCTGCGCAGCTAGTCCTGCACCGCCGCGTCTGACGAGAGCGCCTTGTCGAACATACGGATGTCGTAGCCCTCGAGATCGATGTCCGAGCTCACAATGTACTTCTCGATGCCGGCCAGAACGCTCTCCATGGTCTCAAGGTAGAGGCGCGTCTCAGTGACCCTCTTCGAGTCCCGATAGTGCCGCGCCATCTCCTTGAATCGCTCGGCGTCGCCTCGCGCCCGGTCGATCCTGT
This sequence comes from Candidatus Eiseniibacteriota bacterium, assembly GCA_030609365.1. Classification (GTDB taxonomy): domain Bacteria; phylum Joyebacterota; class Joyebacteria; order Joyebacterales; family Joyebacteraceae; genus JALGZG01. The sequence goes on along the minus strand of JAUWCJ010000021.1, from coordinate 11,251 downwards.
CGGACCTGTACCCCTCGGCCTCGAGCATCAGACGCCCGGCGTCACCGCGCGCCTTGGGAATGGTCTCGTCCATGTAGCCGAGCGCTTCGTTTATGATGCGGCTCTTGTCCTCTCTCGCGCTGGCGACGTCCCTGAATGCCGGAACCACCTCGAGGGGCGGATGCACATCCTGAAGCCTGACGCCCGTGATCTCCACGCCCGCGTCGCTCGCGTCAAGAAGCCCCTGTGTCACGGCGAGGATAAGTTCCTCGAAAGCATCCCGCTGCACTGTCACCACGTCATCGAGGGCAAGCCGGCCCGCGATATTCGTCATCACGGATTCAGCCGTGAATCTGATGAGGTCTTCCGTCCTCGCAACCTTGAAGAGGTAGGCCCTGGGGTCGCTCACGCGATAGAAGAAGACCACGTTTATGTCCACGACGTTCTCGTCGCCCGTCAGCCTCAGCGCTTCCTCCGGGAGCTTCTCGTAGGTCCCGGCGGCGTGGCGACTCTCCCACAGCGTCGCGTAGAACTCTGCGGCGACCGCGTTGATCGAACGAGCGACCGTGCGCGTCCGGAAACCTATCTCCAGACGTCTCACCTTCGGTACTTCCACGCGCACGACTCTGTCCATCGGCCACGGGGCCTTGAGGTGTACGCCCGGCGTCATGGTCTCGTCGAGCGCCCTGCCCCATCTCATGACGACGCCCGTGCGGCCCGGGCCAACGAACGACACGCTCGAGAGCGCCCACACCACGAGCACCACAACGACCACCGCCCACGCCCACCGCCGCCGCCACTCGGGACGCCCGATCGTGCTCTGGGCGCGTGAGAAGAGCGCGCGAACGCCCAGCCGGTCCAGCGCCATCGTTAGCGCCAGAGCCGGGCGTGTCTGCATAATCTCGGAGAGTGACTCCGCCTGCGTGGTCGTGCCCTTGCGGAGCCCTCGTACCGCCGCGGCCCCGATAACGATGGCCGACTCCACTACGAACAGAGCGACAACGACCGCAGCGATCCGATCAAGCTCGATGCCGATCGCGTGACCCATGAGGCCCACCACGACGGCACCGGTCGTCAGGGTGTCCATGCGGGAGTGGTATCCGTCGGCGACCAGGCTGAGGCTGCCCGTCTCGCGTCCGACGCGCATCTTGTATTCGGCAGCGTAGTAAGAAATGAGCGCGGCGACGAGGCTGCCGCCTATTGCCAGGGGGAGATTTGTGATGGGCGCACTGGCGACCGCGGACACCTTCTGGAAGATGCTCACGGCGGCCCAGAGGATGAGACCGCTGATAATGAGGCCGACGATGTTCTCGACGACTGCCAGGTTGATCCGACCCTCGCGCCGTGAGATGCGCGCCCCGGTCCACACCAGAGCCGACGCCACGACGTCGGACCCGGAGTGCCAGGCGTCTGCCACGAGCGCCAGGCTCCCGGACAGGACCGCGAGAAACAATTTGAGGAAGACCAGCCCGATGTTGATCAGGACCGAGACCAGCGCCGTGCGCTCGACTCGACTCACGCTCACCTCCTGATGGGACGCCGTGCCCCGGCCAAGCTACTCCTCGCTCGCCACACAGGCGATGTCGATCACCCTGTCGCCCTTGGCTAGCTTGATGATTCTGACGCCCTGAGTGTTGCGTCCTATGAGTGATATGCCCTTCACTGGAAGGCGGATCATGACTCCCTTCGCCGTCATTATCATGACCTCGTCCGGCTCGTTGACGATCCTGACGGCGACGACCTTCCCGTTCCTCTTGTTGGCCTTTATCGAGATGACACCCTTCCCGCCGCGCCTGATGATGCGATAGTCGGAGATTCTGGTCCGCTTGCCATATCCGTTCTCGGTCACCGACAGAACGGTCCCCTGCTCACCGACGGCCACCACCATGCCGACGACCTCGTCGCCCTTCTCCAGGAGCGTTCCGCGCACGCCGCGCGCCGTCCGGCCCATCTCGCGCACATCGCCCTCACGGAACCGAATCGCCTTGCCCAGCCTCTTCGCGAGAACAATGTCGTGATTACCGTCGGTCACCGCGGCGTCCATGAGTTCGTCGCCCTTGTCGATATTGATGGCGCGGATGCCCCCGCGTCTCGGATGCGAGTAGGCCGAGAGCCTCGTCTTCTTGACCACGCCCTTCCTCGTCGCCATCACTACGAAGTGCTCGTCGTCGAAGTCGCGGGCCGTGATAAACGTCGCTATCGAGTCGTCCTTGTTCACCTGTAACAGGTTGACGATCGCCTTGCCTTTCGCCGCGCGACCGGCCTGTGGGATCTCGTGCACCCTGAGCCAGTGGCAGTGGCCCTTCGGCGTGAAGAAGAGGATGTAATCGTGAGTTGAGGCGATGAGCATGTGCTCGACGAAGTCGTCCTCTTTGGTACTCATGCCTGTGATGCCCTTGCCGCCTCGTCGCTGCCTGCGGTAGGTACCGACCGGAAGCCGCTTGATGTAGCCGGTATGCGAGATCGAAATCGCCATGTCCTCCTCGGCGATCAGGTCCTCGATCGCGAAGTCCGTCGTCGCCTCGACTATCTCGGTACGTCTCTCGTTACCGTAGGCCTCCGCCGCCTCCGTGATATCCGTCTTTATGATGGCAAGCACCTTCGCCCGGCTCTCGAGAATACCTTTGAGCGTGGCGATCAGCTTGATGATTTCCTTGTACTCATCCTCGATTTTCTTCCGCTGCAATCCCGTCAGACGCTGGAGTCTCATGTCGAGGATCGCCTGGGCCTGTATCTCCGAGAACTTGAATCTCTTCTTCAGCTGCGTGCGCGCGTGGTCGACGTCCTTTGACTTCTTGATGATCTGTACGATCTCATCGATGTGGTCGAGGGCTTTCTTGAGCCCCTCGAGGATGTGCGCCCGCGCTTCCGCCTTGGCCAGCTCGAACTTCGTCCGCCTGACGATGACTTCCTCGCGGTGAGCGATGTAGTGACTCAACATCTCCTTCAGCGTCATCACTTTCGGAACGTTGTCGGTGAGCGCCAGAAGGATCGTTCCGAACGTCGTCTGCATCTGCGTGCTCTTGTAGAGCTGGTTCAGGATGACGTTCCCCTGCGCGTCGCGCTTCATGTCGATCACGACCCTGATGCCGTCACGGTCGGACTCATCGCGGATGTCGCGAATACCTGTGATCTTGCCCTCGCGCACCAGATTGGCGATGGCCTCGATGAGACTCGACTTGTTCACCATGAACGGGATCTCGGTGATGATGATGCTCTCCGAGTTGTTCTGGTGAACCTCGATGTTGGCCCGCGCGCGAACGATGATACGCCCGCGTCCCGTCAGATACGCGTCCCGCACACCGGCTCGCCCGAAGATAATACCGCCCGTCGGAAAATCGGGGCCGTGTACCATGCTGAGGAGTTTCTCGTCGGGGAGATCCGGGTCGTCGATGAGCGCGACGATGCCCTCCGTGAGCTCTTCGAGATTGTGCGGTGGGATGTTGGTCGCCATGCCGACGGCGATGCCGGAAGCGCCGTTCATGAGAAGGTTGGGAAGCTTGGCAGGTAGCACGGTAGGCTCTTTGCGGGTGCCGTCGTAGTTCGGCACGAAGTCGACCGTGTCCTTCTTGAGGTCCTCGAGCAGGTCCTCCGCGATGCGCGTCATACGCGCTTCGGTGTATCGCTCGGCGGCAGCTCTATCTCCGTCGATCGACCCGAAGTTGCCCTGCCCGTCCACCAGCGGATTTCTGAGCGAGAAGTCCTGCGCCATGCGGACCATCGCGTCGTAGATGGCGACCGTTCCGTGCGGGTGGTAGTTGCCGTTGACGTCGCCGGATATCTTCGCCGACTTCCTGTAGTTCTTGTTGTGCGCAAGGCCCAGATCGTCCATCGCGACGAGGATGCGCCGCTGCACCGGCTTCAGGCCGTCCCTGACGTCCGGCAGAGCCCTCGACACGATCACGCTCATCGCGTAATCGATGTAGGACTTCTTCATCTCGTCTTCGATGACTATGGGAAGGATTTTCTCGGTCGTTGGCATCGCGTCCTCGTGAAGTCTAGATGTCCAGGTTGCGCACCTGCTTGGCGTGCGTCTCTATGAACTTCCTCCTGGGCTCAACCGCATCTCCCATCAGGATGTTGAAGATGTGGTCGGCTTCGGCTGCGCTCTCTATCGTGACCACGAGCATCACGCGGCGCTCGGGGTCCATCGTCGTCGCCCAGAGCTGGTCTGGATTCATCTCGCCCAGTCCCTTGAACCGCTGGATGTACGCTCCATCCTCACCGAGTCTCTTCAGAACTTTGCTCTTCTCCTTCTCGTCGTAGGCGTAGAGCTCCTCTTTGCCCTTCTTAATCTTGTAGAGCGGAGGCTGCGCTATGAAGAGGTGTCCGGTCTCGATGAGCAAGGGCATGTATCTGTAGAAGAACGTCAGAAGGAGCGTCCGGATGTGGGCACCGTCCACGTCCGCATCCGTCATTATGATGATCTTGCCGTAGCGGAGCTTGTCGAGCGAGAACCCGCTGTCCTCCTCGCCGTTGTCGTCGTCGCCGCCTGACCCCTTCACTCCGGCACCCAGCGCCGTGATGATGGTGCCTATCTGCTCGTTGTGGAAGACCTTGTCGACCCTGGCCTTGAACACGTTCAGTATCTTGCCCCGGAGCGGCAGTATCGCCTGGTAGCGCCTGTCGCGCCCCATCTTCGCCGACCCTCCGGCCGAGTCGCCCTCGACCAGGTAGATCTCGCAGAGTTCGGGGTCCGTTATGGAGCAGTCCGCGAGCTTCCCGGGTAGCGAGCTCCCCTCCAGTACCGATTTCCGCCGTGAGAGGTCGCGCGCCTTCCGCGCGGCCATCCGCGCCTGCGACGATGCCACGGCCTTCGATACTATCTTCTTCGCGACCGACGGCGTCTCCTCGAAGAACTCCTGGAGCCCTTCCCCCACAATGGACGCGACCAGCCCCTTGATCTCGCTGTTGCCCAGCTTGGTCTTCGTCTGCCCCTCGAACTGCGGCTCCTTGACCTTGACACTGACAATCCCCGCAAGTCCCTCGAGACAGTCGTCACCGGACACCGGCTTCCCGTTCTTCCCGAACAGGTTGTTCTTCTCGCCGTAGCTGTTGATGGTCCGGGTCAGCGCCTGCTTAAAGCCGGTCAGGTGTGTCCCACCCTCGATCGTGTTGATGTTGTTCGCGTACGAATGGATGCTCGGACGGTACGAGTCATTGTACTGAAACGCAATCTCTACCGACGTGCCGTCTCTCTCTCGCTCGAAGTGCACGATCTTCTTGTGAAGGACCGTGCTGTTCTCGTTCATGAACTTCACGAACTCGCGAAGCCCGCCCTTGTAACAGAACTCGCTCTTCTCGCTTGTCCGGTCGTCTGACACGACGATCGCGAGCCCTGCGTTCAGGAACGCCAGCTCTCGACACCTCGCCGCCACTATCTCAAAATCGAACTCTGTCTCTTCGAAGACCTCCGGGTCGGGCAGAAACGTGGTCTTGTTCCCGCTCTTCTTCCTTTTCCCCACAGGCTTGACCTTCGCCTCCGGAACGCCTCGATTGTAGCTCTGTGAGTAGATGACGCCGTCACGAGCCACCTCGACCTTGCACCACTCCGAGAGCGCATTGACGACCGAGACTCCGACGCCATGCAGTCCACCGGACACCTTGTAGCTGGACTTGTCGAACTTGCCGCCGGCGTGCAGTACGGTCATCACAACTTCAAGAGCCGACTTCTTCTCCGTTGCGTGCCTGTCGACCGGGATGCCGCGGCCGTTGTCCTCGACCGAGACACTGCCGTCCTTGTGAAGGACAACTGTGACCTTGTCGCAGAAGCCGGCCATCGCCTCGTCGATAGAGTTATCGACGACCTCGTAGACCAGGTGATGGAGACCGCGCCTGCCGGTGTCGCCGATGTACATGGCAGGACGCTTCCGCACGGCCTCCAGACCCTTCAGAACCTGGATGTGCTTCGCGTCGTAGGACTTGTCGTCCTTGGCGGCGATGGGGAATCCGTCAACGACGGCGTGGTCGATCGACTTCGCCGCGCTCTTCTTCGGCTTCGCCTTCTTCGGGCTCGCCGTCGTGGTCTTCGCCACGGCCTTCCTCGGCGCCGCCTTCTTCGGCTTCGCCTTCGCGCGCCCGGCCACGGCCTTCTTCGGCGCCGCCTTCTTCGGCTTCGCCTTCGCGGTCTTAGCCGAGGCCTTCTTCGGCGCTGCCTTCTTCGGCTTCGCCTTCGCGGTCTTAGCCGAGGCCTTCTTCGAGGGCTTGACCTTCCCGGCATTCTTCTTAGACTTCGCCATCACCTTCTTCTTTGCTGTTGCGACCGGAGGCGCCATGTGGTCTCGCTCCCCCAAGCACGAAGTGAATGTTGTCTATCGCCTTCCGACCGATCTGGTCGTTGATCTGGCGTAGTATGGTACGCTTCATCAGTGTCAGTTCCTGCGACCACACGGAGCTGTCAACCTCGACAAACAGTCTTCCGTTGTCCACCCTCAGAGCCCTCGCGTGCTCGGCTACTCTTCTGCCGACGATGTCGCTCCACTCAACGACCGCGCGCTGCTCCGAGAGCTTTTTCGAGAGGCCCAGGTCACGGAGGACATCCGTGAGTATTTTCCCGATCGGCTCCGCCCATTTCACTGACGCTTGACCTCACCAGCTTCTACGACGAAGCTCCTGCTCCTGCGACCCGCCGCGAGCGCGGGCGCACCTCTGGTCGAGGTCATCAGGGCCTGGCCCAGATCACCCACCAGTTCCAACAGTGATGCCGCGCGTTGGTCGTCGAGCTCCGACATGATGTCGTCGAGAAGCACGACCACCCCGCGACCGTCCGAATCGAGTACTGCCGCTTCGCCCAGTTTCAACGCGATGGCGGCCGTGCGGTGCTGCCCTTGTGAACCGAACGTCCTGAGCGCGCGATCTCCCAGTCTGACCTCGAGATCGTCGCGGTGCGGCCCTACAAGAGTGAAGCCACGGCGCCGCTCGTCCGCAGCCACGCGCTCCAGTGAATCATTGAACGACGACCTGACCTCGTCTTCGGTCGGCGGATCGTCCCCGCTCCCGGTTACACCCGCTGTCGTGCTCCTGTATCTCAGTCTCAGCACGTCTGAGCCTGCGATGTTCTCATGGAAGCACGCGACGGCGTCGGCGAGCCGGGGCAGAAGGCGCATCCTGCCAGCCGTGACTCTGCTCCCGTAGTGCAGCAGCCGCTCCGACCAGACGCTCACAAGCGCCTCGGACTCTTCGTCGGGCGTCCAGGAGAGAAGCGCCTCGTTCCGCTGCCTCAGCGCCCTCCGGTAGTTCGACAGCGCGTCCAGATACAAAGGGTCGAGCTGGCACAGCGTCATGTCCAGAAGCTTCCGTCGTTCGGACGGGCCGCCCTTGGTCAGCCACGTGTCCTCGGGGCAGAACCACGCGACCCGGAGAACGCCCACGAGATCGGACAGCTTCATCTGCTTCTCGCCGTCGAGCGTTACGTCTTTCTTGCCGCCCCTCGTGAACCTGAGAGTGCTCGACCTGACGGTGCCGTCCGCGACGATATCGCCGCCCACCCCGAACCCGGGGCTCCCCCACCGCACTACCTCTGAATCGCTCGCGCCCCGGAGTGACCGCGCGACGGCCAGATAAGAGACCGCTTCAAGGATGCTCGTCTTGCCAGAGCCGTTGGCGCCGGCGAAGAAGTTGAGCCCCTCCTCGAGATCCAGCTCCAGTCGTCCGTAGTTCCGAAAGTCAGTGAGCCTGAGCGCTTTGATCCACACCCGCGCACTCCTCCCGCTACGACGTAAGGCGGAGTGGCATAAGGAGACAGACGTACTCCTCCCCTTCCGTCTCCTCTACTGCACTGACGATCGCTGCCCCGACGGCGCTGCCAAGCATGAAGCGTATGCTGTCGGTGTCCATGTGCTTGAGAACATCCAGAAGATAGTTCGCGTTGTAGCCGACCTCAAGCGACTCGGCATTGAACGTTCCGGGTATCTCTTCTCTCGCTTCGCCGACATCCGGAGTCGACACGACCAGTTCGACCTTCTTCTTGGTCAGCGTCATCCGCACCTGGTGCGTCAGTGAATCCGCGAGTACCGCAACGCGTCGCACGGCACTCATCAGACTCTCGCGGTTGAGTACGAGTTCTTTGTCGTTGTCCTTAGGAATCACCTGTCGGTAGTTCGGGAAGGGTCCCTCGAGCAATCTTGAATTGATAGTGGTCGACCCGATGAAGAACGCGACGTGATTCTCGTGGACGGAGACGCTGACCGAGTCGCCGCCCTCGGCCGATATGATCCGGACCGCGTGCCCGAGCGCCTTCGGCGGGACTATCATGTTCTTCCCCGCCAGCGCCTTGAAGTCTCCGTTGGTCTTGAAGGTTGCGAGCCTGTGTCCGTCGGTCGCGGTCATGCCCATGTGGTCCGCTGCAAACTCCCAGATGGCGCCGTTCAGGGACGGGCGTGTCTCGTCCTTCGAAGTGCAGAAGCTCACCTTGTCGACCATCCGCGCGAGCGTCGCCGCATCCACGGAGAACGCGCTTGCGCGCTCGCTCTTAGGAAGCGACGGGAATTCCTCAGTGGGAATCCCGACGATCCTGAACTTGCTCTTGCCCGCCTTGATCGTGATCTCTTCCCCCTCCGCCGACAGCAGCACGTCCGTATCGCCAAGCTCGCGCACGATCTCCGCGCATCGCTTGGCCGGCAGAGTGACACTCCCCCCTTTTTCCACTGTTGCATCGACGCCAGTGGTGACGGTCATGTCGAGGTCGGTCGCCGTGAGGAAAATCCTCTTCTCCTTCTCGTTCACTTCCAGCAGGAAGTTCGCCAGCACCGGAAGCGTCGTCTTCGGAGAAACCACCGCCAACACCTTCTGGATCGCCTTGTCCAGACTCTGTCGCGGGATGGAGAACTTCATGAGCAACCTCCAGGGGGGTGTGCTTTTCACACACGCGTGCGCAAGCGGGACATACTTACCCGCCGACGACAGGACTCGCCTTCGGCCGTCATTATATGGTTGCACTCAGCGCCCTGCAAGGCAAAAGCCCGGACCCCGAGAGCCTCCTGACACGTTTCTCCCAGACGCTGAACAAGAGACCTCCGGTCTTGTCGAACCATTTTCTTCACGTGACGCTTTGGTCTGACGTAATGCGATGCAACACGGGTGTTCTCATGAACCTGTTTGCGATCTTGTTCACAGACAAAGCACTTCTACTTCTTATATATAGAAGATTAGTAGTAGTAGTAGGGGCTGTGGAAATGTTGACAACAAGGGTGTCAAACCCGCGCAGCCGAGCGGGCGAGGTGCCATGGGCTACTGTTCTCAGGCGCTTTCGTGCGACAACATACTTCAGGCTGGTTTGACGCTCCCTGTGGAGAAGGTGCTGGACAAGACGGCCAGCTATCCCACCGTATCCACATGTCGCCCCGATTATCCAGAGCTGTTCACAGTGCTCCCCACGAAATCCACGGCTTGTGCAGGTCGCCGGGCGCCGGAACGACGAGCCGCCAAACTCCCGTTCCCGGTCAGGCGCGCACGGCCCCGCTCAAGACGGGGCCGCATGTTCCAAACGTAAGGGGTGCGTGTGTCGGGAGTGTCTACGCTGTCCTGAGCATCCGCTTCAGGTTCTCGACGTCGCGTTGCGTCTGGCCGGCATGCTCAATGGCCTGGGATATCTTGCGCTGAGCATGCAGCACCGTGGTGTGGTCCCTGCCGCCGAAGTGCTCCCCCACCTGCGCCAGTGACATGTGAGTAAGCTCGCGGGCGAGGTACATGGCCACCTGGCGTGCGTGAGCGATCTGACTGGCGCGGCCCCGGGCTTTCATCTTCTCTACAGGCACGCCGAAAGTCTCCGCCACGGCCTGCTGTATGCGGGCCACGGAGATCGGGCCTCTGGGAGCCCCGAGGAACTCACTGAGGACCTCCTTGGCCAGGTCGACCGTGATCTCGCTGCCGGTGAGACTTGAGAAGGCTAGGAGCCGGACGAGCGACCCCTCCAGCTCGCGGATATTGGACGTAACACAATTTGCTATCAAATGGATTACGTCATTGGGAATCGAAATCCCGTCCAGCTCCGCCTTCTCTTGCAGTATCGCGATCCGGGTCTCCAGATCGGGTGGTTGTACATCGGTGACGAGCCCGGATTCGAACCTTGAGACCAGTCGTTCCTCCAGGGTGGCTATCTGCTTCGGAGGCCGGTCGCTCGTCATTACTATCTGCTTGTGGGCCAGGTACAGAGCGTTGAAAGTGTGGAAGAACTCCTCCTGGGTGCTCTCCTTCCCAGCCAGGAACTGCACGTCGTCTATAAGGAGGACGTCCTTGCTCCTGTACTTGTCCCGGAATTCAAGCGTGCTCCCGCGCTGGATGGCGGTGATGAGTTCGTTCATGAACGTCTCGGAGGAGACGTAGTACACGGACAGCTCCGGGCGCTTCTCCCTGACGTACTGCCCGATGGCCTGCATCAGGTGGGTCTTCCCCAGGCCGACTCCACCATATATAAACAACGGGTTATAGGAGTCGGCGGGTGCCTCCGCCACTGCCATAGTTGCAGCCTGAGCAAAGCGATTGCTATTCCCGACGACAAACGTTGAAAACGTATACCGCGGGTTGAGTTGGCACTCATCGGCCGCTGCTGTGGTCAGTGGCGGAGGGACTTCCCGCCTAGCTGAGACAGGCTCGTACTCGTCGCGCCTCTTATGGGCCACCTGGAACACGGGATCGAGCTCCCTCCCCGCGTTCTCCTCCACGGCGCGCCTCACGAGCCCCATGTAGTGTTCCTCGAGCCAGTCAGCGAAGAAGCGGTTCGGTACTTCGATCTTCATCGCGTCGTCAGTCAGCTCAACGCCGCGAGTCGGCTCGAACCACGTCTGGTAGCTCTGGTGCTCCGTCTCGTCCCGGATGGTCTCGAGGCACCGTGTCCAAAGATCTGAAGCGGTCATAGTAGTCCGCGTGTTATCAACAAGAGGTTAACAAGTTATCCACTACACCCAGCATTCGGCGTATTTCGTAGAATGTCGGTGGTGCGTTGACGATGTGGGAGTAAAGGCCTTGCTCCGACTATCTACAGAAACTCTCCCCAATGTGGATAACCCTGTAAATTGTTGTGTTGTCGTCTGCTACACCCGGTCCTGCAGGTCCTGCTGTTGTGAGCCAGAGGCGGCGGCCACCATGACTGCTTGAGGTTCCTGATTCCGGGCGGTCCTTCCGATCGGCGTCGGCCGGTTATCAACGGCCTTTGTGACGGCGGCGCATATTAGCACGGTGGCCGAAAACCGTGCAAGCACTTTTTTGCGGGGGGTGACATTTTTCTGGGGGGTCGTGGACGTGCGCGTGTGGAGGGGAGTTGGGGAGGATGGGG
>JAUWCJ010000025.1 GCA_030609365.1 Candidatus Eiseniibacteriota bacterium | reverse complement strand
GCTGAAGCGCGACCACCCGGGGAAGCGGTTCTTCCCGCTCTCACCGTTCGCAGTGTGCCGGGACATGAAGATGATCGATCTGCCGGGCGTGGTTTGGGCCCTGGACAACGAGGAGCACGAGGTGGTTGTGCCGGACGATGTCCGCATCAGGGCGCAGAGCGCGCTGGCGCGGATGCTGGAGTGCTGACATGAGAGGCGTCTCAAGAGGAGGAACGTTTGCCGGCCGAACGGGCACATGAGTCTGCCGACTTCGTCGTTGTCGGAAGCGGGATCGCCGGGCTGACGTTCGCGCTCTCGGTTGCGAAGCGGGGCCGCGTCATCGTCGTGACCAAGAAGGACGACGCGGAATCGGCGACCAATATGGCGCAGGGCGGGATAGCCGCCGTCGTCGAGGGAACCGATTCGTTCGAACAGCACATCCGTGACACGCTCACCGGGGGCGTCGGTCTCTGCCGGCGTGAGGCGGTCGAGATCGCCGTCCGCAGCGGTCCCGGAGCGGTGGGCCGGCTGATGTCGTGGGGCGCACGGTTCTCGACCGAGGTCGCCGCCGACGGCTCCGAGCACTTCTCGCTTGGGCGGGAGGGCGGTCACTCGAGCCGACGGATCATCCACGCCGCCGACATGACGGGCAAGGAGATCGAGACGGCGCTCCTGACCGCGGTAGGCGAATCCCCGAACATCGAGGTGTGGGAGGACCACGTCGCGATCGACGTCGTGGTCGACGAATCGGCGGAGGGACGGAGGTGCGTCGGTGTCCACGTGCTGGACATCGAAGCGGGTGTGGTGAGGACTGTCGTCGCTCCGGTTACGGCGCTCGCGACCGGCGGATGCGGCAAGGTCTACCTCTACACGACGAATCCCGACATCGCGAGCGGTGATGGCATTGCCATCGCGTATCGCGCCGGGGTGCCCGTTCGTAATATGGAGTTCATCCAGTTCCATCCCACCTGTCTGTATCACCGCGACGTGAAGTCGTTTCTCATCTCGGAGGCCGTGCGCGGCGAGGGCGCGGTGCTCCGAGCCTTGAGCGGCGAGAGGATCATGGAGGGCAAGCATCCCAGGGAAGACCTGGCTCCCAGGGATATCGTCGCTCGGGCCATCGACCGGGCAATGAAGGAGACGGGCGACAAGCACGTCCACCTCGACCTGACTCATCTCGACCCGGACAAGGTGAGGTCGCGCTTTCCGAACATAAACGAACATCTGCTGACGCTCGAGATCGACATGACGAAGGAGCCGGTGCCCGTCGTTCCCGCCGCGCACTACGTGTGCGGTGGTGTCGCCGTCGATCTCGAGGGCAGAACAGAACTGCCGGGGCTGTACGCGATCGGCGAGGTCGCTCACACCGGCATGCACGGCGCGAACAGACTGGCCTCGAACTCGCTCCTGGAGGCGGTGGTGTTCAGCGAGCGAGCCGCCAGATCGGCCGTGGACGCGTTCGAGAACGGTACGGCCGTGTCTCCGGGAGCTGCCGGGACGGAGTGGTCAGGGATCGAGGCGGGTCCCGCTCCGGAGGGCGTGCTCATCGATCACAGCTGGGACATCGTTCGTCGTATCATGTGGGATTACGTCGGGATCGTCAGAACCGAGAGGAGGCTTGAGTTCGCCGCTCTTCGGATGTCCGCCATCAGAGCGGAGATCGCCGACTACTTCGCGCGTTATCCCGTCAGCCCCGACCTTCTCGAGCTCAGGAACATCTCACTGGTCGGAGAACTGATAATCGCGAGCGCGCTGCTGCGGAAGGAATCGAGGGGACTCCACTGGATGGAGGACTTCCCGGAGAGAGACGACGAGCACTTCCTCAGGGATACCGTCCTGGACAGGGGCTCACAATTATGAAGAGAGTGCGTTTCAGTGTTGCGGCGGCTCTGTTGGCGCTTCTCCTCTGCGCCGCCGGATGCGGCGCCGAAGGAGGCGATGGACACGTGAATACGGAGAAGCAGGTTCCGACGGGTGAGGTGCGCCGGCCGGTCGTGGCGGGAGCGTTCTACCCCGGAGACCCGCGGCTGCTGGCTGATGATGTCGACGGGTTTCTAGATGCCGCGGGCACGCGGGAGCTCGACGGGGAGATAGTGGGGCTCATCTCGCCGCACGCGGGGTACATGTACTCGGGGGCGGTGGCGGGACGCGCCTACGCGTGTGTCAGGGGGATGTCGTTCGACACGGTGATCGTGGTCGCTCCCTCACACAGGTTCCCTTTCAGAGGCGCTTCGATCTTCGGCGGCGACGGGTACGAGACACCGCTCGGTGTCGTCCCCGTCGACCGCGAGCTGGCCGACGCGATCAGTGATCCCTCGAGGGGCTTCGGCTTCGAGCCACGCGCTCACGCGAGCGAGCACTCGCTCGAGGTGCAGGTGCCCTTCCTCCAGCGCGCCCTCGGTGAGTTCTCCATGGTCCCGATCGTGATGGGGGAGCAGAGCGAGACGGTCGTGCGCCTGCTCGCTGCCAGGATTGCCGACGCGGTCAGGGAGGCCGCCGGTAAGCGCGTGCTCCTGGTCGCGAGCACAGACCTGTCCCACTATCACGGTCATGACGAGGCCGTCGAACTGGACTCGCACGTGATCCGGACGGTGGAGGACTTCGATCCCGAGGAGCTTCTCGCGTCGCTCGCACGCGGCGAGTGCGAGGCCTGCGGTGGAGGCCCCACGGCGGCAGTGATGATGGTGGCACGGGAGCTCGGAGCGCTCAAATCGACGGTCGTCGGCTACGCGACGTCCGGCGATGTCACCGGGGACAGGTCGCAGGTGGTGGGCTACATGGCGGCGGTGCTTCACGGCGCGCCGGCGTTTGAGAGGCCGAAGGTCGAGGAGAGGCGGAAGTCCGTGGTGTCGACGGACGGTACGCCTGCGCCCTACACGGGCCTGACGCACGAGGAGCGCGGTGTACTGCTGTCGCTGGCGCGTCGTTCGATAGAAGCGGCACTCGCCGGGCTCGCTGCGCCTGCACCGGCGTTCTCGTCCCAGGCGTTGGCCACGGAGTGCGGGGCGTTCGTCACTCTGGAGAAGGGTGGAGCTCTACGTGGATGCATCGGCCACGTGCGTGCGTACAAGCCGCTCGAGCAGACGGTCTCTGAGATGGCCGTGGCCGCGGCGCTCCACGACCCGCGGTTCCCTCCGGTGACCGCCGACGAACTCGACGGTCTCACTGTGGAGATCTCTGTGATGTCGCCGCTCACGCCCGTCGAGGACGTATCTGAGATAGAGGTTGGTACTCACGGTCTCATCATACAGGACGGAGGACGGAGCGGTCTTCTCCTGCCGCAGGTGGCGACCGACTACGGCTGGGACCGCGAGACGTTCCTTGAGCACACCTGTATGAAGGCGGGGCTCCCGCCGGACTCCTGGAAGCAGGAGGGTGTCACCATTCTCAAGTTCACGGCTGAGGTCTTCGGGGAGGAGTAGGCTCTTCTGCCCGAGGCATCGGTCACGCCGCAGACAAGGCGGCGAATCGAGGGAGACATGAGAGGAAAACGTGGTCCGTGGGCGGCCCTCCTGGTCGCGGCCGCCGTGCTGGTGGTGGTGTCGGGGATCGTCGGCCTGGCGATGGGAGGGTCGGGCGCGGCTAGGGTCGGGTTCGTGTCTCCGCGTGTGGCATCGTACTGGGAGAGCCTCGACGGGAATCTGGTGAGATGCGGCCTCTGCCCGAGGCGATGCGTCGTGCCTCCGGGTGGACGCGGCTACTGTGAGGTTCGGGAGAACAGGGACGGCGTCTACTACACGTTGACCTACGGCAATCCCTGCGCGATCCATGTCGATCCCATTGAGAAGAAGCCCTTCTACCATTTCCTCCCCACGACCACAGCGTTCTCGATAGCGACGGCCGGCTGCAACCTGGACTGCAAGTTCTGCCAGAACTGGCACATCTCTCAGGCGCGTCCCGAGGAGCTGGCCAATCACGACCTCCCGCCGGAGGAACTTGTGGAGGCCGCCGTCAAGAGCGGCAGCTCGTCGATCGCGTACACCTACTCGGAGCCCACGATCTTCTACGAGTACATGCTGGACTGCGCGAAGCTCGCGCACGCTCGCGGCCTCAGGAATGTCTGTCACTCTAACGGTTTCATTGAGCCTGCGCCCCTCAGGGAGCTCTGCAAGTATCTGGACGCGGCCAACATCGATCTGAAGGGCTTCACGGAGCAGTACTACAGCGACATGACCGACGGTTCGCTTGCGCCCGTGCTCCGCTCGCTCAAGATACTGAAGGAGGAAGGGGTCCATCTGGAGATAACCACGCTTCTTATCCCGGGCCAGAACGACGACCCCGAAACGCTGGCTGCGATGTGCCGCTGGGTTCGCGAGAACCTCGGGGCGTCCGTTCCGATCCACTTCTCTAGATTCCACCCCCAGCACAGGCTCAGGAACCTGCCTCCGACGCCTCTCGAGAGGCTCGAGGTCGCCAGAAACATCGCTCTGCGGGAGGGGCTCGAGTACGTCTATATAGGGAACGTGCCCGGGCATGAGGCGAATAGCACATACTGTCCCGTCTGCTCAGCGGAGCTGATCCACAGGATCGGGTATTCTGTGGAGGTGCTGGGACTGGACGGCGGGCGGTGCTCTGCGTGCGGAGCGGCCGTGGACGGCGTCTGGCAGTGACGCACGGCAGTGTCCACAGTTGTGACGCACGACGGTGTTGACAGCCGCGTCCGTTTGCACTAGAGTCATTCGCTGTAGGCGCCCCCAAAGGGGTCGCCGGCGACCTTGAATTGTACCCCTCTCTTGAAACAAGAAGGAGGATGCAGATGCGTTTGGTCCTCTTGACGCTTCTGGTCGGCCTGCTGGCTGCGGCCGCCGGAGCGGTCACGATCAACGTGCCGGACGAAGACTTGGGTATCGTGGCGATTCAGCAGGGCGTGGACCTCGCCGCCCCCGGCGACACCGTTCTCGTCATGAGTGGCACGTACGACAGCGTTCACCTGGTCGGGACGCCGCTGGGAACGAAGCACACGATCGTCGCGATCTCGAGCGACATCGTC
The DNA here is from genome assembly GCA_030609365.1 of Candidatus Eiseniibacteriota bacterium. Taxonomy (GTDB): domain Bacteria; phylum Joyebacterota; class Joyebacteria; order Joyebacterales; family Joyebacteraceae; genus JALGZG01. The sequence goes on along the minus strand of JAUWCJ010000025.1, from coordinate 22,767 downwards.
CTGCTCGGAGCCGACGGGAGCGCTGTTGAGATCGACCACTCGGAGGCCGAGTACGGTATCCTGGTCCAGAACGTCAGTGAGAGTGCGGTCATCTCGAATCTGTCGATCGTGGGTGGTGAGGGGAGGGACAAGGGGCTGCGGGACGACGACGGCGGCAAGTTCATCGCGGCGGGCATCTGCTGCATCGATGCGGCGAGCCCGACCATCACGGACGTCAGCATTGAGGAAGGCGCCACGGGCATCGTGATACGCACCGAGAGCGGCAGTGCCGACTCCGCTCCCATGCTCGAGCGGGTCGTTGTGGCCCGCGGTTCGCACCACGGTATCTTCATTTACGAGAACGGGGCCTCGCCGGTTGTCATCTACAGGTGTACGCTGGTCGACAACTTCGACGTGGGCATCTACGTCAGTGGCGGAAACGCGGAGATCAGCAGCTCGGCGATCACCAACAACGGCAAGAACGGCATCCACGCCTATCTCGCGACGCCCTCGATCACCTACTGCAACGTCTACTGGAACGACCAGGTGTTCCCGAACGCGGGAACGGGCCCGCTGAACTACAGTGGGACCCTGGGTGAGGACGAGCTCATGGGCGAGCCCTACAACAACATACGGGTCGAGGCCTACTACTGCGACTTCGTCGGATCGGCCGGATACGACTATCACGTGTGCTTGACCGATCCGCCGTCGGGGCACATCGGGGCGGGCGAGGGCGGCGTGACGATAGGCGCGCTCGACGCGGTCTGCACGGGCTGCCAGTCTCCGGTCGAGATGACGAGCTGGGGCGCCATCAAGGCGCTTTACAGGTAGTAGCCGCGGGCACAGGTTCTTGTAGCGCAGGGGTCCCCGACGTCGCGCACGTCGGGGGCCTTCTTATGTACGGGCCCGACGGCGCGGGACGATGGAGAGAGCGAGCGACACGAACACGGCGGCGTTGACGATGGCGAGCGCGCGCATCGTGCCTGTGGTTCCCAGTATCGGCAGCAGGAAGACAGTCGTGGCGGTGGCGCCGAGCGCGGCGCCCAGGAGGTCAGCGCCGTACAGACGGCCTCCGACGGCACCGACGTCGCGGCGCTCCCGTGATACAAGCTTCGCGGCCAGGGGGAACTGCAGGCCGGCGAGCAGCGCGGCGCCAACGACGATCAGGGGGAAGAAGGCGGCCCAGGCACGGAGTCCCTCCGGCGGCAGGGCCGCGATGTGCATCAGTGTGGCTCCCAGCGCCAGCGGGACCGCGGCTATGAAGAGCTGCAGGGTCACGAACGACCGGGGGCCGGCGCCGCGCTCCGCCGCTCTTGTGCCCAGCCAGCCGCCGAGTGCGAGACCGGCCATGAACGCCGCAACGATGAGCGCGAGCTGATGGTAGACGTAGCCGTAGATACTCTGGAACGCCAGCAGCGCCGTCAGCTCGAGGCTCATCTCGGTCGCTCCGACCAGAAAGACCGCGGCTGTGACCACGCGCGAGCGCGAGCGTCTCGACCATCGGCCAAGGAGCGACGGGGCGGCCAGCAGGGCGATGAGCGCAAGGCTCAGCAGAACGAAGTTCCGCTCCGTGACGAAGGCGGGCGCGGCCAGCAGCACACGCGGTGCGCCCGAGAACTGCCTGTTCCACAGCACCATGCTCAGGTAGTAGGCCGCGGGCGCCAGGTCCCTGTTCACGCGCGGCCGAACGCCGTCGAGCGCCGAGTCAAGGGAAGCGACCCTCTCGGCGGACAGCCTGTCAGAGAGGTAGTAGTCGCGGACGTAGGCGACGTCGAGTCCTCGCTCGGTGATGCGCCGGTCCAGAACACGAGGGTCCCGCGTGAAGGCGGCTCCGGACCGTGAGGCCATGATGTGACATGGGTCACCCGGGTACACGACGACGGCAGGAAAGACGGACTCGGTCGTCGCTCTCAGACAGGCCAGGAACGCGGCCAGCTCTGCGCCGATGTAGTTCTCGGCCGACTCGACGGAGAACCCGAGAACGCCGTCGTCGGACAGAATGTGGTCGACCTCTTGCTGGAACTCCACCGTGTAGAACCTATTGAGCTGGGCGGTCGTCGGATCGGGGATTCCGACCAGGATGACATCGTAGGGCGTCCGGGCCCGCTTGACGAAGAAGCGGGCGTCCGCGAAATGCACCTTCACTCTGGGGTCAGCCAGCCCATCCGTCATGGCCTCTCCGAAGGCCCGCCTGGCTGCGGGGATCAGCTCCGGGTCCAGCTCGACGTAGTCTACCGCCGTGACGTCCGGGTGTTTGAGGATCTCAGCGACCGCACCGCCAAGGCCCCCTCCGAGCAGCAGCACGCGGGACGGCGCCGGGTGCAGGAGCATCGGCAGGTGCACCGTTTCCTCAGCGCTCAGCCTGTCCGGCGCCGAGGCTGCGAGTACGCCGCTCTCGTAGATGCTCTTCTGGCTCCCGATGCCGGCCGCGACGATCCTCCCGTAGATGGAGTTGGCCTGTGATACGAACCCGACGTCGCGCCACTGCGCTCCGACTGAAGCGTCGTCGAGCCGCACGGCCGCGGGACTGAGGAGCACCGTCGATGCCACGGCGAGGATGACGCCGGCCGTGAGGATTCCTGCATGGCGCCCGCGCGTGGATACCGGCCGTGAGGAAAGGAGCAGCCAGAGGGCCACGCAACTCGAGAGGACCGTTACCAGAAGCGCGATCGAGACCGGGCAGACCCTCGGAAGGAGAAGGAAGCTCACGATGAGTCCCGCGACGGCGGCGCCGGTTGCCTCCACGAGATAGACCTTTCCCGCGGCGCTACGACCGCCGCTGGATTCGCGATGCACGACCGATGTCGACAGCGCGAACAAGAGCCCTGCGACGAGTGTGAAGGGCGCGAGCGAGATCAGGGACGCGACCACCAGAGGGGCAAATCCTGAGACCTCGCCTGCCGTGAGCCCCATCGCTCCCCTCAGGGCGCGCGTTGCGAACAGCGCCAGCGGGGCCGTGACCCCCAGCGTCATGAGTCCGGCCGCGAGAGTGGTCCGCGTGGGAGCGATCTTCCTCGAGACGAGGCCGTATCCGGCGCTGCCGATCCCTCCGGTCACAAGCCAGACGGTCATGGCGATGCCGAACGACAGCTCGTTCCCCCGCCACGCGGTCATCAGCTCTCTCAGCAGGAGAACCTGGACCGTCAGCGTGATGGCGCCCATCGAGGCGAGCGCCGCGAAACGCGACGCTCCGCCGTGAGCGCGTCGCGTCGCCGGTCGCCTAGTCTGACTGAGTTCGTTCGTCTCTGCGCAATGTCCGCTCATGATGTTTCGGAGTCTAGCAGAGGCTGGGCTCCGGACGGGGATCGTTTCGCCGAAACTCCTTGTCCAGCCTGACGTTAGCTTGGGAGAAAACGGTTGACACTCAAGAGAGGCGTCTGATAGCCTTCGACGCAGAAGTGACCCCTAGAGACTGCGGTTCCGGACGCGCGCGCGTCCTGCTGACGCGTAGGCAACGCCTCGATGGCCTGCCTGCTCGTGCGTGTTCGTGTGCCCGTTACGATGTCCGGGGACTACAAGATGCCAACAGACGAATCGCCGACCGAGGGTCGGGACGACAGGCAGTTGGAGGAACCGGTCCCGGTGCGTGAGGACCCGGCGAGCGAGGAACGCGCGGCGGCGCCCAGCGGCCGGCGCCGGGCGTCGGGCCACGAGCCATCGAAGATCGCGCGCATCATCTCCTGGTATCTGATGCGGTTCAAGCGCCCCGAGCCCATCTCCTTCGGCGAGGCCTTCCGCAACGTCGAGAGGATCCTTGTGATTCCCGAGAGGGGAGTCGCGGGGGCTCTTTTCTCCATGCCGACCCTGAAAGCGCTCAGGCGCGGATTTCCCAGCGGCAAGATCGCGGTGCTGGTGCACGAGGAGGACCGGGACCTTCTGGAGGGGATCGGCGAGGTGGACCGCGTCATCGGTTACTCACTGCCGCGCGGTATCAGGCGTTTCTCAGCGTTGCTCTCGCTCGGTCATCGGATCGGATCCTACAAGTTCGACATCGCGATGATCCTCGACAGGGAGTTCGACATCGAGCGCGCGCTCCTCTGCTACCTTTCGCACGCTCCCGTCCGTGGAGGGCTTCAGAGCGACGACAGCCATCCGTTCCTCAATCTCGAGGTCTCCAGCAAGGTTCCTGGACAGACCAGAGCGCAGCTCGGCATCGAGATAGCGCGGGTCATGGGTATCGACGTGTCCGGCCTCGGGCTCGCCTGGGCAGTTCCGGAACGGGAGAGAAGGCTGGCGGAGCAGCTGGTCCACTTCCGCAAGCCGCGCGAGGACGAGCTTCTCGTGGGCTTCGACCCGGGTCCCGGCCGCGGAGGGACGTCGCTCTCGGTGTCGCAGCAGGCGCGCCTCTTGGACAAGCTCTGCTCGGACTACCAGGCGAGGGCCATCCTTCTGACGGCCCCCGAGCACCACTGGCTCATCGGGAAGCTCGAGTCGCTGCTCGGAAGAGAGCCCATCGTGGTCCAGCAGCGGCGGATGAGGGACGTCGTCAGTCTGCTGGGACAGTGCGACCTCTTCGTGGCCAGCAATACCGATCTTGTCTACTTCGCCGTGGCGATGGGAATACCGACCGTGTCTCTCATGACCCCCGTCGAGGTCAGGGACGCCGCGTTCCCCGACTCCAGTTTCTTCGAGATCGTCGAGCTCAGGCCGGGCGAGCGGTTCCCGATCCAGGAGTTCATCGAACGGACTCAGGCGGTCCTCCTCACGGCCGCGGACTGACGGGCGGTCGCATGACGGTAGACGGTGTGGACGTCCGCGACGAAGAGATGATCGCAGGGGCTGAGGCGGTGAACGCCAACGCATCGCCATAGCCCGCGCCATCCTGAAGAATCCCCCCGGTCTCGATCCGGCACGCTCCAGGACCTCATGAGTCTGGAAGGTCTCTATCGGTACCTCCACGACGTGCAGCTCAGAGACGACCGGCCCGAGGAGCCCGGGAACGAGTAGCCGCGAGGCTGACGCTCCCGGGATGGACAGCATCCTCGTGCTCAGACTGAGCTCCGTGGGCGACGTCGTTCTGACCGAGCCCGTCGTTGCCGCGCTTCGGGAGTCTTTCCCCGGCGCCGCGATAGGCTACGCCGTGAAGGCGCAGTTCCGTGACCTCGTCGCGTCGCATCCCGCGCTGTCGCGTGTCCACCTGCTCGATACGTCGTCGAGCGGTGGGATGGCATCGCTCGTTCGAGAGATACGAGATGCGCGCTACTCGGCCGTCGTCGATCTGCACAGGAACGCGAGGACGGCGCGCATTCTCCACGCGGTCGGAATCCCCGTCCGAACCGCCTACCACAAGCGCGAGCTCGGGGACGCGGTGCGCGTGCGGTTGCTCAGGCGCCCCTTCCGTGCGTCGAAGTTGCTGGTGCAACGCTATCTGGACGCGCTGGTGCCGCTCGGCATCGACGCTCCCTACACGCGCCCCCGGCTCCACGTCAGCGACCGGGACGCCGAGGCCGGCCAGGCGACACTGACCGGTCTGGGCATAGGCTCGGATGCGTATGCGGTCCTCGTGCCCGGCTCGGTCTGGGCGACGAAACGGTGGCCGGGGCCAAGGTTCGCCCAGCTGGCGGCAGGCGTTGTTCATGAGCTGGGCCTCCGGGTGGTCCTCCTGGGCTCTCCCGGGGAGCGCAAGCTCTGTGAACGGATCGCGGGCACGGCGGGGTCAGGCGCAGTGAGCGCGGCGGGGGAGACCACGCTGGGGCAGATGGCGGCGGTCATCTCCCGGGCGCGCATCTACGTTGGGAACGACAGCGGTCCGACCCACATGGCCAGAGCTCTGGACGTCCCGACTGTGGCGCTGTTCGGGCCGACCGACCCCGGCCAGTTCGACTTCGAAGGACACGCCCTCGTCTACAGAGATCTGCCGTGCAGCGCCTGCACATTCTACGGCAGCCGGCGTTGTCGCCTCGGCCACTGGGACTGCATGAAGACCATCGGGCGCGACGACGTGCTCGAGGCCGCGCGATCGCTTCTCTCCTCTGATGGAGGCGGACGGTGAGGTGCCTGGTCATCCAGACGGCGTTTCTTGGAGACGTGATCCTGACGGTTCCCCTGCTGGACCTGCTGCGGCGCGCCGCGGGCATATCGAGAACACTGGTAGTCGCTGCTCCGCCGGGCGCGGGCTTTCTCGAGGAGCAAGGCGTCGTGGACCGTGTGGTCACGTACGACAAGCGCGGGAGGGATGCGGGCGTCAGGGGGATGGCGCGTGTGGTTCGCGAGCTGAGGGAGTTCGCGGCCGATATCGCCCTCGTTCCTCACAGATCGTTCCGGAGCGCGTACCTCGCCTTCGCCGCGCGCGCGCACCGGCGCGTCGGATTTGATGCGAGCGCCGGCGGGCTGTTTCTTACCGAGCGGGTTCCGTACCTCACGGGAGTTCATGAGGTCGAACGCGTTGCGGCCCTGGCGGGAGCGCTCGGTGTTGTGCTGCCGGACGGGCGCGTCCCGTTCGAACTCTCGGTGCCCGGCCGTGGGGGCGATGAACTGGCCTTGGCGCTGTCCGACCGGTACGCGGCGTCCGCCGCCGGCGCGGTCGTGGTCGCGCCCGGCAGTCGCTGGGCCACGAAGCGCTGGCTGCCCGACCGCTTCTCCGCCGCGGCGGAAGAACTCTCCCGGGAACTCGACACCACCGTTGTGGTCGTGGGTTCGCATGAGGAACGGGACATCGGGGCCGTGGTGTCCGGCTCGATACCGGGCGGTGTGGTCGACCTCACAGGCAGGCTGTCGCTCAAGGCACTTCTGGCGCTGGTGTCACGGGCGAGGGTCGTTCTCTCCAATGACTCGGCGGTTACGCACATGGCGGCGGGGCTCGGCACACCGGTAGTGAGCGTCTTCGGGCCGACCGTTCCGTCGCAGGGGTTCGCTCCATACGCTGATGCGTCTGCCGTCGTCGAGGCGTCTCTCGACTGCAGGCCGTGCGGACGGCACGGGAGTGACAGATGTCCCCTCGGGACGCTCGGCTGCATGGAGGGCGTGTCGGTGGGAGACGTCGTTTCACGCGCGCTCGAGTTGGTGGGAGGGGAAGGAGATGGCGCGCGGGCGGGCATACATCCGGAGTGACAATGCGACTCAGGGAATTCCATGCGGAGAGCGTGAAGTCGATCCTGGTCATCAGGCTGTACTTCCTTGGTGACGTTCTTCTGTCGACCCCCGTGACGGCGGCCCTTAGGACCCGATTCGAGGACGCACACATAGCCGTTCTTATCAAGCGTCGCGCGAGAGACATCCTCAAAGGAAACCCCCACATCGACGAGGTTATCGAGTACGATGAGGTCGAGAGGTATCATAGCCCCATGTGGCTCTGGCGGCTCGCGCTCAGGCTGCGCCGCCGCCGATACGACCTCGTCGTCGATCTGACGGGCGACCACCGGTCCTCTCTGCTGCTGGCTGCCGCTGATCCGGGATTTCGGGTCGGGCTGAACCACTCCGGGATGGGCTTCCTGCTGGACAGGAGGATCCCGTACGGATCGGAGGGGCATATCATCGACCATCTTCTGAGCTCCGTTGAGTCCGTGGGGGCCTTTGTCGAGGATCCCGTGCCGGTGCTGATCCTGACCGAAGACGAGATACTCGAATCACGCGAGCAGCTGTTGGGGGCCGGAGTCGCGCCGGACGCCCCGTTCGTTGTGCTCTCGCCCGGCGCGAACCGGCACTGCAGACGTTGGCCGGCCCAGAGGTTCGGCGAACTCGCGAAGATGGCGTGGGATCGTCTCGGTATCTCGTCGGTCATCACCGGCTCGGCCGGCGACCTCGATGTCGCGAGGGCCGTCGTCGCGGCGTCGTCCGCCTCGGCCGTGAGTCTGGCGGGCAGGACGAGCATTCGGACGCTTGCCGGCGTCGCATCGCTCGCCTCGGTCTTCGTCGGGAACGACAGCGGTCCCCTTCACATCGCCGCGTCCCAGGGGACGCCCGTCGTAGCGCTCTTTGGTCCGAGCACACCTGAGCGCTACGCTCCCAGAGGGAGCGCCTTGAGAGTGCTGTGGACGCACCCCCCCTGTTCGCCGTGTTCGCAGAAGGAGTGCGTGCGTTCGGACGACCCGTGCATGGAAGCCATAACGGTGGATGAGGTCTTTGCCGCGCTGACATCGCTAATCGAGATGAAGGGACGACCGTGACCGCCACGCCCGACATGGTCTGTCTCTCGCCGAACCACTGGACCGGCCTGACCACGAGCAAGAAGCACCTGATGCAGATCTTCTCGAGGAAGGGCAGGGTGCTGTTCGTAGAGCCGCCGATTGACTTTCTGTCGGTTCTCGGGCGGCGACGGCGATGGGCCAAGCTGCGGAAGTTGCGGTACGTGTCTTCCAGTCTCTCTGTCCTGTCTTCCGTGACGCCGGCGACCCGGGGAACCACGGAGTGGCGTCGGCAGTTCCACGCGAGCTGGTGCGAGGAGGTGCGCAGGGCATCCGACGCCATGGGGTTTGAGCGACCGGTGATCTGGGCGTTCGCGCCTGAGCACATCGAGTACGTGAACGCTCTGGATGGGTCCCTGCTGATCTACTACGTTACGGACGAACCGACGAGTCTCGCCGGGGACCGCGATCTGACCAGGGCAACCGATGACGCCATGGTGGAGAGCGCCGATCTGGTGTTCGGCCTCTCAGCAGAGCTGACTGAATCGAGGAATGTGCCCGGCAAGACGTTTCGCCTGCGGAGCGCCGCCGACCGGCGGCACTTCTCTCGTGTGCTGGCGGGTGACGAGAACGCCGGCATCGACACGTTCATCCGGGCGCTCTCGGATCCCGGGGCCGTTCCCCGTGAGCTTCGTGACTTGGATTGTCCTCTGATCCTCTTCGGAGGAGCGGCCTACGACTGGTTCGACACGGAGCTCCTGCTCGAGCTATCCGCCATGCGTCCCGAGTGGGTCTTTGCGCTCGTGGGACCACGCGGACCCTCGCTCAGGCGAACCCGTCTCCCTGAGAACGTACTGGCGCTGGGAAGGAAACCGTACGACGTGTTCCCCCGCTACGTCGCGAGGGCCGACGTGACGTTCATCCCGATAAGGGAGGGAGAGACGTACGAGAACTGTGATCCCATCATTGTGTACGAGTACCTTCTCTGCGGCAAGCCGGTTGTTGCGACACCGTTCCCTTCGGCCGTTGAACACGGTCCCCTCGTTCGCACGGCGGACTCGGCCCGGGGGTTCGCAGAGGCGATCGAGTCAGCGCTCGAGGAGGCGGCAGACACCGACGCCGTGAGAAGGCGCGTAGAGTACGGATTTGCGAACACGTGGGAGGACAGGGCCGCGCGCGCGCTCGCCATCATCTCGGAAGCGCTGGACCGGCGAGAGAGGGCGCATGAGACAGATGCCGCGCGCCGCGCAGAACAGGCCGGGGGCATCGCCGAGCCGTAACCGCCGGGAGTCTGGGTGGTGCAGCGGTGCTCGCTTTGTCGGGCGTTTTCTGTGTGCCAACCGGTGCTGAGTTTGGCATACTCATGTTTGCGCTGCCTGTGCTCGGAGCGTCCGTTGATGCACGGTCGGAGGGGCCCACGAGGTGAACGATGGCTAGTGGACGAGCTGCAGCGTTTCTCGACAGGGACGGCACCATCACCTCGGAGCGCGGCTACGTGACGCGCGCCGAAGACCTGGTGCTCATCGATGGCGCCGCCGGCGCGATTCGCGAACTCAATGAGGCCGGGGTGCTCGCCGTGATAGTAAGCAACCAGTCGGGTGTCGCCAGGGGTCTGATGAGCGAGGAGGACATGGCGGCCGTGCACGCCGCCACCGAGTCGCTGCTCTCGTCCGAGGGCGCCCGGCTTTCCGGCGCGTACTACTGCCCGAACCACCCCGACGGGACGATCAAACAGTACACACGCGACGCGTCCTGCCGGAAGCCGGCCACAGGCATGCTGGAACTTGCGGTTTCTGATCTGGACATCGATCTGGCGCGGTCGACCATGGTCGGTGACCAGATAACGGACGTCGAGTTCGCCAACAGGGCCGGCATTCCCGCTGTCCTCGTGATGACGGGCAAGGGCGCCGCGCACCTCGAGCTGGCGCGTGAACGCGGCCTCAGTGTGGCGGCCGACGTCGCGGACCTTGGCGCGGCGGTGCGTTGGATCCTTGATGCAAGACAGGCGTGGGAGCCGGAGGATTAGAGATGAGAGCACGAGCGGAGCACAGACGGAGGCTCGCGCCGGGCGGAGCGACGTTTCTATGCGTCGCGCTGCTTGTCGTCCTGCCCGTCGCCTCTGCGTTGACTCCAGAGGGGGCGGCCGGCGGACGCGCGGCGCTCGGTCCTGACGGTGAGATCGAGGTGCCGCCCTTCGGTGTGGGGGAGAGACTGAAGTTTGAGATCAAGTATGGGTTCATCAGCGCCGGAACCGCCACGCTTGGCATACCGGAAACCGTCACGGAGCGAGGCTACGAGTGCTACCATATCCTCTCGCTGGCGTCGTCGAACTCGTTCTTCTCCGCGTTCTTCACAGTGAGGGACGTTGCCGAATCCTACCTGGACACGAGGGAACTCGTCCCGCGCCGGTTCGAGAAGCGCCTTCGTGAGGGTGATTTCCGGGCGCACGACATCGTGCTGTTCGATCACGACAGGCACGTCGCGCTCTACCCCAAGCGGAGCGATCAGCTCGTCCCGATATCCGCCGGATCCCAGGACATCCTCTCGTCGCTCTACTACGTGCGCATGATGGATCTCGTCGTAGGCCGGTCGACGTTCATCGACAACCATGCGGACAAGAAGAACTACCCCCTCGAGATCAAGGTGCTCCGCAAGGAGCGCGTCGAAGTGCCCGCGGGCCGGTTCGATTGTCTCGTCATTGAACCCGTCATGCGCGGCGCCGGTGTCTTCAGCCACCAGGGCAGACTGACCGTGTGGCTGACCGATGACGCGGCGCGCATTCCCGTTCTCATGAAGAGCAAGATCGTGGTAGGTTCCATCAGCGCCGTTCTGACGGATTTCGATTACGCGGACGTCCACCGGTAATGGAACACAAGAGGAGGAGTCATGTCTTCGCGTCATAGAGAAGCCGACCTGTCGCGGCTCCGCCGCGTGTCGATAGAAGAGCGCGGTGGGTTGATCGAGGTCGGGAGCTTCGTCGCTCCGGACGAGCGCGCGCCAGACGTGTCGGGCCTTCTGAAGGTAATGCCCGACCTCTTCGCCGGAACGGACTTCAGGCGGGCGGTCGGAGCGCTGGCGAGTGCGGCGAGGGAGGGCGGCACGGTCGTGGTGATGTTCGGTGCGCACGTCGTGAAGTGCGGTCTGTCGCGCCTTCTCATCGACCTGATGCAGAGGGGAATCGTCACGGCGGTTGCGACGAACGGGGCGGGGGCGATACACGATTTCGAGATCGCGATGTGGGGGAGAACTTCCGAGGACGTCGCGAGGCATCTCGCGGACGGGACGTTCGGCATGTGCAGCGATACGGCGGACGCGATGAACGAAGCCGCGTCCCGAGGGGCGAGGGATGGTGAGGGGTTGGGTGAGTCTCTCGGCCGTGCGCTCGCTGAGCGGCCGGCCCCCAATCTGGATGCAAGCATACTCGGAAGCGCGTACGGGCTCGGGATCCCGGCGACGGTTCACGTCGCTCTTGGGACAGACATCGTTCACCAGCATGCCTCGGCCGATGGAGCGGCCATCGGTGATACGAGTCTGCGCGACTTCAGGATACTCTCGGACGTCGTCGGGGGGCTCGGCGGGGGAGTGGTCATGAACATCGGCTCCGCCGTCATCCTGCCCGAGGTTTTCCTGAAGGCACTCTCAGTGGCGCGGAACCTGGGAGCGGATACCGGGGCCTTCACGGCCATCGGAATGGACATGAACGAACCCTACCGCGCCATGCTCAATGTCGTCGCCAGGCCGACCGCTGAACATGGTATGGGTATTGCACTTAGGGGCCGCCACGAGATTCTCCTTCCGCTGCTGTGGGCCTCGGTCCGGGCGGAGCTGGACGCGTGACACCACGGAGTATAGCGGTTGACAAAAGGACAAAGCTTGTGATACAATATCATTGAGTCTCAGAGGCGACTAGTAGCAGGCCGAGAGCGAAAGGACTCACATAGCCAGATTGCTAAGGGTTTCTTCTCAAATCGAATAGTCGTTTGGGAAGGTAGCGGAAGCGAGCCGTTGTCGTGGTTCGTGGCGCCGCAACGTCGATTCGAAAGCACCCTTGGCAGATTACTGTGACCAGGTTGATCTCCCGCCGGGTGCGACGTCAGTCGACACCCGGCTTTTTCTTGCTGGGCCCTCCGCGAGTCTGGAGACACGACACCTTGTATTTCGTCGACGAGAGATTCGGGTACGGAACGGTCGAGGAGTTCGCTCGAGGATCACGTGAGAGCGAGCGTCTCATGAGCGGCAAGGTATACCGGCGGTACATCAAGCGACCGCTGGACGTCGTGGCCAGTATGATTGGTCTTGTTCTTCTCTCACCGCTGTTCCTGGTCCTGGCGATCATGGTGAAGCTCGATTCCCGCGGTCCCGTTTTCTTCAAGCAGATGCGGGTTGGGAAGGGTGCGCGTGAGTTCGAGTTCTACAAGTTCCGCTCCATGGTCCAGGATGCAGAGCAGATGAAGAACAAGCTCATGCATTTGAACGAGCTTGAGGGACCGGTATTCAAGATCAGCGATGATCCCCGCATCACGTCCTCCGGGAGCTTCCTGAGGCGGACGAGCCTCGATGAACTTCCGCAACTCTTCAACGTACTCAGAGGCGACATGAGCCTCGTCGGTCCGAGACCTCCGCTGCCGGCGGAGGTGGCCAACTACGAGAGCTGGCAGAGGCAGAAGCTGACCGTCCTGCCGGGTATCACGTGTCTATGGCAGATCAGCGGAAGGAATCACATAGGTTTCACCGAGTGGATGAGGCTTGACATAGAGTACATCAGAAGGCAGTCGTTCGGGGTGGACGTGAAGATCCTTGCCAGGACGCTCCCGGCGGTGCTTCTGAGAAAGGGGGCGTACTGAGCAGGACCCCCTGAGCGGGCCATTGCCAGTTCAGAACGCTCATAGACCTTGTGGATCCGGCAGCGACTGCGTCGATTTCAACCCTCACTCACACCGCATCGCTGCCGGATTCGTGTTTGTGGAGGCGGCCCGATTGGTTTGACACGTCGGACTCCAATCATCTATCCTGCGGCGTCCGGCATCGAACGTCCCCGTTGGCTCGCTGGCCGGTCGCGCTTTTCGGGAGTTGGTACGGTGAGTCGTTCAGCAACAGATTCCATTGACCCGCCGCCTGTCGCGGGGGCGGACGTGGGGGCGCGGACGCTTCGTGTGGTCCTCCCGCTCGTCGTGCTGCTCGGGGTATTCCTCAGGTTCTACAAGCTGGGTGGGCAGAGCCTCTGGGTAGATGAGATCCTCACGCTCCAGGCGGCCAACATCGGCGAGTCCCTCGGGCTGCGTGACGCGTTCTCGAACATCCAGGGTCCCTTCCACGCGTTCCTCATTCACTTCGTCGCGAAGCTGTCCACGTCCGAGGTGGCGCTCCGGAGTCTGTCGGCCATCGCGGGTACCGGTACTATCCCCGTGGTCTACCTGCTCGGACGGGACATGGCCGGGCGACGCGCTGGACTGGTCGCCGCGGTCCTCGTTGCGGTGTCGCCCTTCGGCATTTGGTACTCGCAGGAGGTGAGGAACTACGCGTTTCTTATCTTCCTCTCGGCAACGTCGACGCTGGTCGCGTGGAGGATCATCGTCCGGGGTGACCGGGCCTGGCCGCTGTACGTGGCGAGCGTGACACTGGCGCTCTACAGTAACCTGTCTGCGGCGTTCCTGTGGCTGGCGCACACCGTCTTCGGTCTCGGCAGACTGGTGCGGGACCGCCGTCTCTGGAAGTGGGCGGTGGCGTGCCTCGTGATCGCCGTTCTGTTCGTGCCGCTCTTCCTCGGTCTGACCAGGTGGGTTGAGGTGGACAGGGTAGGCGAGCGTGTGGTGGTCGCGCCGTTCGCCGACGAGGAGGAGCTTCTGCGGGGCGCGACGACCTTCTCACCGATGGCCGTTCCGTACGCGGTCTTCACGATGGTCTACGGCTTCGGGCTCGGCCCCGGTGCGCACGAGCTGCACGTCAACCCGCCACTCAGGGCGTTCGCACGCCACCTGTGGCTCGTTATCCCGGCGGGACTTGTGGCGGCCGGCGCGTTTCTGCTGGGATTCAGGAGGCTGTGGGCAGACGGGGGAGCAGGACGTCTGGTCGCCTCCGTCGTTGTTGTTCCGTTCGCTGCCGCGGCCGTCCTGGCGCTTCTGAACATCAAGCCGTTCAACGTGCGTTACGTGGCCGTCATGCTGCCCGTGGTGGTGGTTACGCTGTCCGCGGGTATCGCCTCGCTTCCTGTGCGCCGCGGCGCTTGGCTTTGGGCCGCGGTTGTCATACTCTCTCTGGTGTCGCTCCGGAACTACTACTACGTTCCCGAGTACGCCCGTGAGGACGTCCGCGGGGCGGCGCGCTACGTGGCAGCGAACGAGCGCCCGGGCGATATCGTGTTGGCACCGGTCGTGCTACACGTCTTCGGCTTCTACTTCGAAGGTCAGGCCGAGCTCTTCGGTGTGTACAAAGGCCAGACGAAGTCGTCGAATGGCGTGCAGCGCGCGGTGGACGAGCGGACGGAGGGGTTCACGCGGTTGTGGTTCGTCGACTCGCGGCTGTGGCACATGGATCCGGCCGGGCGGACGCCGTCGGTTCTGGAGGAGCGATACGAAAGACTGGAGACGCGCCGGTTCGCGGGCGCCACGCTCACCCTCTACGCTCTTGACGGAAGCCCGACACTGAGTGGTGAGTGAAGCGGCCTTGTTTGGTTCGTTATGGTGTGCTATGCATGCCAAACGGGCCGGATGCGGGAGGTGGGTGCCGTAACCGTGGCACGAGTTATGCTTTAGAGCGCCTGAGCACGCTCCGCAATGAGTGCGGGACGGACACGCAGCGCGCGTGGGGGCTATCCAGATGGCAAAGAGCAGAGCGGGGTTGCTCCTGATTCTCGTCGGGGCGGCGCTATGTTGTGTTTGTGGGTGCGCCGGCACCGGCGGTGACACCTTGGTGGAGGTCTCGGACCTCGAGCAGCCGGCGGCGGTGGCCGTCAGCGACGGCGAGCAGCCGGCCGTCGTGCCTGCCGCATATCGGCTCCACCAGGGCGACGAACTGACCATCATGTTTCCGGCGGACCGCACGCTCGACTACACAGCGCCGGTCTCACCCGCGGGTACTGTCGCAGTACCATCAGGTGGTGAGGTCATCGCGGCGGGGAGGACGATCGAGGAGGTCCAAGCCGAGATCGAGGTGAAGATGGCGGAGCTGCTCCTGGACCCGAGGGCGTCGATCGTGCTCTCGAGTGTCGCCGAGCAGCCGGTGTACGTTCTTGGAGAGGTGAAGGACCCGGGAGCAGTCATGAGTACGGGCACCTTCCGTCTGAGTATGGCGGTTGCTCAGGCGGGCGGGATCCTCTCGAGCGGGCAGCCGAGCAGCGTGATGATCATCCGCACGACCGGCGTCGAGGAGGCGACGGCGATCAAGGTCGATCTCGGCCAGGTGCTGTCCGGGGGGGATCTGTCACAGGACCTGGTTCTCGAGCCCTACGATGTTGTCTTCGTTCCCCAGTCCATCATCGGAAAGGTCAACGAGTTCGTGGACTTGTTCTTCAACCAGATAGCGCCGGCGCAGCTCTTCTATCTGCGCGGCTATGACATTCTTAACAAAGAGCCGCTCAGGTACTACCAGTAGCGGTTGCCGAGGTGGTCACAGAAAGGTGAGGAAGCGTTGAAGCGCGAGATCGAACAGACAGAGGCGGTCCTTCTGGAAGAGGTCCTCTACGTGCTCTTCCGGAGGAAGCTCCTGATCATTGTGCTCCTGCTCATCGGGGTGGGCATCTTCGCGTACGGCGTGATGACGGACGTGGACTCCTACAGGGCGGAGGCCATCGTGATGATCCGCCGCCTCCCGCTCGGCTACCAGATGCCCGCGGAGAGCCGCGCGGTGCTGAAGCGCGGCGAGGTAGTGAACTCCGAGATCGAGATCATCACCAGTCCGGCTGTTGCGGAGGAGGTCGTTGACAGACTGAATCTGGCTGAGGGAAAGAACCGCGCGAGGGCGATCCATAACATCACTCGGCAGATAGAAGCGGAGGCCGAGCCCGAATCGAACATCATCAAGATCAGCTACTCGCACCGCGACCGCGAGAGGGCGGCGAACGTGACCAACGCGGTGCTCGACGGCTACCTGAGCGTCCGCGCGAGGGTGTCTCTCGATTTCAACGCCGTCGACTACCTCGACCAACAGGCGCGTCGGATCAAGGCGGAGATAGACTCGGTCGGGGCGGCCATAGCGGGCTACGGCGCCGAGGAGGGACAGCTCTTCAGGGGATTCAAGAGCGAGAAGCACATGGGGCTCATCAGTCGGTTCACCAGCATGCAGACAGACCTCGATGCCTCGATTTACTCCATGGAAGACAAGATCGCGATGACCGAGGAGTGGCTGGCATCGGGAGCAGATATCACGCACGCTCCCAGCAGTGATATCTATGACATGGCGACCGTACAGCAGGTCAAGCGGAAGTACCTGGAGATGAAGTCGGAGCTCGCATCGGCGCGGGCGACGTACGCGCCGACACACCCGGAGATCAAGCGTTTCGAGCGCGAGCTGGGATTCTCCGCGCAGGATATCCGGACCGAGGTAGAGCAGGCGCTGCTGCGGCAGAAGATGCGGCTCGAGGAGTGGAAGGCCGAGCGCCGGGCGACCGTCCGGATCCTTGCCGACTTGGAGGCGCAGAACCCGAAGCTCTCCGACGAGAGCATGCAGATCCGCATGCTTGAGCACGAGCTGTCGATTCGTACGGACCTGTACGCGGCCGTTGTGGACAGGCGCGAGCAGTTCAGGATCACTGCCGCCACCGACCCGAGCCTGCTCAACGTCGGCGTCGTGTCGAGGGCGACCGTGCCCGTGGAACCGTCCAAGGCCGGCATCAACATGAAGTCCGTGTTCGCCTTCTTCACGCTTCTGTTCGGCGTCGCGTTCGTATTCGCCGTGGAGCGTATGGACCAGTCGCTGGTCCGGCGCTCGGACATCGAGAGGGAGCTGGGGCTCAAGGTGCTAGCGGTCGTGCGGCACAGGCCGAGGGGCTAGGAGGAACGACTGTACACGCAGTTCTACAAGCTGGCCGAGAGGCCGTTCGAGTTGACTCCGGATCCGCGCTATCTGTTCCTGAGCTCGCGCCATCGGGAGGCACTCGCGCATTTGACCTATGCGGTCGAGGAGAGACGGGGCTTCGTCCAACTGACGGGGGAGATCGGCACCGGCAAGACGATGATGCTCGACGCCCTCGTGCTCGGTCTGGACGCGCGGACGAAGGTCGCGCGGCTGTCACACACGACCATCTCCGAGGACGAACTCTTCAAGCTCCTGACCTCCGAGCTCGGCCTGGATGATCACGGGGGCGGGAAGCTCGAGCGACTCGGGGATATCCAAACGTTCCTGGACGAGTGGACCGCGGCGGGCAGGAACTCGGTGCTCGTGGTCGATGAGGCGCAGAATCTCTCCCTGCCGGTCCTGGAGGAGATAAGGCTCCTGTCGAACCTGCGGTCTCAGGGGCAGTGCAGCCTGCAGATAGTCCTTGCGGGACAGCCGGAGTTCCGGACGAAGCTCGACCAGGATGACCTGCGGCAGCTCAAACAGCGGATCGGGATCAGATACCATCTGACCCCTCTGTCGGAGGCGGAGACTGGGGAGTACATCGCTCACCGGCTGTCCGTCGCCGGGGCCGACGGATCCACCATCTTCGACAAGGGTGCGGTAGAGGCCATCTTCGCCTACGCCGGCGGCGTGCCGCGTATGATCAACATTGTTTGTGACCGGGCGCTCGTCGCCGGCTACGGCGCGAACAGCCGTCGCATCGGCAAGGCGCTCATCATGGAAACGGTCGAGGACATCGAGGGCGCGGGACTTGGAGCGCTTACGGCAGCGGTATCGGACGACGCCGTCTCAGTGCCGGCGGTCGATGTAGCGGACGCACTGCCGCAGGGGCCGGCGTCCGGAGCGGTGTCGGAGGTGGGCGTTGCCCCGGGCTCCAGGGATGTCCCCATGTCGGCGTCCGACCCCTCGCGCCCGCGCAGTAGGACCTCCTCCCGCGCATTTCCCAGAAGGGCGCGCGTGGGAGTCATCAGAGCGTCGGTGAAGGACAGAGTCGTGCCGGCGTGGGTTCTGCCCTCGTTGCTGGTGGTCGTGGCAGTCGCCGCGGTCGTCTTCTCCGCTGTGAGCACCGGGTGGTGGCGGACGTTGGTGGGTCCGCGCGATGGGCTTCCTCCGGTCGTGTCGACCCCCGACCGTCAGGAGCCCGTGAGTGTCGGTGAGAGCGTCGTTGTGGAGGGCAGTGACGTCGTCGTCGCGGGTACCTTCGCCCCGAGCGACATCGTCACCACGAGTGTCGACGAGGCCAGCGCCGGCGAGACAGGTAGTGTCACTGGGCCGAGCGACGAAGGTGCGGACGAGGACGCGGCGACCGAGCCGGGCGCCGTGGACTTCGGGTGGGACAGTCCGGCCACATCCGGGCCAGGTGGTCCGTACAGAGCGGTCGTCCTGTCCAGCAAGAACGAGGAGCTGGCATCGGCAGAGGTACCGCGTCTTGCTGAGCGCGAGTTCTCCGCCGAGGTCATTCCCGTGGACATCGATGGCGGGGGCCTGTGGTACAGGGTGGTCGTCAGGGGTGGCTACCCGGCGCTCGATTCAGCGCGGGTGGTCGTCGACGAACTCAAACGCTTCGGCTACGACAGCGCGTGGGTTCACAGGGAATAGTCTCACACGACGTGGGAACGTATGTCCCGCGATTAGGCGAGAGGGTGGTATGAGCAAGATCACGGATGCGATGGACCGGTCGAGAAGAGAGCAGGAGAGACCCGTCGTGGGCGCGGACGCCACCGTGGGTTCAGCGCCTGTCGTGTTCGGGGCGAGCCGCGTCGGCCTGCCCGCGTCGGACATCGAGGCTTATCAGGCCCTGGGATCTGAGGTGTTCCTTGCTCTGCCGGACGCGCCATCCAAGATCATCATGTTGGTCAGCGCCGAACCTGGCGCCGGTACCACTACGATGGCCCGCGAGTTCGCATCGACCCTTGCTATGAACGGCGAGGTCAAGACGCTTCTTATCGACGGGAATCTGAGGAAGCCGGTGCTTCACGACGTTTTCGGGATCCAGAGAACGCCGGGCATATCGGACCACGTACTGGCGGACGCCGCGCTGGCGGACTGTCTGCGAGATCCTGGCGTTCCCAACCTCACGCTTCTCCCGGCTGGCCGGCCGGCCGTGGCACCGCCGCGGATCCTGGCCGACCCCCGCATTGACGGGATGTTGAGCGAGTTCCGCGACAGGTTCGATCTCATCGTGATCGACTCCGCACCGCTTGTCCCGTTTGCCGAAGGCGTCCAGCTCTCGCGGAAGGTCGATGGAGTCGTGCTGGTCATCCGGTCGGGCGCGACGAAGCAGGCTCAGGCACAGCGAGTTCTCGCTCTATTGGACGATGCCGGTGCCAGAGTTCTCGGCTCGGTTCTGAACGGGAGAAGGTTCTACATCCCCAGGTTCATCTACGACCGGTTGTAGAGAGGCCGGACGTCGCCGCGAGGCCGGCGTTCCTGACGTCGTGCGCGCGGCGCGCGCGTGTGTGCGCGGCGCGGGTGATGTCTGGGTAGGAGGGTCGTGGTGGGCGGTCTGAAACGAGGCCTCAAGGAGACCTGGAACAGGGGTGAGGACCAGATGCGGAGGCAGTGGCCCGTCTGGGTCTTGGCGCTCGCCCTCTATGGTTTCGCCGGACTGCTCCTGCTCACCAAGGTCCGGATTCCGTCTCCTCTGCATCTCTTGGTGTTTGCCATGGCCATGGCGGTCCTCGGGGTCACATCCTTGCGGCTTGAGTGGGGGCTACTCGCCCTGGCCATTATCATGCCCTTCGCGCGACCCGGTATCACGGTGGGTAACCCGAAGGTGTTCCACATCAGCGGGTTCAACTTTGCTCTGATAGGCGTCGCGCTTGCGTACGTGTTCAGGTACGTGGCCGACGCACAGTTCGCGGCGCTCGGTCCGATGATCCAGCGAACCCGGCTCGACCGGCATCTGTTCGTCTTCGGCTTCCTCATCCTCCTCTCTTCCCTGTGGTCGTTCAATGTCAATACTTCGGCAGAGATCACTCTGATGACGCTGCTGTACCTGAAGGAACATGTGTTCTACTTCATCTGGTTCTACATGCTGGTCACGTTGCTCCGGAACCCCAAGGACCTCAGGCAGTTCGCGATGTTCTTCGCCGTCGCGGGGCTCGCTGCGTCCATCGTGGGAATGGTCACGCGGCTGATGGGCGGCGGCGTGGCGATCACGGCCGGCACCATGGAGCGGGACCTCGAAGCAGGCGCGGGAGGCAGAATGGGTGGCGGCTGGCTGGGGCTGGGCCATCCGAACACGTTCGCCGCGCTGCTTCTGATGACGATGCCCATCTGGTTCTTCGCCGTCGGTCACCTGAGGCATGGGATCCGCCGGCTCGTGGCGGAGGTCGCCGTCATCAACGGCTTCCTCGGGATTCTCTTCACGTACTCGCGCGCCGCCTGGGTCGGCTCCATGCTGGGCGTCGGCCTCGTGGGCCTCGCCGACAGGAAGTCGCTGCGACGGATCTTCCTGTTCAGCATTATCTTCGCCATCGCCGCACAGACGCTGATCCTCTTCACCACCGACATGAACCTGGTCGAGGTCATCGCGAACCGCATCAAGCAACTCGAGAGCTCGGACTTCTCGTCGCGGCCCCTCATCTTCGCATCAGCGATCCAGGTTGTCAAAGCCCATCCCTGGCTGGGAGTGGGTCTGGGCGCGTTCAGGGCACACGCCCCGGCGATAGCGTTGGGCTGGGTGCCGACGCACGCGCACAACGCCTATCTCTCGTACGCCACGGAAGTGGGCATCCCCGCCGCGGTCGTGTTTGTGACTCTGCTGGTCCGCATTCTGGCGATGTCCGTTCGGAACCTGAGGGCCATCGGACGGCTGCCGGGGTATGGTTTCATCGCGCTGGGCTCGTGCGGTGCGCTCATCGCCCTGACCACCCAAGCGATGGTCGAGCAGCTCTTCCAGCACCGGATGCTGGGATTCGGCTTCTACGCCCTCGTGGCGATAGTCGTCGCGCTCGACCGGATGATCAAGGAGGGGAAGTTCGAAGAGCTTGAGAGCGCGGAGCATGGATCAGGCCCGACGGGCAGCCCATGGATAGGATCCTGACGGGAGTGTGCCATTGCGTCATCTGCCGGAAACGATAGCGTTCTTCACGGACGCCAGGGCGTGGGGGGGAGCTGAGGTCTATCTGATGCAGCTCCTGGCCAGCGTCCGCGCGGCCGGGGTCCGGCCGCGCGTGTTCTGCGCCGACAGGCGGGATGTGGACGCGTGGGTCGAGGAGCTCGAGCGGCTTGGCTACCCGGTGGAGCGGTATCGCCCTACCAAGGAGTTCAATCCCCTCGGGTACTTCATCGCCCGCAGACTTCTCAAGGGTTTCGAGCTCGTGCACATCAACAAGACGCACCCGCGGAACTGTCTGCCCGCGGTCGTGGCAGCGCGGCTGAGCGGCGCGAAGGTAGTGGTTGCGACGGAGCATCTGGCTCTCTCGCCTGACTCGCACTTTCCGATGGGGCGGCAGATTATCACGTTCCTCGTACGGTGCACCAACAGGCTGCTGGACAGAACGATTGCGGTGTCCGAGTTGAGCCGCGACATGCTGATCTCAAACTACCACGTTCCGCCCGAGAGAATCGTGGCGATACGGAACGGCATGGACGTCGAGAGATTCGATGAGGATATCGACGCTGCCGCCGTCCGAGCAGAGCTTGGGCTTTCGTCCAACCACAGAGTGGCGCTTCTCATAGGACGCTTCGCGGCGCGCAAGGGCCACAACTACGCAATGAGAGCCATGAGGCTGGCCGCCGCGCGCGTGCCGGACCTCAGAATGATATTTGCCGGGGACGGTGAGCTGGAGGGTGAGCTCCGCGCGGAGGCCGCGGAGCTGGGAATCTCCGACCGAGTGTTCTTCGTCGGTTTCCGCCGCGACATACCACGGCTTCTGGCTGCCTCGGACGTGCTGCTGCTCCCATCGGAGGACGAGTGTCTGCCGCTCGTCATCCTCGAGGCGATGTCGTCGCGGCGTCCGGTCATAGCCACGGACGTCGGCGGGATAAGCGAGGCCGTCGATGACGGGAGAACCGGCATTCTCGTGAGTCCGCGCGACGTCGAGGGTCTCGCCGATGCCATGGTCGACGTGCTGGGTGACCGGGAGCGCGCCTCTGCCATGGGCATCGAGGGCAGGCGGAAGGTGGAGGAGGAGTTCAGCCTGGAGGCATGCGCGGCCGCGGTGTTCGACGTCTACGAGGAGCTGCTTCCGGAGAAAGGCAGGGCGTAGGAATGGAGCGCAGTGTGAAGATCCTCTGCATCAACCAGTTCTTTTACCCGGACAGTTTCGGCGGTGTGGAGCGCGTGGCCTACGAGACCATGCGCCGGCTCGCGGCGCGAGGACACGAGGTCCACATGGTCGGTCAGAGAACGCGGTCCGGTACGCCGGATGTGGAGGACCTCTTCGGTTTCACTGTGCACCGATATGGGCGCGCCGACAGCCGCCGGCACTTCGGCGGACGGACGCGTGACGCACTCCACCGCTCCGGTCTCGTGATGTCACGACTGCTCGAAGAGCATGAGTTCGACATCGTGATGCCGCACCACTACTTCCCGTACTACGCGTACCTCAGGCTTCCGAGAGCGAAGACCACGCCCGAGCTCATGACGTTTCACGCCTCGTTCTGGCAGGAGCTGAAGCTGGAGGGCGCCGAGCGGTCGATCGGCAAGCCGCTGGAGTCGCTC
>JAUWCJ010000041.1 GCA_030609365.1 Candidatus Eiseniibacteriota bacterium | reverse complement strand
TACCCACACTTCGGGCAGGACTCTGGTCTGTTCCTGCCGGAAGTGTGGGTCGTGGGGAGATGGAGCCGCGTCGACGATCACCGTTCTACCGGAAGTAGCACTACGGCCCCGGCTTCGGGATCTCGATCTTCGGATGCGACTCGCAGGTCACGAACTCGTGCTCGGTGTGGTCGTAGATGGCGTACTCGCACACCAGAGGTTTGTCAGCATCCTTCACGCCGTCCAGAACGTCGTCACGAATCGTCGCCTCAACCGATCCCTCGTGCATCACGGCGATCACGGGTGTAACGAACACACCCGCGCGCGGGAACCATATGCTGATCTTGTGGTTGGCGTCAACCTCCCAGCGAATCGTATCCCCGGGGTTTGCCCTGATCCGGTCGATCCTCAGAACCGGCGTGCTGAGCTTCTCGATCACCACTTCCTTCGGTGTGCCCACTTCCTTGCGGATCGCGAAGCTCCTTACCCTGCTGGTTCTCATCTCCTTCTCCGTCTCCTTCACGGCTGGAGCGTCCATCTTCCTCTCCCTAGGCCTTGGGCCCTGCGGTCCACTCCACATGTGGCCTGCGCGAGGGACCAGATCGCGTCGACCATATCAGTGCTCTCGTGCCTCGCCTCTCGCTACCTGCCGTTGCCGCCGTGGGCCAGGCGAGGGTAGCGCTCGTCCGTGCAGAACTCCCTCAGCGATGGCGTGCTCTCCACCTGCTCCCTGGAGAAGCCGTTCTCCAAGGCCCTGCCGATCCAGTGGAGCGCCGTCTCCCTGTCATCCAGCACCTCGTGAATCAGGCCGATCTGGAACATCACCGCCTCGTCGTCGGGATGGAGCGCCATCGACCTGCCCAGGTAGTCCCACGCCCTCGCGCTGTCTCCGAGCTCAGCGTTGTACGAGGCCATTGAGGCCAGAAGATCCGCGTCACGCGGCGTGGATTCCAGCTGCTCAGACGCCAGCTCCAGCGCTTGGGCGTAGCACTCGCTCGCCCTCTCTTCTCCGCCGGGCATCACGTCGCTGGCCGCTGCGAGATTGCCCCAGGTGATGTAGCTACTGTCGTCCAGCTCTAGGGCCATCTCGTACATTCTCGATGCGTCGGCGTAGCGAGCCTCGGCGAAGTAGAACGTGCCGAGATTGCTATAGGCCTCCGGCGATGGCGCCACCTCCGCGGATCGCTCCATCATGACCCACGCCTCGTCAAGTCGGTCTGTGTCGTAGTAGATGCAGCCGATGAAGGTGTAGGGCTTCCAGTTGCCCGGGGCAAGGGCGGACGCCTCGTGGAGCGCGCGCAGCGCATCATCGTTTCGACCCTGGTTGTAGTAGAAGTGCCCCAGGTCGTAGTGCGCGCGCCAGTGCTTCCGCCTGACGTCGATCGCCTCCTTGTAGATAGTCTCGGCGAGAGCGAGGTCACCGGCGGACACGCTTGCATCGGCGAGCCGATGCCGTGCCTCTCGATTGACCGGATCTATGTCGAGAGCCCGCCTGAACTCCCGAATGGCCGCCGGGAAGTCCTCATTGTGGTTCTCCACGATGCCCGCGACGATGTGGGCGCTCGCGAGACGATCGTCGAGCCGGATCGCGAGCCGCGCGCTCTCCGCCGCCTTCATCGATTCCTCGGGGTCCTTCGTCGCCACGAACGCGTTCCAGTGCGCACGGCCGAGGTCGGAGTATGCAAGCGCGAACGACGGGTCCAATGCGACTGCTTCCTCCAGAAGGACGATCGCGTCCGCCGTGTGGTCGGTTGAGTCATCCTTCTCGGCCCACAGTCGCCCGAGCCCGCCGATGTACGCGTCGAACGCGCCCGGGACGGTTGTGCCCCCCGCGGACAGCGCCCGGCGGCCCTCCTCCTGAAGGGTGAGTCCCAGCATGTCCGCCGTCGCGACAACAGGATCCTCCTGGAACGCGGCCACGTTCGCGAGGCTATCCTGCCACTGCCGGTCGTCCACCTTCTCGCGCGATCGCGCATCAACGAGGTCAAGCCACAGGCTGACGCTATAGCCGCTACGCACGACAGTGCCCTCGAGCGCGTATGTCGCGCCTGTGACATTGAAGGCCGCCTCCGGCGTCGTGACGTCGTAGGTGCGGAGTTCGGTCGCGGAAATGACGCGGAAGTCGTCGTCGAACTGCTCGAGTCGGCTGAGCCTGAATATCAGGTGGCGACGCAGGCCATCGACGAACGCGGCGTCGGACCCGTCACCGGCATCCCGGAAGGGGAGGACAGCCAGCTGCTTCAGCTCAGGCAGCTCCGTGCCGCCGCCGAACCAGCTCCGTACCGCGCTTCTGCCCCGCGGCAGCGCGAAGAGCCCCACGCAGGCCAGAACCAGCACGACCGCCGCCACAACGCGCCCGCGCCTCCGCGCGCGCAGAACCGGAATTCTTGTTGTGGAACCGATTCCAATGAGAGACGAGCGGGACGTGCGCGCGAGCCCCAGCTGCTCGAGGGCAGAGACCAGCTCAGCCGCGTCGGTGAAGCGTTTGTCGGGGTCCTTCTTCAAGCACCTGTCGACGATAGCCTCGAGCTCCGGCGGCACGTCGTGCCGCAGCGCGCCCAGCGGCTCCGGCTCCTCGTGCACGACGGAGTAGAGCACCGCCTCCGGCCGCTCCCCGGGGAAGGGCAGCCCGCCCGTCAGCGCCTCGTAAAGCACGACGCCGAGCGACCATATGTCCGTCGGCGCCTGAACGTCGCCTCCGTGCGCCTGCTCCGGCGACATGTAGGCAACGGTTCCCACCGTGCTGCCGACCCTCGTGATCCTCGTTTGCCCGGCGAGCTTCGCGAGGCCGAAGTCGAGTATCTTCGCCCTGCCGTCTTCGGCCATGAAGATGTTGGCCGGCTTGATGTCCCTGTGGACTATGCCCCTCGAGTGAGCCTCTTCCATTCCTCTGGCCACGTGGATCGCGAGCCCGACCGCCTCGTCGATGGGCATGGGACCCTTCTCGAGACGTTGTCTTACCGTCTCACCCTCGTAGCACGACAGAACGAGGAAGAGCTGTCCGTCCTCGGTCTCCTCGATATCGTGGATGGCGCATATGTTGGGATGGTCGAGCTGGGAGGCGGCCTGAGCCTCTATTACAAACCGATGCTTGGCGCGCTCGTCGCGAGTGAGTTCGGGGGAGAGGAACTTGAGCGCTACCGTGCGCTTGAGCCTGGTGTCCTCGGCGCGGTAGACGACGCCCATGCCTCCGCCGCCGAGTTCCTCGAGGATCTTGTAGTGACAGACCGTCTTGCCGATCATATGAGGACGCTCCGGGCGGTCCGGGCCTGCTCGCTCGCGGACGTGGCTCGTCACAAGGGGCAGCGCCTGAGGCTTGCTGTCCGCGAATCCCGTGGCCTGGACAGACCAACCTCTATTCTACCTGATTGTCGTTCCAGTGTATAGTGGATTCTCTGAGGGCGAGGCAACGCATGGGTACATCGTGACCCACCCAGCAGGGCGAGGAAGTTGGCCTGCTTTGGCTCCAGAACCCATTGTCATCTGAAGGAGATACTGGCCTCCGAGAGCTTCAGACGACCCAGACACCGCTCCAACAAAAGAAAGGGGGACACAAAGAGACGCCTCCGCTAGACTGCGTGTCGATCAGAACCCGCAGAAGGAAGAGGTGCTCATGTGCCCCGACGGATACTATACCATGATCCGATCCAAAGACTACATCTTCGATCTCAGGCTCAGGATGGTACAGCACGCCCGCAAGCACGGCATCAGGGCCACCGCCAGAGCCTTTAAGTGCTCCAGGAACACCGTCAGGAAGTGGGTCAGAAGACGCGGATCTGAAGGCCTCAGTGCACTCAGGGACAGGAGCAGAGCTCCGCACTCCTGCCCGCACAAGCTCTCTCCGGATGCTGAGAAGAACATCCTCAGACAGATCAGAAAGACTCCGGGCTTCGGCGCCAGACATCTCAAGCACGAGTTTGATCTCCCCTACGGAGTCGGCTCCATCGCACGAGTCAAGCGGGAGAACGGACTCAGCAGAAGACGGCCCAGGAAGCACAAGAGAAGGAACGACCTCAGAGCTATCAAACAAGCCTGCAAGCCCTTCACACGCTTCCAGATGGACGTCAAATACCTCAACGACATCCCGAACTACTACCCGCAGATGCGCCGCTCCGGACTACCCGGGTTCCAGTACACGATCAGAGAGATCGCCACCGGTGCTCAGTTCCTCTCCTACGGTGACTCTCTCTCCGTCAATTACGCGGAACTCACCGTCAAACGCTTCCTCGAACACCTCAGGAACCGCGGTATCGACACCACGAAGGTCCACATCCAGACCGACAATGGCACCGAGTTCGAGGGAGGAGTAGTCAGAGAGAAGCTCACCGGCTTCGTCCATACCATCGAGTCACTCATGGAAGCCACCCACGCCTACATCCCGCCGGGGTGCTGCAACGCAAACGCCGACGTCGAGTCCGTACACGCTACCATCGAACCCGACTTCTTCGATATCGAACGCTTCTCCTCGAGAGACGACTTCTTCGCGAAGGTCACCACCTACCAGCTCTTCTACAACCTAGCCCGGAAAAACGGCTCCCGGAGCTACCGCTCCCCACTCACCATCCTCCACGAACGCGACCCCACTCTTGACCCGCGTCTCTTCATGTTGCTACCGTGCGACCTGGATCGTACCTTCAGGTCCTGCAGGGTGGGTCACCATGTACCCGGTCTGACCGATTCTCTGAGGGCGAGGGTTGACGGGGCCTGCGGTGGCTCTGTCGGGACCGAGTGCTGTGCCCCGACGGCCGTACGCTCAGAGGCCGCCAGCGTCGTGCCGGCGACCTCTGAGCGCAGATGATGTCGGGTGACGTGCCTCCCGACTACTCGAATATGTCGAAGACCTCCAGACTGAATGGCGAGACCACGTACATGTAGACATGGGCGGTCCAGTTGAACTTGAGGCTGTCGCTCGCGGAAGGGGCCGGGGTGCAGTCGTCGCTGTTCATCCAGAACGTCAGGATCGGGTCCTGGCCACCTCGGAAGTCATCGAGTGCCTCATTGAACAGGTCGACGCCAGACGGGTTGAGGTCGGCGTAGATTTCGCCGGCGCCGAGTGCGTCGTAGAGTGACTCCCCGGAGTAGTCAACGAGGACCTCTTCGTCCCGCCCGTACTGCAACCAGATCCTGCCCGAGATCTCCCAGTCGTGTCCCGGATCCTCGAGCCACGTTACCTCGTATGAGGCCGACAGCAGCCTCGCGTCGGTGATGTCGTCGCGGTCGAGCGGCGGGTCGAAAGACTCCAGCGCGTCGTCGATGTCCTCCGCGACATCGATCTCCTCGGAATCGCCGACGTAGTCGGCCGAGTCCTCGCGCTCCTCGAAGTCCATCTCGTAGGTGTTCCGGAGAACGACGTCGATCACCCTATCGTGGAGCAGATTGCATCCGGTGATGCACACGGCAAGGCCGAGGACAACTAGGAGTGCGATGATCCGTCTCATCTTGTTGCTCATAGTCCTCGCTCCTTGCTGGTTAGAATCCGAAGCCCATGCCGAAAGCGAAGCCGCTCTGCTTCGCCAGGTTGTACTCGCCGTAGAGCGACACGATGGACGCCTGGGCGTGGAGGCCAAGTGTCAAATGGGCGGTCGACGAGGAATTAAACTCGAGCGACACGGGATCGTCGTCCTCGTCATCGTAGGCAACGTCCATCTGGAACGTATCGTATGAGAGGCCCGCGTAAGGTTCTATGACGGCGAACCCGGACGGGATTCGCTTGCTGACCTGCACTCCGAACGTGAAGGCCGTGGCGTCTATCAGGTCGTCGCCCAGGTTGAAGGTCTGGTACATGAACCCCGCCGCAAGGTCGACGGGAGGATCGGTCATGTACTGGGAGATGCTGTGCCTGAGGCCGTAGCCCAGGAGACTTACGTTGCCTACCTCGACGTCGCCGGAGTCGATGGCCATGTAGCGGAACAGCGCTTCGGTACCCTTGAACGATCCGATGCGCAGCTGCGGGGCGACTAGCGAGAAGGATGTAAGGTTCAGGCCGCCCGGGAACGCGAACGCCGTCCCGCCGTGCCCCTCGACGATAATCGCATCGCCCGAGCCAACCACGGTCGGCGCATCTACCGTCGTCTCCGGAGAGAAGCCCATCTCCGTGGTGGCCTTGAATGTCCGATCGTCATCCGAGAACAGGACCGTCATCAGCCCAGCCTCGAGGGATATGTGGAGGCCCTCCTCAGGGATGTAGGCCGAGCAGAACAGCGCGCTATGCAGATCCGCGCCTATGGCCAGTTTCAGCGGCTCGAGATAGCCCTCCGCGTTGGCGCCCGTGTAGGCGGATATCAGATCCTCGATCTGCGCCGATGCCGGAACGGCCGCGAGCAGGACCATCGTAGCGCACGCCGGTACCGCGAGGCAGCGGGTTCGAGCAACCATGGAGCCCTCCCTTCTCATGAGTTTCGCCAGACTACACGAACTCTTAGCACCGGCACTTCGGTATGACGCAGACAAACAGGTTGATGACTATCCGTCAAGCATCTTCTGTGTGGCCCCGGTGCGCGTTCGCGATCACGCGGTCCGGGCAGTGGCTCGGAGAATTGGGAGGGGGCCACGCTGTACCCATGCGTTACCTGCTTCCGCCAAGAACCTCCTTGACAGTACTTCCAGTATTGGCTAACGTTTCGCCGTCCGCACACTTATCGAACAGAACAGTACCTTGGCGAGCCGGACCGACCGGCCCGGCCGCGGTTGCTTACTATGATACGGCACACCGCGCGCGGTCGCACGCGCGGGCGGTGTGTAGGTCCATCCACGGTGGGAGGTTCGATGCGCTCAATCGTCGTTGTGAATCAGAAGGGCGGTTGTGGGAAGACGACCACGGCAGTCAACCTGTCCTCGTTCCTCGCGGACATGGGAAAGCGCGTCCTGCTCATCGATTGCGATCCCCAGTCGCATGCATCGGTGGGTCTTGGCATTGAGACGGACAACCTCGAGAGGTCGACGTACGATCTGCTGATGGACCCCGCCGTCCGGATCTCGGACGTCGTCGTACCGGCGACCGAGAACCTGGACGTTGTGCCCTCCAACGTCGTGCTCTCCGCTGTTGAGCAGCAGCTGTCGGGACAGCCCGACCGAGAGAACAAGCTGCGATGGAAGCTCGACGCTGCGGCTGCCGACTACGACTACGTGTTCATCGATTGTCCGCCGAGCGTCGGACTTCTGACCTTCAACGCGATCGTCGCGGCGGGTGAGGCGATCATCGTAATGGAGCCGTCCTACTTCGCTCTTCACGGCGCGCTCAAGGTCATGGAGACCATCAAGCTCGTCCGCGATCAACTGGGGATGCGGAAGCGCGTGAGGGTGCTCCTGACGATGTTCGACGGCCGGACCAGGTTCTCCAAGGAGTTCCTGCGGGAGGCGAGGACGCGTTTCGGACGGGAGATGTTCGAGACCATCATATGCAGCACGGTGCGCTTCAGAGAAGCGGCCAACTGGGGTGTCTCCATCTCACACTACGCCAGGAGCTGCAAAGGGGCTCGCGACTACGAGCGGCTCGCCGGAGAGGTCCTGGCGGACGAAGCAGCGCTCGAGCAAGGTGACTTCAAGCCCGTGAGCGCGGTCCCCGATTCAGAGCTCGCGCCGGGAATGGACGAGTGGATACTGGCGCAGCCCGGCCCGCACTTCGTCGAGGGCGGGGTTCTCTTCTCACTCGTGGCACCTGAGGCGAACGACGTCGAGCTCGTCGGCAGCTTCAACAACTGGGACCGCGAGCACGGTGTGAAGCTGACGAAGAACAACAACGGTGTCTGGCACGCCAAGCTGGACCTGACTCCCGGCAGACACCTCTACAAGTTCGTTATCGACGGGGCGTGGTGTGCTGACCCGGCCAACGAGAACAGGTCCGCACCGAACGAGGATTGCGTCGTCGAGGTGTACCACAGGGACCAGGTCGAGCAATACCGCAGGGACTAGGTCGAGGTGTACCGCAGGGGCCAGACAGAGACTCGCTCGAGAACGCAGCTTTGGATCTGACATCTCCGGACAGGGCGAAATGGACGAGGACGCGGGCAGCAGTTCCCCGAAGACACTTGCAGATGTTTCCCACCTCTTCTTCTCCGATGTAGGGGAAAGCGCAGAGGAACCACCGGAGGCAGCGGTGCGCCCGGGCGACGCGCCACGGGATGACGCGGATGCCGAGCGCCGCGGCGTGGTGGCGGAGAGTGCACAGCAGCGCCGGACGCGGCTCTTCGTCGTGACGGGTGGTGACGATTCTCCCGGGAAGTCAACGGTCGCCGTCAACCTGGCGCAGGCACTGGTGCCGTTCGGCCGCGTGGCGCTCTTCGATGCCGACCCCCGGATACCCAACGCGCGGTACTTCCTCGGTCTTCCTTCGTGGCACTACCTGTCTCCTTTGACAGGCGCTGGAGCGCCCGCTCCGAACATCGTGACCGATTCGGGTGTTGTGGTTACCGACTGGTCGAGTGGGGGGAAGGGAGAGGGCGACGCGCTGGATGCCGGGGGCGTGATCTACATGGACGTTCCGGAATCCGGGCGGACACCCATGGACTTCGTTGTTGTTGATGTCCCCGTGTGCAGGACGGAACTGCTCTCGCGTCTTGCCGCGCATGCGTCGGCCTACATCGTGACGGCGCGGCCCGGACGCCGGGGCTTCGAACACGCGTTCGTCGCTCTGAAGCGGGTCCGGCGCGAGTCCAACCGGGATTCGGCCGCCCTCGTGGTCAACGGGGCCTCCAGCGAGAGCTACGCAAGGGCCTTCCACGCGAAGATGGAGGCCGCCGCCAAGCGTCTATTGTCTGTGGACGTGCACCTTCTCGGAGCCGTCCTTCCCGAGCCGGGACTCGGCGCGGAGCAGCGGGAGAGGGGCGCCATAGTTTCGTCGCGTCCGGACGCCGCGTCAGCTCTGTCGCTCCGGCAAATAGCATCGAATGTGCTGGAACTGACGAGGAGCGACGGCCCGCGGGGCGGGGGAACGCGGCCGGCGGATCGCAGGGAGGACTGACCATGACGACAAGGATAGAACGGATCCAGCTGCCGGAGTCAGCTCAACTGAGGAGGGCGCTGGTCGCGAGAGCCGACAGCGTGCACGCCGGCGCCAGAGTCGTGGACGGTGACATGCAGGGCCCGACCGGTGTTGATCTCCTGCTTGTGGACGACGACGGGCGGCCGGTCTTCGTAGATGTCGTGCTGGACAGCGCGGGCGAGGTGCCGACCCGCGTCTTCGATCACACACAATGGTACGAGCAGAACCGCCGGCTGTTTCTCAAGGCCTACACGAGCGACGGTGTCGTCCGGATCGAAGACCCCGTCTTCGTGTTCGTCGCGTCGCGATTCCCCGCGTCGGTACTCGCGGTGGTCAGAGCGATGCCGGACGTACCGGTGCGGCTTGTCCGTGCGGAGTACTTCCTTATCGACGGGGCCGCGGAGGTCCTGCTCGAGGACGTGACGCCCTCGGTTCAGGAGCGGATCACCACGTCGGTGGCGCGACGGACGGACGACATGTCCGGCGGCGACAAGGCCGCGACCCGGGACATCATCGAGTCTGGCGCCGTGCGGACGCTGCTCGCTCTCTTCAGGTCGGGCGTCGACGGTCTGGATGGCCGGATCGCGACCACGGAATCCGACGAAGGCATCTCCTTTCGCATGGGCGACCGGAGGCTGGCGGACGTGGCTGTATCCCCGGGCAGCTTCACGGTGTCACCGGGCGACGGCCTCATGAATCCGATAGTGGTTTCGGACCGCGTGTCACTCGAGCGAGCGTTGAACTCCGTGGTGTCTCTGTTCGTCCGCGAGGAGCGGCCGAGGGACGGAGGGAACGGTGGGGGATCGGACGTCGAGCTGGCGGACGACGAGCAGTCGATGCTGTCGGACATCTGGGGAACGGGCGTCCAGGCGAGCGACGGGAGCTAGCCGGAACGAGGGGAACGCCCGCCGGCAGGTGCAGGGTGGCCGTGCGCGGTCTCACGCTCTTCAGATCTCTCAAGTGGCTCTGAATGCAGGCAGAGAGCCGACCCGGATGGGTCGGCTCTCTGCAACGTCTGAGCATGACAGGCCCGCAGGGGCCCGGCGTGCACGCGAGACTGGTGAATCAGGGCACGAAGAGTGGGGCAGTCAGGGCACGAGAAGCGGGGCAGTCAGGGCACAAAAAAATGGGGCCGCGCTGGCCCCTTCATAATGCTAATACCGGGAACCCCCCTGTGATGCGCAGTGTTTTTTCGGTCCGGGGGGCGGAATTCTCTCTTGCGGCCGAATTCCTGCTCAAGAACGCCTGTAGTGGCCCTATACGGTGGGGTAGCGAGAATCCTCGATCTCGCGGAATGCGGCCCTGATGCGTGTCAGTTCGGTGGCAACGGTCCTTCGCGAGACGCTGAGTGTCTCCGCGACCTCCGTTTGAGTGAAGCCCTGCGTGATAGCGTATAGGATCTCCTGCTGGCGCGGTGTGAGGTGACTGATGGTGTCGTTGACCTCGATCGACAGGGCGAAGCTCTCCTGGACCTTATCGATGGGGGATGACAGCAGGATCTCGTGCCACTCCGTCGGCACAAATCGCAGCACCTCGGGGTCGACGTCGCCGAGAACGCCGTAGAGCATGATCTGACGGTCGAGGTCTGCATCCGGGCAGTCGATGGCCGTCCGGGTCATGAATTTCAGAGCCTGCCACCTGGCACTGGAGAGATACCACCCCTTCGGTTTCCCCTCAGGAGCGCGCCAGATGTCGATCCGCATCTCCTGTGCGAGATCCTGCTGGAGCATCTCGTCGGGGGTGAGGCGCGCGGCAATGCGCGCTATCTCCGGTTCGAGTTCGTGCCAGTTGTACATTACCAGTTCCCGGTTGCAGAAGGGCTCTGACGCCCGTCATCGAATGAGCAGTTCGTTTCCTCGTCACAATTGTGACACGACGAGGGGGCGCTGTCAAGAATGCGGGCTGCAGAGCGGTGCCCCAACGTGCATTGCTTGAGTCGCGATGTGCCCCGCGCCGCCGCGGGGACTGCCGGTCGTGCCGCTCCGCCCGGCGGCAAGAGAGGGTTGACACTGCTTCGAGTCGGCCTCTAGAATACCCATAACAAGTTTCGTGCCCGCTGTCGCCACTGTGGACAGCTGATTGCCGGCTCAAACGCGCACGTCGCGTGTGCGACGCCGGGCCGACCCACAAGGAGGTAACATGACTCGACGAGTCGTGAGTGTGGCCGTTTTCTTGCTCGCAGCGGTAGGTGTTGTTGCGCTGGTCGGATGTGCCGGGACCACTGGCTCCGGCGCTGCGCTTCCCGACAGTCCGGACATCCTCGAGAGACAGATCTCCGACCTCGACAACGACATACTGAACGCCGAGGAGATGTACAAGGCGAACCTGACGGCGCTTCAGATGGACGAGACCACCGAGCTCAGGCGCGAGGTCAACCGCCTCTGGATAGAGATGGAGCACCTTCGGTCGCGGAAGGCGGCCCTGGAGGAGCGTCTTCTTCAACTCAAGGCAGAGGAGAAGAAGTGAGAAGGGCGGACGTCAAGCGTTGAGGACTGAGACCTCGGCTGCATGGACGGAGGGGTACTGTTGAACACGTGGACACGGAGCGCGCCCGCCGCGCTCGCGGTAGCAGTCGTGCTGGTTGCTTTGGCGGCGCCGGCGCAAGATCCTGGCGACATCTGGTTCGAGGCCAGTCTCGCGGGCGCAGCCATGGGTTACACACACGAGACTGTTGTCAGAGATGCCGACGGGCGAACAACGACCGCCGTGGAATCCGATTTCACGATGAGACGTGGTGAGGATCTCGTCTCGATCAAGGGTGTCGACGAGTGGATCGAATCCCCAGACGGCCATGCTCTGAGCTACCGTCAGACGCGGAAGATGGCGGTCGAGACGCTCGTACTCGAGGTGACGGTTGGTTCCGACAGGCTGCGGCTGCGGAAGTCTGACGGCAGGGACGCCGTTTTCGGTACGGTTCCGTACGAGGGCAACGTGCTGTTCCCCAGGGCGATCGAGGCGCTGCACGTCTCGCAGGGATTCGCGGCCGGCAGTGAATACTCGTTCAAGGCTTTCGATCCAGATTTCGAGGAGATCACGACCTACGCGGTGCGCGTCGTTGGTCCGGAGAGACTCGATATCCTCGGGGAGACTCGAGACGTCACGAAGCTCGTGCTGACGTCCGATCTATACGAGGGCATGGAGTTCATCGAGTGGCGCAGTGACGACGGCCGGCTCTGGCGCGAGGAAGTGCCTGAGATCGCGACGACCCGCGAGAGGACCACGAGTGACATCGCTCTTCGCGAGAAGGAGGCGGCGGACATCCTGGCGGTCTCGGCGATCGCGACCAACGTCGCGATACGTTCGGCGCGCGACGTCGACGACGCGCTCTACGAAGTGTGGATAGAGGGTGGCGACGTCGCGGAGTTCCTGCCCGAGGACGTCAGGCAGCGTATTGAGGGAACCACGGACCGTGGCGTTCTCCTGAGGGTCTCGCGCGTGGTGCCCGAGTCGGGGACCACGATCAAGTTTCCGGTGAGAAGCACTCCTCTGAAGGACTACCTGGACGGGAATCCGCTGATGCAGACCTGGCATCCCCGCATTCTGGGTACTGCCGCCAAGTCGGTGTGGGGTGCTGAGCAGGATTCCTGGAAGGGCGCGACACAAATAGAGCGCTGGGTCTTCGATTTCATCGAGGACAAGGGCCTGGGCGTGGGGTTCGCTTCCGCGAGAGAAGTGCTCGAGAGTACGAGCGGCGATTGCAGCGAACACGCGG
Organism: Candidatus Eiseniibacteriota bacterium; assembly: GCA_030609365.1. GTDB lineage: Bacteria > Joyebacterota > Joyebacteria > Joyebacterales > Joyebacteraceae > JALGZG01. The sequence goes on along the minus strand of JAUWCJ010000041.1, from coordinate 9,261 downwards.
TGTTGCTGGCGACGATGACGCGCTGTGTCGCGATCCCGTCGAAGATCGTGTCGGGTGTCGTCCACACCAACGGGGAGTTCGCATACCACATGTGGGTCGAGGTCTGGACCGGCGAGACATGGCACGCGCTCGACGGGACCATCGGGGACGGCAGTGTCGGTGCTACTCACATCAAGCTCGCGGAGAGCGCTGTCCCGGGCGGCCGCGTTGCGGAACTCTCTCTGGGTATAATGAGGTTCTTCAGTAGACTGGGCATAAGAGTCATCGAGTACACCGCGGACGGGGAAACCGTCCGCTTACCCGCGCGATAGCTCGGGCCAACACATCGAGGGCTGAAGTCATGAGCAGACTGATCGTGGTGCTGGTGTTTGTGTTTCTTGGTTGTCTCATTGTCGCCGGGTGTACGACGAGTTCCGACGAGCCCGCCGCCAAGCCCGAGCCGGAACCGCTGGACGAGAAGACGGCGGCAGCGGCCAGGACCCGTGGGGTCGTCACCCGCAGCCCAGACGACGTGGAAGAGGCGAAGCCCCAGGTCGTCTTGAGCCAGATGACCTACGAGTGGCGGACGTCTCCCGACCGGGGTATGCAGGTGACGTTGAACTTCACGAACCCGGCTGATACGTATGAACGCGCCAGGGGGTACGTCTTCCTGATCGCCGAGGCGACGAGATCCGGCTCGCTCATCAAGGGCGTCTACCCTTGGAACACAAGCATGGACGGCAATTTGCCGGAGGACCACACGGACGGTGCGCATCTGCTGTACCGGGACCGTCAGGAGGTACGCGCGTTTCTTCCCTACCCGCGGTCGGACGGGTGCTTCGAGACTCTCAGACTACTCGTGTTCCATGAGAACGGGAAGCTCCTGACCAACAGAACCTACGAACTCGATTTCACCGGAGCGCCAAGTGCGAAGAGGACGGTGAATCCCGGGTTCGACCTATAGCGAAGGGCAGGTGACTGTATGTGTCGCAGAGAACGAGTCGGTCGCGCAGACAAGAAGAAGGCCGTTCTGTCCAAGAAGGAAAAGAAGCTGAAGAAGAAGGAGAAGAAGGAAAAGAAGCTGAAGGATCAGTCGGGCCTGGTCTAGGACCGGCAGGTCCTATTCCTTCCACGTCACAACCAGGTCCGCGTCGGGCATGAAGTCGATCTGCTTCATGTAGTAGACGATCGTGTCGCCGACGACCGTCCGCGTATCGGGTTCGAACGAGAGGCTGACGCTGTCCAGTTCGGCCGGGATGCGGAACTCGAACTCGGCCAGCTCGATCGGCCGTCTCCATTCCTTCGTGGTCGTCACGATGTAGACGGCGCGGGGTCGCCTGATCTCCTGGAAGTAGTCGACCCGAACTATCTTCTCCTCGCGCGGCTCGAGTTCCATGTTCCACAGCACGTAGCGGTCTCTGTGTACGAATCCCATCGGTCTCAAGTCGTCCCCGCGCTTTTCCCACACACGGACGACCCTCGGGTACAGGTGAAACCTGTCCACGGGGAAGGGGTAGCGGATTCCCTGCCTGATGCGCCTGTCCGAGTCGTTGCGGAAGTAGTAGAGAGCGCTGACCTTCGTCGCGCCCCGGGACGGCTCCACCGTGACGTACTCACGGCTGAACCTGACAGGTGAGAGAGCGACCGGTGTGTCCTCCGACACCGCCGGACTCTCCTCGTCCGCGCACCCTGTCAGGCCCGCGACCAGCAGCACGACCGCCAGTGTGTGGATCGCCCGCACTCGCCCTCCTTAGAGATAGAAGAGCGCCGCGAGTCTGGTACCGGTTCCGATCTCGATCGAGCCGAAGTAGAGTCTGAAGCCCAGCTCGCCCTCGAAGCTGAGTTTTCTGGTGACGAAGTACTCGCCTCCCAGAATAGCTGCTACTCCGAACAGCGTGTCGTCCACATCGTCGCGCCCGTTGTCGCGCCCGTGATGGAATCCGAAACGGCCGCCGAAGAACGGCTGGAACTGCTTGCGGTCGGTCAGGTACTTCTTGACAGCGACAGCCGCCCCGATGTCGGTTGACGAGAAGTCGCCGTCGTCCTGCACGTTCAGCCCTAGCGAGAATTCCAGCCCCAGGGAGTCTCCAATTCGGGTGATTCCCAGGAGGGTCGGGGACCCACTGGGGAGAAGAACGCCGCCGATCCCGAAACCGTCTCCGTAGGTATGCTGCGCGGCGGCCAGGGACGGGAGAGCGGTGAGAGCCAGAGCGGTGACGAGCACGAGACTGCGCCTTGTCATTGTCTTTCTCCTCACTGAGAGTGACGGGCGTCGGACTCCCGGAGAACGGGCTCCAACACGAGCCAGCGGGACGAATTGCATGAGACTCTATCACCGGCCTTGTGGGGTGTCAACTCGACCGCAGGCGGGGGCGGCATTCCGGCTTGACGCGGTCAGCCCGCCGTGTTACGATTTGGTGGAGATTCTGCACGGGCCGCGAACTGCTGGCTGGCTGGGGCTGAAGGTGCCCTGCCGCGTTTCGAGAGGGAGTGACATGCCGACTACGCAAGAGGTTGGGAAGCGCCTTAAGGAAGTCCGGAAGCTGAAGGAGATGACACTCAAGGAGGTCGCCGAGTCCTCGGGGATGTCTCCGACGCACATCTCTGAGATCGAGCGTGGGAAGACGTCGCCGACCGTGGGGGCCCTCCGGAGGATAGCGGGCGCCCTGGGTAAAGACACGGCCTTCTTCGTCGAGGAGGAGCCGCTGCCGCGCGTCTCGGTCGTCAAGAAGGAGAACAGGGAGACCGTGCTTCTCGGGAGCGACGACGATGCCTTCGTTACTGCGAGGGCGCTGACCAGCGGGATCCCCGCGGGCCGCGTGACGCTGGTTCTCGTGGACGAGAACGAGGGCGGGGCGTTCCCGGCCCATTCGCACGATGGTGAGGAGGCGATCGTGATGTTGGCGGGCCAGGCTCGGGTGACCGTTGATGATGACGAGTTCATGATTGAGCCGGGGGATTGCCTCCATTTTTCCGCCAAGTGCGAGCACAGGGCCGTGCTCACGGGCAAGGGGAAGAACAAGGCGCTCTGGATACAAGTGAAGCCCGGCGCCATACGCTGGTAGCCTCAACGCCGCAGAGCATAACCCCCGATCAATGGGGACAAGATATATCGAGGCCGGGGAGATGGCTCCCCGGCCTCGATATGTTAGAGCGCGACTCCGAGCGAGAAACGAAGCGTGTTGTCGAGATGTCCGAACAGGTAAGCGACATCAAGGGTCATCACGGTCGACCCGGCCGGGAATGTGGCTCCGGCTCCGATCGAGTACTCATCGTGTTCGTCCTCAGACAGGGTCGTGACGTAGCCGCCGCGCAGGCAGGCCATGCCGAACAGCGCCAGTTCGGCCCCGGCCCTGACGATACCGTTCGTGTCCCGGTGGAGGGACTTGTCCAGATCGACCTCCAGAAGAATGCGGTCGTGAGGCCTCATGGCGACGCCTATGCCGAGGGCCGCGGGCACGTTCTCTCCGTAGGAGCCGGCCGCGGACGAGTCCCAGTTCAGCACGCTGACGACGTCACGTCCGGTGACACCCAGTGTGGTCGAGTCGGTGAGCGGTATCAGCGCGCCGATGTCTAGTCCGAGACCCAGTGCACTGCCCGTGACCTGTTCTCCCGCGCTCTCGTTGTTCCCGTACGAGGCCCAGCGCGTTCGAAGTGTCGCTCCGACGCCGGCGGCCCGGTCGGGGGCCCAGGGCAATACGTTGAATTCCCTTGAGGCGCCGACCAGCAGCGACGTCTCCGACAGCACGTCGTCGCCGGAGTAGAGCAGCCCGACTCCGAGCGTGTAGTTGCCCAATCGCTGGAGTCCTGCGCCGGCCGAGTAGGGTACGAGCCCCATCTGGTCACCGTAGGCGACCATGAATTCTCTGGAGCTCTCTGCCTGTCCCAGTCCGGCCGGGTTCCAGAAGAGCGACGACGCGCCCTCGACGGAGGCCACCACCGCTCCACCCCTCCCCATCGCGCCCGCGCCGATCCCGACGTCCACGAAGGCGCCGGGTATGTCTGACAGTCCTTCGCCGCACGCCGTGTCAGCCCCGAGCGACAGCGCGGCCAGCGCGGCCAGGGTGACTGTCGTGGCGAGCAGTCCGCGGGACAGTCCGCACCGCTCGGCAGTCAGGGCTCTTGCTTTCATGGCTCCTCCGCTCTCATCGGAATCGCGCCGGACCGTCCGCGGGCACGGCGCCACACCACAATCTGGTACTACTTCACCAGCACCACGGTTCCGAGGGTCGTTTCAACTCCTGATGAATCCTCCGCCATCACCTCCACGACGTACCGTCCGTTTCGGGCGACCTCCGCGGAATCCGTCAGCCCGTCCCACTCGACGGATGCCCGGCCCTTGCCCTGAGGCACGTTGGATATGAGTTCGCGCACGAGCTGGGCCGCCATGTTGTAGATCCTGACGGTCACGAACGGCATCCGTGCGTCGTCCGAACTGAGTGCGTAGGAGATGACGACGGGCCCGTTGTCCGGGGCGAACGGGTTGGGCACGGCGCGCACGTCGGACACTCCGAGCGGTTCCGATCGCGTCCATACCGCGAACTCCTCGAGTGACGGCACGTCGAGCTCAAGGAAGCCGCCCGCGCGCTGCGCCTCGAGTCTCTCCCATGCCAGCAGGTCGTGGTTCCAGCTGACCAGGCCACCGGAGCGGCTCTCGTCAGGAACGGCGAGCCGGGGGAGATGGGAGGGATCGAATGACATCCCGAGGGGCTTGAAGTGGTATGTCTGCTCCTCGACAATGTGGCCCTTCAAGTAGCGGCGTACGTCCGGCAGGAGCTCGTGGGAGAGGTAGACCGACTTGGTCTCCGTGACCGCGCCGGGTTCGATGTACACTGTCGCTCCCAGCGAGTCCTCCGCGCTGGCGCCCTCGCCCGGCGTTACCGTCACGTAGACCGTTGCCTCGGCACGGCCGGTTTCGCCTGACCCCGGCTCCCGCGCCGAGACAGTGAGCTCACCGATGTAGCCGTCGGATATGAGCAGTTCGCCCGTTGCTCTCGCGACCGAGCCGGCACACAGAGGTGCGACCCACCAGCTCAGATCGGCATCGAGGAGCCGCTCTCCCTGCGCGAGCACGCTGCCCGAGAACACGACCGCATGACCGGTCTCTATCTCGTCGGGTCCTTCGACATCGATTCTCTCGATGATCGCCCGCTCGACCGTGAAGTCGACTCCGGACACGAACTCGCCCTCTCCGGCCGCGAGGCTCGTCTGGGCGGGCGTGCCCAGATGGGTTCCACCTGAAACGGACAGCACGTAGCTGCCGGGCTTGAGTTCCATGATCTCGTACGCGCCCAGCGCGTCGGGGATGGCCGTCTGAGAGTGTCCCGCGAAGGCGATGTTCGTGGCGACAATCTGCGTCTCGCCGAGTTCGACGCCGTCGCCACGGGGCGACAGCGTGCCGGCGAGCCTGGCGAAGTTCCTCGGCATGTCCAGAGTCAGAGCCTCGCCTCCGGACTCGACGTCGTACGCGACCGCGTCGAAGTAGCCGTACAGCGATGCCGTCACGTCGTAGACCCCTATCTCGGCCAGTTCGTCAATCGTGAACGAGCCGTCCTCCGCGGAGGTCGTTGTGCCGAAGTGCCCCAGCCCGTTGTCGGCCGTGACGGAGACGCCGCTCAGTGGTTCCCCGTCGCCGCCGTCGAGCACGAAGCCGGTGATGACCCCGACGCACTCCAGCAGCGTGAAGTCGGCATCGACAACGCCGGCCGCGATATCAGTGAGCGGGTTCTCCGAGTCGGCCGAGTAGCCGGCTCTCGCCGCGTGGACATCGTAGCTGGTCCCCGGGTAGAGCCCGGACAGAACGTATCTGCCGTCGCCGCCGGTCATCGCAGCGGACGCGATGTCATCGCCGAGCCTAGCTCTGACAGAGACGCCTGGGATCGGAAGGCCCGACCCTGAGTCGGTCACCTGTCCCGAGATGGAGCCGGTCAGCCTCACGATGTCGATGTCGTGGTCTCTGACCTCGTGCTCGGCGAGTGTCACAACTGTCTCGTGGCTCACGAAGCCGCGCTTCGTCGTGATGACTGCGACCTCTTGGGGGATCACCTGCGTCAGCTCGTACTGCCCCGTGGGTCCGGTGACGGCGGACAGCCCGACGTTCCACACGGCCGTCACGACAACACCTGGGACAGGCTCGCTCGTCACCGAGTCGACAACGGTTCCCTGCAGAGTGGCGAACACGTCCAACAGCACGCAGTCGAGTTCCGTGGTCTCACCGGCGACGGCGAGTACGTCGGAGTGGAGGAACGACTCATAGCCGGCTCCCCAGATCCGCACGTCGTGTAGCCCTGCATCGACGTAGACCTCGTAGTCTCCAAGGGCGTTCGTGCTGGAGCCCATGGGGCTTCCGGATACCGAGATGTCGGCGTCCACCACCGGCAGTCCACCTATGCCGGTGACAGTGCACGCTATTCGGGACTCGCGGGCCGGTAGCTCCATGTTCACCACGCGTTCATCACCGGCGGTCAAGTCGTAGACCCCGTCGCATCCGGAGTCGTGCCACGGAACGTGTGCAATCACCTGGTAGGACTCGCAGGGCGCGACCCGCAGCGAGTAGTGACCGTCCGAATTGCATGACGTTCGGTATCGCTCACCTCCGGCGTAGAGCAGGACAGTGGCCGTGCTCAGCATCGCGCGAGAGTCGGTCACGGAGCCCTCGATCGTCGCGAATTCCTCGGTCAGTTCCGGGTCGATTCCAGATGCCGACTGCCCCGCCGCGACGACCACCACCTCGAAGGAAGATGGCACGAAGCCGTCCTTCCAGGCCGTGACCGTCCATTCGCCGGCCTCGACGTGCACCACGTAGCTGCCGTCTTCGTCCGCTACGGCCGCCACCTCCGTGGCTCCGGACTGCGCGGTCACTACCGCGCGGCCAACCGGCTCGCCGCCGCTCAACGCGTGGCCGGAGATGGCGGATGCGCCGCCTGTGATCTCAAGTTCGAGTCCTTCGAGAGCTCCGCCGGGATGGACCGCTATCTGAAGCGGCGTCGCTGAGAGGTAACCGTCCTTGCGCGCCGTCAACTCGTGACGGCCGGCGGGTACCGCAAGCGTGAACTCACCACCCTCGGACGTTGTCGCGAACATCGCACCATTTGTGACAAGAGCGCCGTCGACGGGATCGGTCCCATCCACGACGATGCCCGAGAGCTCGCAGTTCGTCGGCACAACAATGAGCTCGATACCCGTGTAGGATTCACCGGACTCGACGTTCACCTGGTGGGGTGCGGACGGCGTCAGGCCGTCGCACTCCGCGACCAGTTCGTATGTATCGTGTGGAAGCAGCAGGACGAACTCGCCGAACGCATTCGTCGCCGTCTCAACAGGCTCTCCGAACGGAGGGACCGCGATGACGCGCGCGTCCGAGAAGTTGACCCGTCCGTCTGTGATCCTTCCCATGACGGCCGAGCTGGCCGGCGTCAGAACGATGGGCGGTTCGACCACGGTGTTCTCGCCCGGGTTGACGACGATTCCCCTGCCGTTGCTGGGCACGAATCCACTCTTCTCGGCGGTGAGCGTCCATTCGCCCGGCGCCAGCTCGAGGGAGAAGCAGCCACTCGCATTCGTGAACGCCGACGACGTACCGAACGAACTCTGCGCGAGGACGGTGGCTCCGACGATCGGGCTGCCGGCCTCGTTCATGACGTTGCCCGTTGCTGCGCCCGGTGTTCCTATGAGCGTGAGTGGGCCGGGCAGCTCAACATAGTCGTCCGCGTGGAGCTCCACGCCGACGGGTTCGGACGGCGCGTATCCGGGCTTCTCCGCGTGGACCTCCCACGCGCCGGCGCTCGCCTGTATCACGAAGTTCCCCGCTGGGTCGCTCTTCGTCTCGAGGACCAGGGCGCCCGAGATCGCCACGACGTCGGCGTCGAACACGGGCTCGCCCTCTTCGTCCTCCACGACGCCGCGCATCCTGGCGGACGCCTTTCTCATGGTGATAACGACGTACGGATCCTCGTTGGCCACGATGATGGCGGTGGCCGTCGTGTCGACGTAGTCCGGCTTGGAGGCGTGGAACGCGTACTCACCGGGGACAAGTGCGACGTTGCTTCTGCCCGATGCGTCCGTCACCGCGGGGAGCACGTTGACGCCTCCCGCGAGGAACTCGATCTCGAGCAGAACGCTGGGAAGCGCATCTCCGCTCTCCTTCTTGGTCCTGACGCGCGCGGTCCCCGTCTCGGTCGCGTACTCGAAACTCCTCGTTACGGACGCGACGCCGCGTCCGGATGAATCCAGCGCGACCACTCTCCAGCGGTAGTTGCCGGAGACGAGGAAGCTGCCGAGATGCACCTGCGCGGACGGTGTGGGAGTGGGACCGTCCCAGACCGGGAAGCTGGCCTGGGCCTGACTCCACTCGCGGTTCTCATAGATGTAGACGTGATACCCGGACGCGCCTTCCACCTGCGTCCAGCTGAAGTCCAGATACTCGTCTGTGACGAACAGGCTGTCCGGCGGAAACGTCAGCGCAGGAGGTTCCATCGATACGGCGACGTCGGCGTTGAACGATGAGAGACCCGCGCCCGCCGTCGACGTCAGGAGTGGGTTGTTGCCGAAGTTGTTGAAGATGAGCCAGTGGTAGCTGAAGTCACTCATGAGGGGAGGGCTCGTGCCATTCGATGCGACGAAGTACCCGGACGGGTCCGGTGATCCGTACTGGATAGACGTTCCGCTCGTGATTGCCTGCCAGATGATATTGGCGCCTGAGACGAGCAGCTCCCCGTCCTCCTCAGTGACGCTGATCTCGTGGTCCGACAAGAGCACGTGGTAGTACGGAACGCCGTCGACCGCGTCCCACTGGAGCGTGGTTGTCGTCTCGTAGACCGTGGACCCGTTGGCCGGCGCCGTGGGGGAGGGGAAGATGGGCGAGTCGACTATCAGAAGGAACTCGCCGGACGTCTCTCCGCCTCCTATCTCACTCACGACGCAGTAGTAGACGCCCCAGGACATCCCCTCGCCGAGAGGAGTGAAGACGAGCGAGCCCCAGCCCTCAGCTGCAGTTTCATTGGTGTACGCGCCGGGAGCCCGCCCGTAGCTCAGATTGCAGTTGACCGTCTCCTCCCAGGTGACGGTGACCTCCTCGTTCAGCTGCACGATGCCGTCGGGAGCCGAGATCAACGTGATGGCCGCCGATGCCGTGGCGGCGAACGCGAGCACGACGGCCGTCGCCGCGATGATCGCGTGCGCCCTCCGATCTCTCCGATGTGCCCTCGGAAGAAGTCGTCGTTCGCTGAATCTCATGGAGCCGCCCCCTCGTCATTCCTCGGCCGTGGGCCCCCCCCCCCCCCC
>JAUWCJ010000172.1 GCA_030609365.1 Candidatus Eiseniibacteriota bacterium | reverse complement strand
TCCAAGACAAGGTCCTCCTCGATAGCCGAGTCCGTTGAATCGACACTCCCATCATCAATGCTGATTCTCGACGAGATCCGAGATGGCCGAACCCACGAAAAGTTGCTCGCCCGGATCATAGGCACGGGGCGTTTCGACGGTGTGGATCACAAGATCGGTCGGCGCCAGCTCTTCTTCATCTCTGTGCTGTTTCAGTCTACTCGCGTCGAGAGACCCGAAGCAGAGCCGGTGGCTGTTGTGACCGAGGAAGATCTCACCAGGAAGTTCCTGGAATGGGTTGGGAGTGGGTTCCTTACGTTCAACCCTGGGCCCGGCGAGACGCCGAAAGACCGTCTGGGGAAGATGTGGGATGGATTCGTCGAACAGATGAACAAGGGCGAGAAGCTGAAGGGCGTCTTCGTAGACAAGCTCACGGATGGGAAGGGCCACAAGCTCTTCGGACTCCGACTCAGCCCAAGTGAGACTCAGATCCTCGTCCACGACATCAGTGCCCTCCTCAAGGGCTGATTCGTCCGGCCATCGCTGGTGAACCGTGCCTGAGGGGTGCCGCCAGCTCCGCTTCACACTCCATCTGTGGAATCTCCATAGGTCGTTCCTCCTCTAAGACGCCGCCCGTCGCGCAGTTGCGTGGGCGGTTTTTCTTTTTTCACACCCTTCAGTGTTCTCCCCGAAATCCTTAGGTTGACTCCAGAGCAGTCACGGCGACAGGAGCGACAAAGGGGAGGGTCATACCATGAAGGAAAGAGTACCTCGCAATCCACGAAGACGAGATGTCCTCTGCAAGGCCTGCGGCGCGCTTCTCGCGACGATCGACGACACCGGTCTGGTCTTGCGACGTGGCCGACTTGAGGCCACGGTGCGGGGCGATATCCACGCCTCGATCACCTGCTACAGGCCCTGGTGCCAGACCCGCAATGCACTGAATCTCAAGACAGACAGAGGCCCACCCAGCGAGGCGACGTAGCAGCCGCAACGTCGCTTGAGACACCGACCAGAGCGTACCACACCAATATCGGCCTCCAAGAGCGCAAGACGCCCGGCCGGAAAGGCCAGGCGTCATGGCAAGCCCTCGGAGAGATGGGGATCGCGAAGAGCTGGAACGGGAGCTTCACACCAGCACGTACCAAGAGCTGCTCCGAGGGCTTCAGGCGACGGAGCCGTTCCTGCGGCAGTTCAGAACGTGGGCGGACGTCATCGCGTTCATGCGGGCCGGCACCTCGACCGACCCCCTGAAGGACGAGATCCTCCGCCCGATCTTCCGAGCCCACAAGGACGACCGGGACCCGTGCTGGCGCACGGTTCTCCTCGTGATCTTCTGGCCGGGCATCGAGTCACTGTCTTACAAGAAGCGCCGCTGGGACGAGGATCCCGACGACCTCTGGCAGAACATCGTGTTGACGTTCCTCCTGGAGGTCTCGCGCCTGGACGTGAACCGTCGTCCGGCGCGGCTGGTTCAGAAGGTCGTAAACGATACGATCCACCATCTCTACGAGGGGTACGGGCGCCGGTGGAAGCGCACGAACCGAGAGGTCCCGATTAATCCCCAGCACATGGAGGGGGTTACTACTGGGCGCGATGGCGTTGACATCGAGGCTATTGACCTTCGGGCGGCGTACCAGCAGCAGGTCAGCAAGCTACAAGAGCACCTCAGCGCGGGGCGGATCAGCGAGTCCGAGTTCTTCATGCTGCTCGGGACGCGCCTCCACGGTTCCTCGCTTGCCGAGTATGCCCGGGCCGTGGGCCTCGACTACGAAGTCGCGAAGAAGAGGCGTCTGCGGCTCGAAGCGCGGCTCAGGCGATTGGAGGACGCTGTGCGCTGATCTTGGGCGGGGCCTGTCCCCGTTTCGGGGCGCCGGGCCCCCTTTGTACTACAGAGGGGAGTGTCGACCACCTCCCACCGACAGAGGGAACGGAACCTCCGTCCCCTCCCAACTCAAGCCTAGACTCAGGGAGAAGAACTCATGACGTGGACTCGAGACGCCTACCTTCACGCCGCGCTCGACGCCGAGCTCGGATCCCTCAGGAAAATCTCATCCGGTCGGGCCTGTGCAGCCTTCCGTGCCGCGGCCGCCATCGGCGGACTCGTCGGCGCCGGCGCCATCACCCGTGAAAAGGCCGAGGACCTCCTCCTCGACGCCGCTCTGGATACGGGTCTGCCGGAACACGAGGCTCGTGGCCACATTCGGCGTGGGCTCAGTTGCGGCGAGCGAACGCCCCGCGTCCTTCCTGCGAACCGCCCTCACGAGCCCTGCCCCCGTCCCTCGTTTCACAGCCCGCTCAGGATAGGACAACATCCTGCCCGGCCTCCGAAGGCGGAAGTCGACACTCTCTGGTCCGCATCCGTCCCGGTCGGCTCGGATCACGAGGTCGTCCAGTGGTTCCGGCGGCGGTACGGCGGCCGGGTCTCGTCCTTCCTCGAGCAGACGGAGGTCCGGGACCTCGCCCGGGTAGTCCCGCGCGGCCTTCGGTTGCCACGCTGGGCGTGGTCGCGCACGGGCTTCTGGACTCGGACCGGCCACCGGCTCCTCTTCCGGCTCTGGGATCACACGGGGAACGCCATCTCCCTCCGCGCGCGCTGTCTTGGTGCTGCCACGATTCCCAAGTCGCTAGCGCCATGCGGCTTCTCGGTGAGGGGCCTTGTTCTCGCCGACCCCGTCGGTGAGCGGCTTCTCAACGGCAATGCCCCGCCGGCGAGCGCCGCACCTGACGTGGTCGTCGCCGAAGGTGAACCGGACTGGCTCCTGTGGTCGGCCCGCCGGCTAGATACCGAGGCTCCGGGCCCGGCCTGCTTCGGCGTCGAAGCAGGTGCATGGTGCCAGCAAATAGCAGACCGCATCCCCGACGGAGCCAGGGTCGCAATCCGAACTCATCGCGACGAACCCGGCGAGCGGTACGCGCGCCAGATCGTCACGAGCCTTCACAGACGCTGTCAGGTTTTCCGCAGCAGGGCGGAGGAGGAGGGTGGGTCGAAGTGAAAGACGACAACGATCGTTATCTCGAAGGCACCCTCCCGCTGGACCCATTCGCGGATGCGGAGCGTCTCGATGAGGCCACGGAGGGCAGGACAGCCGTGGATAGTCCCACCTGGGGCGAGCCGCTCCCGATCGGGCCGAAGGCCGACGTGCCTGCCTTTCCGGTGGAGGTACTCCCCGCCTGGCTCCGTGACTGGGTGACCGATCTCGCCGACGCCCTCCAGTGCCCCGTGGACCTGCCCGCAATGCTCGCCCTCGCTGTCCTGTCCCTCTGCTGTGCGAAGAAGTATGTGGTCCGTGTCCGCCCGGACTGGGAAGAGCCGATCAACCTCTACGTCGCGGTCGCGCTCAAGCCCGGGGAGTCCAAGAGCCCGGCCTTCGCGGCCGCCACCAGACCCATCGCCCGGTTCATGGCCGAGGAACGAACGCACTCCGCCCCCGAGATCAGGTCCGCGACGGCGCGGGCCGACATCGCCTCCAAGCACATCGACCAGCTCAAGACACGGGCGGCCAAGACGACCGAACCGGCGGAGCATGCCAAGCTTCTGGCGCTGGTTGAAGAAGCCGTGTTCGAGCAGGGCGCTGCCGAGATCCCGGTCCCCCTTCGGCTC
>JAUWCJ010000169.1 GCA_030609365.1 Candidatus Eiseniibacteriota bacterium | reverse complement strand
CCACCAAGGCCCCCAGAGGACTTGCACCTCCAAGTCACTTCCCGGCTCTCTTTCGAGCACCGGTTGACAGCGCCGTCCCTGGCGCTGCGCGCCATGCCCGGCGCACCAACAGAAGCGCCCGGGGGCATTGCCCTCGGGCGTCTCTTCAGTCGTTAATGCCCGCTCTCCGCCTCGGGCGCCGGCCGCGCGGGGCTACTTCCTGTCCATGTTCCGGATCTCCCGCCACCTGTCCCACCGCCCTCTGACCGCGACGACCAGCCAGATGGCCAGCCGCCCGAGCAGCGCGCCAAGAACCGCGCCGGCGAGCACGTCGAGCGGATAGTGCACTCCGACGTACACCCTCGAATACGCGACAGCGACAGCAAAGACATAGAAGACCGGCGCGAACCGGCGGAACCTCCACGAGGCGACCATCGCCATAGCGAAGGAGTTGGCGGCGTGAGCAGAGGGGAAAGACATCGCGGACGACCGTCCGACGAGCAGGCGGCACTGCGCCGGGGTCAGAGCGTTACAGGGGCGCAACCTCCCCACCAACGGCTTGATGACACTGCAGGATATCTGGTCGGTCAACGCGATCGCAACAATGAGCGCCACGGCGGCCATCCTGCCTCGTCGCCCGCCCCAGATGATCAGTGCGAGCCACAGCCCCACGAGCACCGGGTACCAGTGTTCTTGTTGCGTGACGAAGGACATCACACAGTCGAGAACAGGGTGGGTGAGCTTCGTGTTCAGGAACACGAACAGCGCCGTGTCGATGGCGACAAGCTGGCTGATCATCTGGTCACTTCCCCCTGCCCGTCATCACCGGCCGGCGGCGGAGTGCTCTTGTGTCGTGTGTCGGACGCCTCGAGCGCGGCCCAGTGCATCTTGTAGACGACCATCTCCTTGCCACCGCAGATGAGGTTCTCGCTGAGCACGACTCGATGAATGGGCTCAGCGAGTTCCTCCCGCCTGACGATATCAGGGTACCAGTTGGGGAACAGGACGGCGTATTCCGGGCGCCTCGAGCGCAGGAACCTGAACGCGGCCGTGTCGAGCCGTTCACCGCGGCGGCAATAGTCGAGGACCTCAGGTGAGATCAGCCCCACCGTGTCCAGCACCTTCCGCTGAGAGAAGTAGGTGATGGCGCCGACGTCGTTGACCGCGAGCACGGCGTCAGCAGGGAGGTTCCTGTCTACCCACTTGCCAATGGAGACCTGCATCTCCTCGATGTTCGCTACTTCCTTCCCGTAGACCTGACCGCGATACCAGATGTTCCTGAACTGCGCCGCCATGGCAAGCAGGATGAACAACCATAGGAGGCTTCGCTCGAGCACCATCCTGGCGGGGCGTCCCATGAATTTGGCTTGGGCAAACACGCGCGCACCATAGCGCGCCGCTCCGTAGAGCCCCACTATGCCGACGACCAGCATCAGCGGGGCAACGGGAGCGATGTACCTTCCCTCCTGGTAACTCGCCTGCCCGAACGGAACGACTATGCCTATCGCCAGCGGGAAGAGAACCACGATGAGAGGAATGATGAAGGTGCGGTACCGGCTGTTCTCACGATAAGGCAGCAGGAAGATGAGGCGCAGGAACCCGATGCCTGCGAACAGGAACAGAACGGGGTTGTTGTTGAGACCCTCGTGCAGGAAGGACATGAAGTAGTCGAAGGGATTCGTCGTGAACGAGCGGATTAGCTCGACCTTGCTTCCGGTCGCCATCGCCGCTATCAGGCCCTTGTCCCAGAGCAGGGCCTTGGCGTAGGCCGTGTTCGGCAGGAAACCTATCCCGAACTTCCTGCTGAAGATAAGGAAGGGAGCTATCACAACGAAGAAGACGCACATGTGGATCAGGACCGGGACGATCCAGTCTCGTGCGGCAACCTCTCTCCACCTGATCAGAGTGGCGGCGAGCGCCCGGTCGAGCATGGCCGCCACGAAGAAGACCGTGCACTCTGGACGCGCCAGCGCGGCGAGACCGAAGAGGAGCGTGGAGAAATACTGCCGGCGGCCGCCCGCGTGGCCGTACAGAACGTGAGCCGCGACGCCCGCGAGAGAGAGCATGACCGCGAGCGTCACCTCCATCCCTGACAGACTGGCCCAGACGAGCCTCGGGAGCGCGCCCACCATGATCGCGGCGAACAGAGCCACCTTGGGGTCTCTGGATATCACCCGGACGAGCGTGTACATGAAGAAGACGGTCAGGCCCAGGAAGAGCACACCGAGGAACTTGCCCGTGAGCACGGGTTCTCCGGTTACCAGATACCCCGCGGCCGTCAGGAGAGTCCAGAGAGGCGCCGTCGAACCGGAGACCGGAATCCCCGGGTTGTAAGAGAACCCGTTCCCCAGGGCAAGATTCCTGGCGAACTGCGCGTGGATCCAGCTGTCGTCCAGCGGGAAACCGTAGGTGCCCGCGGTGCTCTGCTCCTCCCAGAGGAAGTAGCCCACGGTCACCAGCATCACGATGAGCGCTATCAGTATGTGTGTGCGGGTGCTCAAATCCGGCTCACACTCCTCTCCCCCGGCGGCCAAGAACGGTCGCACCGCACGTCGAACGTAGAGCAGACCGCGCCGCTGAGACCGTGACCTCGTATGCTATCCACAAGAGCGCCCCGCGTCAACAGTGGTCCGGCCGCGGCCGGAAGGCCCTTCCGTACAAGCCGTGGGCCCGGGGAAAGCCCCGGGCCCACTATTGCCTCAATCAGCAGAGTGCCGATCCTAGCGATACAGCGACTTGATGCTGCCCCAGCTGACGGACTCGACCGGGCTGGTAGGAACCTCGTACCAGAGGTCATCGATCATGACACCGGCGTCGCCGGCGGCACCGGGACCACATCCGTTCTCCGTGGTGTACATGATCCACAGGAACCCGCCCCAGCTGTACGGGGGAAGGTCGAACTGGGTGATGTCGAAGCCAGTGTTCAGACCAGTGCTACCCCAGCCGTCGCAGGAACCGAAGTCGCCCCAGTACGACACGATGCCGTAGTAGCTGCCACCGGCCGTGCCGTAGAACGCGCAGTAGTCGTTGTCGACCGTCGGGACCGCGAAGTGAACAGCCATGTGGGCCGTGCAGGCGCTCGCGCCACTGATGTCAACGAGCGGCGAGAACAGGCCGTTCTGCAGCATCGGTGGGACGAGACCCGTGTCGGCGTCATCGCCGCACCACCAGCTGTGCGGGTCGCTGTACGCCGGGCAGCACCTGTCGATCAGATGCCAGTAGTCACCGGCCGCGCCGGGGACCGCCGGGATCAGGTTGACCTGGTCATCAGCGTTGTCGAAGAAATACACGTAGCCGCCGAAGTAGTCAAAGACCTTAACGATGTCGCACATGAAACCACCACCGACGGACAGGTAGAGACCGTCCTGGTCTGACCAGGCGCCGTCCGAAAGGAAGCGGAAACGCGCGTTGAGCGGGTTGTCATAGGTACCGAGGATGAAACCGTAGAGACCTATGTCGGTCCACGGAGCCGAACCGTCGTAGCCACGGTTCAGGTCCACGAAGACGCCGCCGCTCTCGGCCTGAACGTACGTGAAGTCGTAGCCTGCTTCCGAATCGTGACGGAACGCGTAGGTCAGGATCGGATACGTGGCAGCGGTCAGGTCGGTCGTCGGGATGACCAGTCTGTCGTCCCAGCTGTTGCCGTAACCACCGTCGGTATCATAGTCGAAGTTACCGCACCACCAGGAGTACGTGCCTTCATAGGCCATGTACGTGTCCTGGTGGAAGTGCGGGGC
>JAUWCJ010000076.1 GCA_030609365.1 Candidatus Eiseniibacteriota bacterium | reverse complement strand
GGCAACATAAGCGGCACCGTCACGGAGGACGTGAACTGCTTCGCCCAGACGATGCGCATCACGGGCGTCGTCGGAGACGACGTACGGTTCGCATGCGAAACGTTCTACCTTGACGGTCACATTGGCGGGGACCTCATCATCGCCGCCAAGAACATCGAGATCAGCGAGACCGCGGTCATTGACGGGGACGCCATCATCGCGTGTGCCACGGTGACCGTTGATGGGGCTATCGGCGGTAGGGCTCGCATCATGACCGGGTTCCTGGACATGAACGGCACGATCGCGGGCAACGCTGAGATCACCACCGACGGCGGCATGAGGCTGGGCCCGGATGCGCACATCGGAGGTGATCTCTTCTACGAGGGCCCCTCCGAGATCGACATTCCCGAGGGGGTCGTCGCGGGCGAGGTCACGTTCCAGGAGGTCATCAAGGAGGACATCGACTTCGATTTCCTCGGAGGCGCCGGCATCCTGTTCCACTTCCTCGGCTTCATCGCAGCGCTCGTCGCGGGCACGATCATTGTCGCTCTGACGACCGACCACGCCAGGAGGACGGCGGAGATCATCCGGACCAAACCTCTCAAGAGCCTGGGGATAGGGTTCGTCACCTTCATCTGCATGCCGATCGTGCTCCTCTTGCTGCTGGTTTTCATTCTGACGATCCCGCTGATGTTCGTCGTCGGGTTCGCCTATGGCATCGCCCTCTACATCGCGAAGTTCTACTTCTCGATCTGGCTCGGCAATCTGATCCTGCGCAGGGGAGGACGGACGGACGTCTCTCCGATCCCCTCGATGCTGCTGGGTCTTACGATCGTCTATCTCGTGACGGCAATACCCATCATGGGAACTCTGATCGGCGTCGTCATCATCTTCTTTGGACTGGGCGCGCTGATGCAGCGGAAAGAGACCAAGTTGGACGCGGCGTTCGAGCCTGCTCCGGTCGTCTCAAACGGACTGCCTGACGAATTCCCGGGCACCGGGACCGGAGCTTAATCGGATGAGCAAAGCAACGCGCGGCAACTCATCTCAACTTCAGGAAGCGAGGCCATTCGGGGCCAGGGCCGTCTGGCTCTGGGCCCTTGGGAACACCCTCGCCGGGCTCGCCGTGGGAGTCGCGATCTACCTGTTCGCCGAGGGCGATGTCACGCCGCGCGGGCTGATCCCGATGAGCATCGTGTTCGCGAACGTGGTCGGGTTCGCGGCGGTCCTCACGGCGAGATTCGTGCTTCCGAGATACAGCGGGCTTCCAGTGTTCCTCAGGATCCCGCTGGCGGGGCTGACCCTTGTGGCGGGCGGCGTGCTGGGAAGTGGACTCGCCATGTTCGTGAATCCTCTCGTGGTCTTCTACCAGCTGAGGCTCGGCCTCATGGTTCTGACCATCAACGGCGTTATGGCGTTGGCTGTCGGTCTCGTCACCTACACGTACGAGCAGATGAGGATCCAGATGGATCAGGAGGCGGCGGAGCGCGGGAAGCTCGAGCACGAGATGAACATCGCCAGAAACATCCAGATGGAGCTCTTGCCCAAGTCCTTCCCGAAGCTCCCCGGGCTCGATATGTTCGCGTTCACCGTTCCGGCGAGGCATGTCGGCGGTGACTGCTACGACGTCATCGATATGGGCGACAGCAAGCTGGCGATTACGATCGGAGACGTCTCCGGAAAGGGAACGCCGGCCGCGATACTCATGGCCAACGTTCAGGCCGCCGTCCGCGTGCTGTCGGAGAGCAGGGTGCCCGCCGCTGAACTCATCACGAGGGTGAACAGACTCGTCCACGGGTACACGGAGGACGGCGTCTTCATCACCTTCTTCTACTCGATTCTCGATACCCGTACCGGTGAAGTCGTCTACGTCAACGCGGGGCACAATCCACCGTGCATCCTCAGGCGCGACGGCAGCCGCGAGTATCTCGACCGTGGAGGGCTCGTGATCGGCGTCATGCCCAACTCGGAGTACGACGTGGGACGGGCGACTCTCCACACGGGAGACGACCTGGTCCTCTACACCGATGGCGTGACCGAGGCCGAGAATCTCGAGGAAGAAATGTACGGGGAGGAGCGGCTTGAGCAGCTCCTGATCGAACACCGTCATGCCTCGGCCCGCGAGATCGAGGAGCGGGTCTACACGAGCGTCAAGGACTTCGCAGCCGGCGCTTCTCAGACGGACGATCTCACCATGGTCATCGTGAAGATGACCTCTGACTCAGCTGATGAAGAGACCGCAGAAGCTCCGGACTCCCCCCGGATAGCCAATGGCGGGTCCCCTGCCGCGCGAGGTGCGCCTGCAACAGGTGCCCTTTGGGGACCCGCTACGGCTAATGGTTCATCGGAACAGGTCAACTGACCCGCTTGCAGTCCCCTCACACGCCGGAAGCGAGCACGGGACCGGAGACATCTGATCACACGAGAAAGGAGTCCCGCATGAGGGCAGTCGCGAGAGTGTGCGCGTCGTTGGCACTGGTCGCGCTCGTTGCCGTCGGGTTCTCCACGACGGTGAGGGTGTGTGGCCCCACCGACGCACGCGCGCGCGAGCTGTCGGGGGACATCGGCACCGCTCCCCTTATTGCGGTGGTGCAGGACGGTGCGGGGTCCGCTGCGGCGAGCGCCGTTCCCTCTATTATAGAGGATGCGGTTACTCCGTCCGGGCGTCCCACCGCACCGCGCGCGAACGAGGCCCCGCCCGAAGAGAGCACGTCAGCGCTTCCGGACAGCGGTGGGCTCGAGCTGCACAATCTCTCCGTCTGGGATTCACCGGAAGACCGGTACGTCTATCTCTCGTTTGCTCCTATCTCGATGGAGTCGTTCTTCGGCGAGGTCCCCGTCAGACAGACCGTCGTGGAAGGCGAGGAGATCGAGGTGGCCGATGTCGCGCCGGTTCTGGATGAGGCCCACGTAGGTATCGAGCTGGACGGAGAGCCGGCTGTCGTGTCGTCGCTGCAATGGTACTACGAGGCACACGGTGACCTGGGCGGAGCCGACGTGAAGTACATGCCCGTCTGTCTGATTCGCATCGAGCGACCGGAGCTCTCGGCCGGCGAGCACGGTCTCAGCCTGAGAATCGAGGACGTCGGCACCGGCGCCGTGGGCGTGGGGAGCGCGACGTTTGAGTGCAGGTCCGGGGGCCACCAACTCTAGGGAGGAACGGATGAAGCTACGGATCCTGGTTGCTCTGGCGCTTGTCTGCGCGCTCGCTCCGGTGACGCGGGCCGCCGCGGACATCACCGACCCCTACGAAGTGCTCGACCGATACTACGAGGCGATGGGTGGACTCGACAGAGTGAAGGCGGAGCAGACGCGCCACTTCGAAGCCACGCTCTCGGTGGCGGGACTGGAGGGGACGATCCACCACTGGGAGGTCAGCCCCGACCGCAGCCGCAGTGAGGTGGACCTCGTGGTCTTCACTCAAACAACGGGCGACAACGGTAAGGTCGCGTGGGAAGTCGATATGAACGGGAAGCTGCGGATCGAGCAGGACCCGAACGTACTGGCGCGCCGGGAGGTCGGCAGAAGGCTCGCCTTGTTCGAGCACCTCGATCGCGCATCCGACATCTTCACCGTATCGCTCGAGGGCACTGAGCAGGTCGAGGGCGCGAACTGCTACGTTATCAGAGTAGCCAGTGCGGCCGACGACGTCGAGCGAGTCTGGTACATAGATGTATCCGACCTCCTCCTCAGGAAGTCGATAGACATACAGCTGGACATACAGCAGCACGCGATCCATTCGGACTACCGGGACGTCAACGGCGTGATCCATGCCTTCAGGCAAGATGTCGAGATGCTGCCCCTCGGGCAGAAGCAGGTGATCGTCACCACCCTCCTCGAGACCAACGTCGACATCGACCCGGCGCTCTTCGAGCCGCCCAGCGAAGACGCGCGGGACTTCGTCTTCACCGAGGGCGGCGACCGCGCAGAAGTGCCGTGCCGGTACATCGAAAGGCACATCTTCCTTCCCGTGATCGTCGACTACGACAGGTCGCTGTGGGTGCTTGACTCGGGAGCGAGTGCGAGCGTGATCGACCGTGACTACGCCGAATCACTCGGACTCGAGCTGAGCGGCGAACTCAAGGGCCAGGGCGCGGGCAACACGGTGGACGTCGCGTTCACAACGCTCCCGCCCTTCAGCGTGCAGGGTATCGAGTTCGAGGAGCAGCAAGTAGCGGTCATCGAGTTCGTGGACCTGTTCCGCAGGGTCTCCGATCTCGAGGTCGTCGGTATCCTGGGCTACGACTTCCTGTCGCGATTCGTTACCAGGGTCGACTATGCGAACAACATGCTGACCTTCTACGACCCGGAAACGTTCGAGTACGAGGGAGACGGGACGGTTCTCGATGCCCCCCTCAAGGAGAACCTCTTCACCGTTGCCGCGACGGTTGACGGCGTCCACACTGGACGTTGGATGCTGGATCTCGGGGCGGGGGGGATGACGTTCCACGCCCCGTACGCGAAGGCGCACGACCTGGAGAGCAGGGACGGTGTCTACGGCGTCGGCTTTGGAGCGGGCGGGAGGATCCATCATCACCTCTCCCGGTACGAAACCGTTGAGTTCGGCGGCTACACGATAGAGCGTCCCTGCATATCGATGGCCGGCGCAGGCGGAGAGATGGCGGGCGCCTTCTCAGGCGGGGAGCTTGTTGGCAACCTCGGGAACACGCTCTTCAGGCACTTCGTGCTCTATCTCGACTACAAGAACCAGCAGGTGGTGGTCGAGAAGGGAGACGACTTCGAGACCGAATTCCCGTGGGACCGGAGCGGGCTTCAGCTCTGGCGCCCGGACAAGGTCTGCAAGGTACTGTACGTCTCGCCCGGAACGCCGGCGGAGGAAGCCGGCTTCCAGGAGAATGACCTGGTCCTCACGATCAACGGCATCGATACCGCGCGCTTTGGAGGGCTTCTTGAGTTCCGTGCGATGCTCCGCGAGGAGCCTGGGACGGAGTACGTCTTCGAGGTCGAACGCGACGGCAGGCGGGAGGAACTGAAGCTGGTCCTCCGGGACCTGCTCTAGCCTGAAGACGGACCCGTGCGGCGAGCTCGGCACACGAACTCAGCACACGAGCCCGGCACACGAATCCAGCACGCGAGAAGCGGGGAGCCTTCTCAGGCTCCCCGCTCTCAGTCGGTATCCGCTACCGCGCCAGACCATATGAAACGGTCGGGCTCGACCGTTCCACACAGGCTCGTGCGTACCGTGATAGACGACCTCGATTTGGAGATCACCTCCCGTGTTGACGGCGCTGTTCAGAGTGACGGTAATCACGTCGCTCGAGTGCGTGTACGTTGCTGGAGCACCTTCATGCTCAACCGAATCGACCGTCATGTTGTCATATAGGTCGAGGACCGCAGTGGAAAGGCCCTCGATCGCGCTCGTCGCGCGCATGACCACAGACCCCGCAACGGTCTCCGAACCATCATCTATCTTGATGTCGTAGTAGTAGATGTCGTGGTCCTCCAGCGACGCGCGCACCGCATCCGGCGGGAGCGCGAGTGCGGCCTGGAGCCTCTCAAACGCCGCCTGCTTGAGCTTTCACAGGATGCTGCTCATACCGCAATTTGAACGTCCAGTCAAGGAACGCGGCGCGCGCGGCTGGCTCCCGCACACGCAAGGGCTCTTGCCCGGCGGCCACGGGGCGTCTAGAATGGGCTCAGGGTCCACTTCCCCGGGTCCCACATGGAGGAGGGGTCGGAATGCGAGCTGAACCCTCACGAACAGGACTCCAGCTTGCGCTCCTGACGGTGCTGCTTCTTGCCGCGTCGCCGGGAGTGCTTGCGGGTGCTATGGACGCCCGAACGGAGGATGCGCTTCTCAGGATAGAGGCCGTTCTCGAGATGGCCGAGTTCAGCAAGGACCTCTGGCCGGCCTGGGACATATCCGAGACGCCGTTTCTACTGCGCAGCACGGACAGCACCTGCTATCTCATCAATCACCCGCGACCGCCGGTACACTACCATCGCGTGAGGGAAGAGTCCTCGCTGCGAACGGCCGTGTACCGAGCGCACGCCCGGGACGTTCCCTCCGGTGATATCTGTCTCATCGAAGGGCTCTCAACGGCGGCGCTCGATCTCTGGGGCCTCTCCGCCGAGATGGTGCCGCGCGCTTTCGAGGCGTCGTTCCGTGCGCACGGGGAGGATCTCTGCGAGGGCAGGATGCGGCCGATAGAGCTTCTCTCCGGCTACCCCGTAGATGCCTGGAACCTCGTTCTCGCGGACATCGAGTGCCGTCTGCTCTACAGGGCCGCGCTTGCGACCGCGGACTCGCTCGACCTGTGCGTCCGTGAATTCGCGAGCATACGGAAACACCGCCGCCTGAGAATGGGCGGACGCTACGCCGAGTTCGAGCGCAGGATCGAGTTCACCGATGGCATTCCCGCATATCTCGCGGAGCGATGCCGGAAGGAAGCAGAACCCTATCTCGATGGCAGGTTTGCTCCACGTCTGGAGGACGCTCTGGGAGAGGCGGGCGCCCTCGAACGGTGCTTCCCCGAGTCACCCGGTCTCGATTGGTACCGCGGGGAACGTTTCCGGTGGACCGGCGCCGTGCTGTGCACAGTGATGGACCGATTCGACCCGGACTGGAAGAAGGCGGTATCGCTCGGGTGCGTCGACCCGTTCGAACTCATGTGCGTACAAGTCAAGGGCAGGACGCCGTCGCCGAAGACCGTGCTGGCCCGGTACGGATACGAGCAGCTCGTAGCCAGCATGACCACGACGATCGAGCAGTCCAAGAGCGATGCGGAGCGGCTGTTCGAGAGCATTGCGCGAGGTGAGAGCCCGACCTTTTCGATCGGCACGCATCTGCTCTCGAGTGGTGAGATCAGCTTCGATCGGTCGCGCATCGAGAAGGTGGACGCCCACCGCGAGGTGCATACCGGCATCCTCAAGATCGAGTACTCTGGAGGTACGCACCTCTATGTTCTTGGGATTCCTACGGCTGTCGCGCTCGGGAACGACGAATTCGACCTTCGCAAGGTGATGCTGGCCATGCCGGAGGAGTACGCGGTCGTGCTGGACGGGGAGGAACTCGAGATCAAGGAGGGCGTCTACGAGTTCACCAGGTCACTGTCGGTGACCGCGGAGGGCATCTCTCTCGAGGCGATGTCCGGTACGGTCATGGTGGGGATGAGGGGAATCTCATTCATCCTGCACCGATAGAACCGCCTGCCGTGCGGACCTCGCCCGGAGTTTCCCGCTCGCACTACCGGCGTTCCTACTCGTCGGTCTTGTACATGCTCTTGATCGTTCCCCATCCCACCGTCTCGTCTTCGTCCGTGCGCTGGCACTCGAACGACGCATAAGCAGTGAGGTTCCCCGGCAGGTCAAGATCAAGCATGTCCGTCCATCCCTCACCGGTGTCGCTCCAAGATCGCATGGCTTCGCACGCGCCGGGGGCCGCGACGATGTAGGGAAGCTCGTCGCACGTGTCGATGAATCGAATGGACGCGAAGCACGGCCCGTTGATGGGCGGCGAGTCGGTGGGCATGGCCACCGTTACTGCCCAGAGCCCGGCCGGCCTGAACGGTCCGACCGTCTTCTGCTCGGAGACGGCGACAAGACGTCCCTGCGTGCTGCGGGTCGGGTCCGTCGTATCGACCTCATGGATCTCCGCCTGCACGGTCAGTGCGCAGCTGTTCTCTTCTTCCCAGTAGAGGTACATCGTGACGCTGAGGGGTTTCCACCCGCCCTCGCACCCATCCGGAGTACAGATGACCCTGAACGACTCTTCGCCGGTGAACCGATTCTCCAGCGTCCAGTAGTAGCTCGTGTGCCCGTTCTTGCAGATGTCCCCTGGCTGGCTCTGCGCGACAGGGTCGAGCGCCTGCGCCGCCGCCGCGTGAGCGGACCCCGCTACGGCACTTGCAAGCACGAGTAGCGCGATCACGGGAAGGAGTCTCTTCGGATTCATTGACGTACCCCCTTGAGAGGAGTGTCTCATGTCGTCACCGGCTGAGGCGGAGGGCGAGCGCCGTCCGACCGGCCGGGCGTGCGCAGATGCACGGCGCCGCGGTCGAGGAATGGACTGCCCTCGCGGTTCCGGTGCTTCTCTGATTGATTGTGCTGAAGAGCGGAAGTGCATGTACCGTTCCCCATTTTGACTGTTACAATGGGAGAGGCCGGCCCGCCGGGGGCGGGAGCCCGTGGGTGATAGCAGGGGGCCGTGGTAGGGGCTAGTGGGTGATGGCAGGGGTCTGTAGCGTGGCCGTAGCGGGACCGTGGCGGGAGCTTGTAGAAGGGGCCAACGGGCCGGGAGAGGACCGATATTGAGCGTTCCCATGTTCGTTTCGCTGGCTGAGAGCGGGGAGCTCGAGCGCCGTGCGGCCGTCGCCCGGGAATCGCTCAGCGCGTGCAGGTTGTGTCCACGCGAGTGCGGCGTGGACCGTCTGGCGGGCGAGGTCGGCTATTGCGGCGCCGGGCCCACCGCGAGGGTCTACCGGCACATGGCGCACCCGGGTGAAGAACCGCCGATCTCCGGCACACGTGGCTCCGGGACCATTTTCTGGAGCCACTGCACGATGTCGTGCTGCTTCTGCCAGAACTACCACATGAGCCAGCTGGGGGAGGGAACCGACCGGACGATCGAGGAGCTGTCCGGCATGGTGGGCGCGCTCAGGGACGCGGGCTGCCACAACGTCAACCACGTCTCCCCGACGCAATTTCTTCCTCACGTGCTCGAGTCGCTTCTGCTTGCCTGGCGTGTGGGAGCCACGTTGCCTGTGGTCTGGAACACGTCCGGCTACGAGTCCGAGTTCACGCTCGGACTTCTGGACGGGGTCGTCGATATCTACCTCTCGGACATCAGGTACGCATCAGACGACGCGGCGCGCGAGTTCTCGGACACACCCGACTACGTTCCCGTGAGCCGTGCGGCCCTCATCGAGATGCACCGGCAGGTGGGGGGCTTGAAGGTGGACGCCGACGGCATCGCTACGAGCGGGCTAATCGTCAGACACCTCGTGCTGCCGAACGGACACGCGGGCACGCGCGAGGCCATGCGCTTCATTGCCCGGAGGGTTGGAGTCGAGACGCACGTGAGCCTGATGGCCCAGTACTACCCGGCCTGCCGCGCACGAGAGTTCCCGGAGCTGGCGCGGAGGATAACCCGCGAGGAATGGGCCGAGGCGCGGGCGGCGCTGGAGGGCGAAGGTCTCGAAAACGGGTGGGTACAGCAGTATTCGGAGGATTCGTCGCCGATTGCCGGAACCGAGATAGCGTCGGACTGACGCGCTCGGCGGGCGCTGGCGCTGTCCGTCGTCTCGCGTTCCTGGGCGGCTCGTGGGCCGAATTGCCCGATTGTCAGAACCGTGCGAGAATCGAGGGTTCGGGTTGACAGAGACAGGGTGTCGGAACATACTGAGGCAATCGACTGGGATTCGTTGGCGCGCGCGCAGCGGGCGCACGTTCGTGTAAGCAATGGTCATAACGCAAGGTGTGTTGTGAAGAAAACCGAGCTGTCCGGGAAGACCGTTCAGGAACTGAGGGCACTGGCCAAAGCCGCGGGCCTCAAGAACTACTCGGCTCTGAAGAAGACCAGACTGGTCGATCTGCTCGCTGCGTCCGGGTCCGGCAGGACTTGGTCCAAGGCGCCCGCGCGACGGACCGGCAAGCCTGTCGGGGCGAAGAGGGTCCGGGCGACGAAGGCCGGAAGGAAGCCGGCCTCGGAGCGCGCCGGCGATGCCGGGATTCAAGTGGGCCGCGGGCTCTCACCGCGCACACGCCGGGCGTTCTCCATCTACCGCGCCCCGGGCGAGCAGAGAATCAAGGCCAGCAAGTATCACCTGGGCGTTCAGGAAGCCCCCGATATCGATGACGGGTTCATGTTCCCTGAGACGCATGGGGAAGACCTCATAGCCCTGATGGTGCGTGATCCCTACTGGCTGTTCGCCTACTGGGAGTTCTCTCCCGATCTCAACGACCGGCTTCTGAACAGGCTGGACGAAGAAACGCTGCGCAACAGCAGGCTGGTTCTTCGCGTGTACGACGTGACCGGAGTGGACGCCGAGAACCCGGTCGGCTATCACGATATCGACGTCGCCCCCGGCGCGCGCGACTGGTACATCAACGTCACGCACGTGGAGAGCGACTACTGCACTGACATCGGCCTGATCCTGCCGGACGGGTCGTTCCTGGTCATTGCCAGGTCCAACCGCGTGTCGCTTCCGCCCATCGGTCCGTCGGCCGAGGTCGACGAGCAGTGGGTAACACTCGAGTCACTCGGGGAGATCTACTCTCTCACCGAGCGCGGGCCGACATCCGGCTCCGGAGGATGGGGCTCCGGCGGATGGGGGCAGGGTTGAGAAACCCGAGGCGCGCCACGGGCGGCGACCCGCTCATTCCCTGACACAACGGGAGCACCATGGAAAAGGGCTACCTGAGCCTCGTTCTGCATGCTCACCTGCCTTATGTCAGGCATCCGGAGTACAAGAGCTTCCTCGAAGAGGATTGGCTCTTCGAGGCCATTACCGAGACGTACATCCCGCTCATCCGCGTCTTCCAGCGGCTGACGGACGATGGTGTTGACTTCCGGCTGACGCTTTCTCTCTCTCCGCCTCTCGTTGCTATGCTCCAGGACCCGCTGCTTCAGGAGCGGTACGTGGCGCACATCTCCCGTCTGATCGAACTCACCGAGAAGGAGATGGACAGGAACCGGTCCGAACCTCGTCTGCGCGCGCTCGCCGGGATGTATCACGGGCTCCTCTTGGACTGCAGGCGGATCTTCACCGAGGAGTACGGACTGGACCTGGTCCAGGCCTTCCGGACCTTCCGCGACGCGGGCAAGCTGGATCTCGTCACGTGCGGCGCCACCCACGGCTACCTGCCGTTGATGGAGCAGTTCCCGGCTGCCGTCCGGGCACAGATCCGACTCGCGGTCGAGAGCCACACGAACTCGCTCGGACAGGCGCCCGCCGGCATCTGGCTGCCCGAGTGCGGCTACTTCCCGGGCGTCGACGCCTATCTGGCGGAGGCGGGTATCCGCTACACGTTCGTGGACGGCCACGGTCTGCTCCACGCCGCTCCCAAGCCGAAATACGGCCCGTATTCGCCCGTTGTAACGCCCTCTGGCGTAGCGGTATTCGGTCGCGACTTCGAGTCGTCCAAGCAGGTCTGGAGCTCCAAGGAGGGCTATCCGGGCGATCCTCACTACCGCGACTTCTATAAGGACTACTCGTACGAGCTCGACTACGACTACATACGGCCGTATCTGGGTCACGATGGCATTCGCAAGGCGCTGGGGCTCAAGTTCCACAAGATCACCGGCGAGACCGATGACAAGGAGCTCTACGAGCCTGCGATCGCGCGCGCGCGGGTCGTCGAGCACGCCGCCAACTTCGTGTTCAATCGCGAACGCCAGATCGAGCATCTCCATGAAGTAATGGGCAAGAGGCCGATCGTGGTCGCGCCCTACGATGCGGAGCTCTTCGGACACTGGTGGTTCGAGGGGCCAATGTGGCTCGAGGCGTTCTTCCGCAAGGTCTACGAGGTTCAGGGCCCCGTGCGGACCTGCACGCCCATGGACTACATCGGGAGAGAGGGGCCGTTCCAGACCGCGCAGCTGTTCCACTCCAGCTGGGGCTACAAGGGGTACAGCGAGGTCTGGCTGAACACCACAAACCACTACGTCTATTCCCATCTTCACAGGGCAGCCGGGCGGATGACCGAGCTGGCCAAGGCTCATCCCAACGCGGAAGGCCTCCGGCTCCGCGCGCTCAACCAGGCCGCCAGGGAACTCCTGCTCGCCCAGGCGAGCGACTGGGCCTTCATCATGAAGACCGGCACCATGGCCGACTACGCCCACAAGCGCACACGCGCACACGTCTCGAGATTCACGAAGCTCTACGAGGACATCAAGGCCAACAGCGTCGACGAAAAGTTCCTGGGCGAGACCGAGTGGCGCGACCGTATCTTCCCCTGGCTCGACTACCGCATCTACGCGGAGGACGGACCTCCCGCGCTGCCGGACGCCGCGGGGGAGGCGACCGCTTGAGCGGCAAGTCCCCGCGTCGCCGCGACGGCAGGTTGGCCGTCGCTCTCCTCTGGCATCAGCACCAGCCGTTCTATCGCATGGGCATGGACGGAGACCCGACGGGCGCCTATCTCCTTCCGTGGGTCCGCCTGCACGCGGTCCGCGACTACTACTCCATGGCCGCGATCGTGGCCGACTACCCCAACGTGCATTTGACGATCAACCTCGTTCCGTCGATGATCGTCCAGCTGGATGACTACACCGAGAACGGCGCCACCGATCTCTGGATGGAACTCTGCCTCACACCGACCGAGCACCTGACCGACGCCGACAAGGACTTCATCGTCTCCCGCTTCTTCGACGCCAACTGGAGGCACGAGGTCGAGATCTACCCGCGCTATGCGGAGCTCCTGCGGATGCGGCGGGAGTACCGCCCCTTCAGCGACCAGGACATCGACGACCTCAAGGCGTGGTTCAACCTGGCGTGGTTCCCGCCGGAGGCGAGGGGCGAACCGTGGCGACTGCACAACGGGGAAGAGGTCTCGGTTCGGGAGTTCATAGAGAAGGGCAGGGGGTTCGACACCGGTGACGTTGTGCGCATCCTGGAACAGCAGCTTGCGGTCATGAGGAACGTCGTGCCTCTTCACAAACATCTGGTCGAGGAGGGGCAGCTCGAGGTGTCGGTCTCACCCTTCTACCATCCCATTCTGCCGCTGCTCGTCGATACCGATCTCGCCACGATCGACGCCGAGGGGGCGACGCTTCCGCCACGCTTCAGCCACCCGGAAGACGCCAGAGCGCAACTTGCGAAGGCGGCCGATTTCTTCCGTGACCGGTTCGGGCGGGAGCCGAGAGGGCTCTGGCCGTCCGAGGGTTCTGTCAGCGAGAACATGGTGGAACTGGTGCACGACGCGGGGTTCCGGTGGATGGCGACCGACCGTGGCGTGCTCGAGAAGTCCGGAGAGCACGGCTACGAGACCGAGGATCCCGAGGTGCTCCTGAGACCGTATCTCGCGGGCAGCGCGGGCAGCCAGGTCAGCGTCTTCTTCAGGCACACGCGCCTCTCTGACGACATCGGCTTCAGCATGCAGGATTACGCCGACTACGACCGGGCGGCCGGGAAGTTCCTGGACTGGATCCGCGAGGGGTTCGTCCGGAGGGTCGAAGACCCGTCGGAGAGGGTCCTGACGATAGCCGTGGACGGTGAGAACGCCTGGGGTTCGTACCGCAATGACGCCAGGGCATTCCTGAGGGGCCTCTACTCGCGCCTCAACGACGACCCCGATCTCGTGGCCGTCACGCCATCCGAGTTCATCGACGGCGACCCCGCGAGGGGAGTCTCCCCGCACCCGGTTGCGGAACAGTACTCCGTCGCTCCGCTCTTCACGGCCAGCTGGATCGACGAGATGGGGTCGCCTCACGGCAACGACCTCAACATCTGGATCGGTTCGCCGCAGGAGAATCGGGCGTGGGAAGTTCTTGGGTTGGTCCGAGCCCATATGGACGAAGTGGGTGCCACACCCGAGGAGCATCCCGAGGCCTACGAGTCGCTCTACGCCGCGGAGGGAAGCGACTGGTTCTGGTGGTTCGGTGACGACTTCGTTCTGCCGCAGGGCGTCGACTGGACGTTCGACCTGCTCTTCCGTGAGCACCTGAAGAACGTCTACCGCTCCCTGGGGGAGGAACCGCCCGAGTTCCTCGAGAGCCCCATCGTACGCCAGCAGATGCTCTGGACGAAGGACGAGCCGGTCCGCGCGATGGAG
>JAUWCJ010000134.1 GCA_030609365.1 Candidatus Eiseniibacteriota bacterium | reverse complement strand
TCCCCAGACCGTGAGTATCGGTTTGCCGTCGATGACATGGACGTGGCCGTTCACCTGCGCCGCGGCGGTCAGCGTGCAGGCGAGGAGCAGCAGCACCGCGATGGTCGCTCTCATGATGGGCCCCCGGATGGCGGGAAGTGTCATGTCCGTGTGGTGAACACGCCTCAAGAGTACCACAGTCAGCGCCCCTCGCCAAGAAGCCCGCCAGGCTGGCCCTTGGTCATTTATCCTTGCATCTTCCCACGACATCTGCGAGTCTGTCATTGAGGTGGCTTCAATGGAGCCACCCGCTGTTATGATTCCGGTGAATCGTGTGAATCTACCGTAACGAGAGAAAACCCAGTGCCGGACCCGCGCAGCCTCACTATCGGGATCAGCGACCGCGTCGTTAAGGCCTGGTGCATGTACGACTGGGCCAACTCCCCATTCGCAACGACACTCATGTCGGCGCTCTTCCCGCCGTTCTTCCGGTCGCTCGTGATCAACGCCGGACTTCCCGTCAGTGACGCGACCGCGTTCTGGGGTTACACCGCCTCCGCCGCGCTCCTGATAGGTGCGTTCATCTCGCCGCTCCTGGGCGCCGTCTCCGATTTCACCGGGGGGAAGAAGAGGTACCTCGGCATCTTCGCCGGGGTCGGGATGGTGGCGACCGCGGCGTTCATCTTCATAGGCGACGACACGTGGTCGCTGGCGGCGGTACTGTACATCATTGCCGCCATCGGATTCTCGGGCTCCATAGTCTTCTACGAATCGCTGCTTCCGCACATCACGACCAAGAAGACCATCGATGCAGTCTCGTCGCGCGGCTACGCCATCGGCTACCTGGGCGGAGGCACGCTGCTTGCCATCAACGTGCTCTGGGTCTCGCATCCCGAGTGGTTCGGAATGCCCGACATCGGCTTCGCGCTCAGGGCGTCCTTCCTGAGTGTGGCTATCTGGTGGGCGATCTTCTCCATCCCCTTCTTCGCGAGGGTTCCGGAGCCGCCCGTCAACGGCGGTAGAAGCGGCGGGCCTGATCGTGCCGTCCTGCTGGAGGGGTTCTCGCGCCTGGTCCGTACCTTCGGGGAAGTGCGGAAGTACAGGCAGCTCTTCGTGTTTCTCGTTGCCTTCTGGGTCTACAGCGACGGTATAGGGACCATCATCCGCATGGCGACCGCATACGGCGACGAGATAGGCATCAGCATCACCGACATGACGCTTGCGCTCGTCATCACGCAGTTCGTCGCCGTGCCGTTCACGTTCCTGTTCAGCAGGCATGCAGGCAGATTCGGGGCGAAGCGCTCGATACTGCTGACGCTCGCCGTCTACTGCTGCGTGAGCATCTCGGCGTTCTTCATGAAGACCGCGCTCCACTTCTACATCCTTGCGTTCGTCGTCGGTACCGTGCAGGGCGGCGCCGGCGCGCTGTCGCGCTCGCTCTACGGTTCTATGGTTCCCAAGAACCGCTCGGCCGAGTTCTTTGGGTTCTTCAGCCTCTCCGCCAAGTTCGCCGGCATCTTCGGGCCGACGGTCTTCGGGCTCGTGAGCCACTTCGCCGGGCATAGCCGGTTCTCCATCATCTCGGTCGTCATCTTCTTCATCGTGGGCGCCATCATCCTCACGCGCGTCGATATCGACGAGGGTATCCGAGTCGCTCGCGAGGAGGACCGGGACGCCGAGTCCGGAGAACTCGCGGCCATCAGTCCGCGGATACCAGCCTAGGCGGGGCCGCTCGGGATGCTCCGCGCCGTCGGCTCTGCGGATGCTCCCCGTCTGCCACTCTCCCGCACACCGAATGAAACCTTCAGCTCATGCGTAGTGTCTGATGGAGCGACAGACAGGAGAGGCATCCCGCGGTCTCACGCGGGAGCCGAGGCAGGTTGTACCCCGCCCCGATGTGCAGATACCGGTGCGAAGGCACCGTTCCAGACTGAATGGAGACCCATATGTCGGAAAAGATACGCGTCGAGGAGTTCGAGGTCACAGGCGAGAAGCTCGTCGCGACCGTCAAGCAGATCATTCGCGGGGGGAACATCAGGCGCGTGACCATCAGGAACGAAAAGGGGGAGAGCCTCATAGAATTCCCCCTTACACTGGGCGTTGCCGGCGCACTGATACTGCCCCAGCTCGCAGCGGTCGGCGCCATCGCGGCCCTCGTCACCAAGTGCTCGATCGTGGTCGAGAAGGTCATCGAGGAAGATGAGGCATGATTCAATCCGGTGATGACGACCAGTGGTCGTGAGGTTCTGATGTGGTGCGGCGCCGGATGAGGGTGTCGCAAGAGCAACCGCGCGAAGAAAAAACTTGCGTTCCGTTTCAACTTTCGTGTAAGGTCTGCGGTCAGATGCAAAGAGGCGCCGATAGTCGTGTCTGACAGAGATGGGGCGAGGCGCTGGTAAGCAGTCCACTGTTAACAACGTTCGTGCTATTCAGACCCATGAACCTTCGAGAGGAGATGCCGGGTGATTAACATCGAACGACCGATACGCTCGAGATCGCACCTCGAGGGCCCACCTTCGTAGCTAGCTTTTCTGTTTAGCCAAGGTGTAAGCATCGCGGCCCCTCAGGAAGTGCGGGGCCTGCAACTCGTTGCTGCCGATCTCGAACAGAGTGTATCGGGCAACGTAGCATTCTGTTTGCCCGATGCTCGGGCAGGCAGGACGGCGGGCAGGCCGGGTATTTCGAGCGCTAACGAGGAGCACACTATGGCTAAGAACATCACAGCACATGCGAGGTACCGTCTCGCCGCGGTGGCATTCGCCACAGCCGGAGGGGCGTGTTGCCTGGGGGCGATGTTCGGCCATCACACGATGACGCTGCTGGTCATCGGGATGATGAATCTGGCAGCGAGCATGTTGATGATGAGTCTACGTCCCCCCAAGGGAGCCGTCGGGGAGGAGCCGCGCCGGACGCGCGCGAGCCACTCCCGCGACAACCAGACGGCCGAGCTGACCGTCCGGACGCTGAAGGCGGATTGGCGCCTGGCGAAGCAGGCCGATACGACACTTGAACTCATGACCGACGTGGGCGCGCCGCGTCCACGCGAAAGGAAGAACAGAACATGGAGTATCTGATCAACGCACAGGACGAGAGCGACAGGCGGTATCAAAGCCTGCTCGACGTCTCGAACGCAACGTGGCCGGACCCCGACAGGGCGGTCCTGGCCGTCAGAGGAAGAGGCAAGAGCATGAACGTGATACGCGTTCTCAATATCAGGATGAAGCTCGAGACCAAGCCTGCCCGCTAGGTCAACCGAAAGGAACCGACAACTTGGGAGTTGCTAATGATGACGACACGACCGTTCAACTACAGCGACGACGACTACCAGGCACTTGTGGACATCTCGAATGCCGTCTGGCCTGACAGACCGAGCGTCCCACAGGGCACGAAGGAACACGACAAGCGGCGCAACCCGAAGTACTACTTCCAGCGCCTGGTCGTGGAGAGCGACGGGGTAATGATCGCCAGCGCCATCTACGGCGAGTCCGAGTGGACGCACGTGCCCGGGAAGTTCTTCATCAGCATGCAGGTTCACCCGGACCACCAGAGGAAAGGTGTCGGGACGGCGCTCTACGACCACATCATGAAGGATCTGGCGGAGCGCGATCCCACGATCCTCGAGTCCGATGCTCGGGAGGACAGGCAGGAGGGGATGGACTTCCTGGAGAAGCGTGGGTACAAGAAGACCCTGCGCGACCAGATGTCTGAACTCTTGGTCGCAGATTTCGATCCTGCGCCGTTTGCCTGGACCGCCGACCGCATGGCGGAGATCGGGGTCGAGATACGGACGGTGTCGGAGCTCGAGGCCGACGGAGTCGACTGGAAGCGGGAGGCGTGGGAGCTTGAGTACGAGCTGCTGCAGGATGTTCCGACCGACGACCCGATAACGAAGCAGCCGTTCGAACAGTGGGTGAAGTGGCTGACGCACCCGGCCTTCATTCCGGAGGCGCACTTCATCGCGATTGTGGACGGCAGATTCGTCGGCGTGACGAGCCTGTGGCAGTCCCTCGCCGAGAAGGACAAGCTCCACACGAATCTGACGGGCGTTGTAAGGAGCGTTCGCCGGAAGGGGATGGCGACCGCGCTCAAAGCGCGCGCGGTTGGGTTCGCGCGCGACCGCGGAGCCCGGATCATCAGGACGGAGAACGAGGAGAACAACCCGATGTACGACCTCAATGTCCGTCTCGGCTTCAAGCCGGTGCCGGCCTGGTGGACCTACAGGAAGGAACTCAACAATACAAGCGGAGACAAACCAGCATGATGACGATACGCAGGTTCAAGAAGACCGACGACGAGTGCCGCGCGGTGCTCGATATATCCAACACGCTGTGGCCCGACGAGAGACAGGGTCTGGCCGAGTTCAAGTACGAGGACGACAGTCGCGACCCGAGCTACACGCACGAACGGTTCGTGGGGGAGGTGGACGGGAAGATAGTGGCGTCCGGAGTCTACTCGCACTGCAACTGGAGCCACGTCGACGGAAAGTACATCGTGTTCGTCGAGGTGCATCCCGATCACCACAAGAAGGGCTACGGACAGCAGTTCTACGACTTCCTCATGCGCGAGCTGGCAGGTGGCGACGCCGACACGCTCATGTCGTGGACGCGCGACGACAAGCCCGACTATATCCGCTTCCTCACGAAGCGCGGGTACGAGTTCGCGATGCGCTACGCCGTCTCGCGGCTCGACGTTGAGGCGCTCGACCTGTCGGAGTTCGACTGGACGCCCGGCAAGATGAAGGAGCTCGGCGTGGAGATCCAGTGTCTGATGGAGTTCGCCAAGATCGACCCCGACTGGAAGCGCTCGTGGTACGATCTGGGATGGGAGCTCTTCCAGGATGTGCCGTTCGTCGACGAGCCCACGCGGCCCACGTTCGAGATCTGGTGCAAGCGGTTTACGAGTCCAGGCTACCGGATGAACATGCACTGGTTTGCTCGTGATGGCGGCCGACTGGTGGGCTACACCGGTCTCTGGTTGTCCGAGGCGCACCCGGCGAAGGTCTTCACCGGCCTCACGGGCGTCGTCAGGAGCCACAGGCGGAAGGGCATCGCCACGGCGCTCAAGGTCCACGGGTTCTCGCGCGCGAAGGAGCACGGCGCGAGGTGGATAGAGACGGACAACGAGGAGAAGAACCCGATGTTCGATCTGAACATGCGGTTGGGTTTCAAGCCCACTCCCGCGTGGAGCGAGTACCGGCGCCCGTTCGACGGAGCGGCTGGAGTCGCGGACAAGGCTGCTGCTCGAGTGGAATGAAGGAGGTCCAGAATGCGTCAGGGGTTCGCCATCAGGCCGTTCGACGGTTCCGACGAGGACTACCAGGCCATCGTGGATGTCTGGAACGCGGCCTTCCTCGATGAGCCGGACGGCATGCCAGAGTCGTGGTTCATCGTCGTCGACGGCGGCCGATACGTCGGGATGTCGCAGCTCTGGCGGAACTTGGCGGACCCGAAGCTCCTTCAGACGGGGCTCACCGGCGTCTCGCGGACGCACAGGCGGCGCGGACTCGCAACGGCGCTCAAGGTCCGCGCGATCATGGGGGCAAAGGAGTCCGGCGTCGAGACCATCCGCACGGACAACGAAGAGAAGAACCCCATGTATGTCCTGAACGTCAAGCTCGGGTTCAAGCCGATACCGTCGTGGCTTTCATACAAGAACGAACTTGCGAAGAGGGACTGACACCGACCCGCGGTCCGTGGGCGCGCCCGCATCGGAGGATCTGATGAGCACCTTGAAGAGCCCGAAGGAACTCACGATAC
>JAUWCJ010000019.1 GCA_030609365.1 Candidatus Eiseniibacteriota bacterium | reverse complement strand
CCTCGTGGCCGGGACGAGGGTCGTGAGGCACTCGGTGGCCGCCGGGCGGCAGGAGGTCCCGTGAGGCGAGCCGTTGGCATCGTCGGCGGAGCCTGTATCATCATGCTCGGGTGGTTTCTTGCCGAGCGGCGGGAATCAAGTGAGGATGAAACGGGGGAGGACCATTGAGGAGGAGTGACAGGAGGAGACCCGCGGGACTTCTGGTGGCCGCACTGCTGTGCTTTGCGATAGCGGCTGTGGCATTTGGGGGGCTCATCCTGCGATCCGACTACGCCGGGCGCGCGATCTTCGGCGCTGCGTGGGGGGCGCTCGGCGTTGTGTGGTTGGGCAAGTACTTCATCGGCGGTCGCGGCTCACGCGACACTGAGGCCGAAGATCGCTAGATGTAGCTGAGGCGGCCGGTTTGCGGATGGCTACGATGTGGTGGACGGGCACGATCCCGATACATGGCGCATCGAGGGCGTCCTCCTGACGCTCAGCGTGAAGAGGGAGTCCATGACGGAGCCCCACGCGATCACAGCTAGCGTGACCTACTACGTGCGGAAGGCTGCCGCCACGAAATCGGGCTATGAGATCTACCGCGAGGTCACGTTCGAAGGAGTGACCTTCACGAACGAGTAGCGCGGTAGCGCAGCCGGGAAGGGAGGAACGGAACCGTGAGTGCTCGAGAGGTTGTGAAGGCCGGTGTCGCCGTGGGGGCGGTGGCTCTCTGTCTGGGATTCGCACCTTCCTCCGGACGCGCGGTTATCATCCGGGTGCCGGGTGAGCAGCCCACCATTCAGGAAGCAGTCAACGCGGCGAGTACTGGCGACACCGTGCTCGTGGCGTCTGGGACCTACGCAGGCCCACTGAACCGGGACGTGGACTTCGGCGGGACCAATCTTGCCCTCGTCTCCGAGTCCGGTGCTGAGCTCACCATCATAGACTGCTCGAGTGTCGGGAGGGGCGTCCTCTTCGTGAGCGGTGAGGACTCGACGTCCGTCGTGGACGGTTTCACCATCACGAGTGGGTTCTCCGACATCGGTGGCGCCGTGTACTGCAAGGGCTCCTCGCCGACCATGAGAAACTGCAGGTTCTCCGGGAATCGGACCATCGGCGTGGGCGGAGCCGTGGCCTGCACCGCGGCCTCTCCGCTCATCGCCGATTGCGTGTTTCATGGAAACTCATCCGAGCTTGCCGCCAATGGTGAAGGCGGAGCGCTCTACTGCTCGCAGGGTTCTGCGCCCGTCGTCAGACGCTGTCTGTTCTCCGGGAATTCGTCGGACGCGGGTGGAGCGGTGTCGTGCCGCGACGGTTCCGCTCCCGCGCTGAGCGGATGTCTGTTTCTGGAAAACGCGGGCGACTCGGGAGGTGCGCTGGCGTGCCTCGCTGCCTCGACGCTGACGATCGAGAGGTGCACGCTCGCGGGAAACATGGGCGTTGGCGGCAGCGGCGTCTACGTCGATGGGACCTCGACGCTGATCGGGGAGAAGAGCATCATTGCGTTCGGCTACAAGGGAGAGGCCGTCGCATGTTCTGGGCCCGGGGGCACCGCGCTTCTGAGCTGCTGCGATGTTTTCCAGAACGAGTACGGGGACTGGGTCGGCTGCATCTCGGGACAGAATGGCGTCGACGGCAACATCGAAGCGGATCCTCTGTTCTGCCACAACGCGAATCCGTCAGAGCGCTACTCGCTGCACAGCGACTCGCCGTGCGCGCCTGAGAGCAACCCGGACTGTGGCGTGATCGGCGCGCTGGGCGTAGGCTGCGGGCCGACTCCGGTTCGGACGACCACCTGGGGATGTGTCAAGTCACTGTACCGATAGTCCGGGGGGCGATGCTGTGAAGGATGTTACGTACAGACCGATCGGGGTCATTCGAACTCCTCACACGGAGCAGAAGGACACGCCCATCCAGCCTGTCTTCGCCAGGGGAGTGGCCGGACGGGTCGAACTCCTGCCCGAGTACGAGGAGGGGTTGCGCGACCTTGAGGGGTTCTCCTACATCTACCTGCTCTACGCCTTCGACCGCGCCAAAGAACCCCGGCTCCTGGTGGTGCCGTACCTCGAGGACGTGGAGCGCGGCGTGTTTGCCACACGGTCTCCGTCCAGACCCAACGCCCTGGGAATGAGTCTGGTCAGACTGCTGGGAAGGGAAGGAACCATTTTGCACATCGAGGATGTCGATGTGCTGGATGGCACACCGCTCCTGGACATCAAGCCGTACATCGGGAGATACGACACCCGCGAAGACGCCCGCTCCGGGTGGCAGGAGGATGTCGACGACATCACTGCCAGTGAGCGGGGCAGGCGGGGTTACGGAGGCGGCAAGAGCTGAGTGCTCTGCCCCGCGGTTCGCCTGAGCGCGGCGGGATCCCGCGTCGAGGCCCCAGCGGGGTCCGAGGTCCGAACGGGGTCCGATTCAGGCCTCTCGTTTACTTGATGACACGGTGGCTTCGGCGGTGTAGCTTCGATATGGACAGCTTCTGATGTTCCCAACCGGACGGGAGGCTCGGCCATGTCGGGGTGGATACCGCAGGTATACTACGATTTTCTGGCCCGGGTCGTTCCTGGCTCTGCGGTTGTGCTGGGGGTTCTCTATCTCAGGCAGGGGCCGTCGCGGGGAATCGGCTTTGTCCTTCGTGGGATGTGCGAGCAAGAGCACTCCTGGGTCTGCCGCTTTGGCGTCGGGCTGCTTGCCGCCTATCTCATCGGACTGATCGTCGGAGAGCTCGGTGAACTCCTGGCCGGGCGAGTGCTTGAGCGCAGGGACGCGGAGCTCGAGAGGGGCTTCATAAGAGAGTGCCTGGACGATCACAGTCGGGCTCTGCAAGCAGTCGGACGTGAGCCGCTTGCCCTCCAGCTGGAAGACCTTCCCGATGCCGACCTTATGGCGGAGCAGCTGACGGTCGTCGACCATTACAGCGGCAGTCGCCTGCTGGCGCTCGTCGCCGAGAGACGGCTGTGTCTGGTCCTTGCGTTCGGTCTCTTCATGCTTGCCGTCGCCAATCTGCTCGGCTACGCGGCGGATCTGATACACAAACGTCTGATCGTAGAGGCTGTGCTTCTCGTCGGCATGCTAGTGTTGTGGCGCAGGTCGATGAGGCTTCAGGAGCGAGTCGTGCGCAGGACCTGCATAGGGTGGCTGACGAATGTGTTGAGCGGCGGGCTCTCGGGCACCGCGAGCTGACCCCGCGGGGCGCCAGTGACTGATATGAGTAAATTAGAACGTGGCGGCCCCTGGCGAGGCTCCGGTCGCGCAGGCGGATGGTTGTGATGGCAGCGGGTCGGCGACAGAACTGGCGTCGGCCCGTTGCTCTGCGAGGGCGGATTGGCAGGAGAGCGGGGGAGGCGGTGGAAGACAAGGCACTGCGCTTCATCAGCGAAAGAGTCGAGCCCTTCTTTGAAGAGGAGAGAGGATTCGAGAAGCGCCCGGTGTGCCCCAGCGGCTTCGAGTGGCGCGGCCGCACGTACAGCATAGAGGAGTGCAGCCGCGAGTGGCGGGATTACGCGCGACGCGGGAAGATGGCGCACAACATGCGCGACTCGCATCTCGCGGTGGCGGAGAAGCGAGGCTCGCGCG
This sequence comes from Candidatus Eiseniibacteriota bacterium, assembly GCA_030609365.1. Classification (GTDB taxonomy): domain Bacteria; phylum Joyebacterota; class Joyebacteria; order Joyebacterales; family Joyebacteraceae; genus JALGZG01. Next base: position 27,094 of record JAUWCJ010000019.1, on the reverse strand, counting down.
GCGTCGGACGCTACTACTTCCGAGTGAGGACCGGGGACGGCCGCGTGTTCGACCTCTACTACGACCGGGCTCCCAGGGACACGCAGGACCGCAAGGGCAGCTGGCACCTGCTGCGGGAGATGGAGATTGAAGAGCAGGCGGATTCAGCCACGCCCGGAGCGCGGGGAGAGCAGCAGCCGTGAGTGAACGAATGTCAAAGCAGGAGTTCAGTCGCAGGGTGCGGGAGGCGTGGGGGAGCTGGGAGAGCCAGGTCGCCCGCTCTCCGCGCGACCGAATGGAGCAGCCGGGTTTCTACGGAGAGCGTTCTCTGCGAGATGTCGTCATGCACATCTTGTGGTACGAGCAGCAGATGATCGGGATCCTTGAGTCGAGGAGATTCGAGGGGTCGAAGCTCTGGGAACTCCCCACGGACGAGCGGAACGCAATCGTCTACGGGGAGAATCGGGACAGATCGCTCGATGATGTGCTTGATGATGCGACGGATGTGCACGCGCGGATGATGGAGCTTCTGGACGGGCTGACGGACGACGAGCTGAACGATCCCGCGTCGTTTCCAGGCATGCCTGCTGAATGGGTGCCGTGGGACGTGATAGCGAGCAACACGTACGAGCACTACGACGGGCACGCCGAGAACATGAAGGCCTGGCTGGAGCTTCAGGAGGAAGCCCTGGCGGGCACATCTGCCGGCGGCCTCGCGGAGAGCGAACCGGGCCTGAGGGAACTCATTACGCGGACGGTGCAGTCGACCGTGGCGAACGCGCAGACAGTCACCTCGTATCGACCGGTGCTGGTGGGCTTCGCGGCGGCCAGCGACCCGCGCTTTGCGGACCTCGACCGACACGTCGGTCCCTGTCACATGCTCCCGGGCGACCTGCTCCGTGGGGCACGTACGGTCGTGTCCTTCTTCCTGCCATTCGGTGAAGAGGTGGTCGAGGCGAACAGGCGGAGGAAGTCTCGCGTGGCTTCCGAATGGGCCGTTGCCTACCTCGAGACAAACGTGCTGATCGTCCGCGTGTGTGACGCTCTCGCAGAGCTGCTCGGGGAGCACGGCTTCCGAGCGGCAGCGGAGCCACCGACGGGCAAGTTCGACCGCAAGACCCTGAGGAGTTGCTGGTCCCACAAGAGCGTGGCGGTCATTGCCGGGCTCGGGACGTTCGGCCTCCATCATATGGTCATCACAGAGGCAGGTTGTGCGGGACGATTCGGAAGCCTCGTCACGGACGCGGTCATCTCGCCCGGGCCCCGGAGCGTACGTCAGTACTGCGCTCACTTCCGCGGAGAGACCTGTCGGGACTGCGTTGCGCGCTGCCCCGTCGGGGCCCTCAACGGCGCTGGCGCGCTCGACACGGCGATCTGCTGGGCGCGCTGCACGGCCGTCGCCGACAGGATAGGTGGGGACGAGCGTGCCGAGGTGTGCGGGAAGTGCGCGGTGGGCCCGTGTGCCCTGGAGTCGCCGCGCTGGAAGGGGTAGTGTTGGGAAGGGTAGTTGGCAGCCCGCGCGGGGGGAGGGTGGTTGGAAAAGCCGGTTGTGTCGAAAGGAAGGTACGCAGAGTGCACCTTCGAGGCGGCCGATTCTGCCGGGGTGGAGATAGCGGCTGCCGAGTTCCGGGAGTGCACGTTCGTGCGGTGCTGCTTCAGCGAGTCCGTGCTTCGGGCGTGCGTGTTCGACGAGTGTGTCTTCGTGGAGTGCGACCTCAGTCTGGTCAAGCTGCCGCACAGCGTGTTCTCGTCGACTCGATTCGAGGGCTCGAAAATCATCGGTGTTAACTGGACCGAGGCGAGTTGGCCGAAGTCGAGGCTGCTTGCGCCGGTGGGGTTCGAGAAGTGCGTCATCAACCACTCGGTCTTCCTCGGGCTGGATCTCAAGGGCGTCCGTATGACCGAGTGCACCGCGAAGGACGTGGACTTCAGAGAGGCGGACCTTTCGAAGGCGGACTTCTCGGGCACCGATCTGAGCGGAGCACAGTTCGGCAGCACGAATCTGACGGGCGCAAATCTTGAGAGCGCCCTCAACTACAGGATCGTCCCCGCGGAGAACACGCTCAAGGGCGCGCGCTTCTCGCTCCCGGAGGCCATGTCACTTCTCTCGGGTCTGGACATAGAGATCTCCGGGTGGGATTGACCATGCGCAGTGAACTCATGACAGAGACGGTGTTCGGAAGGGCTGTGATCGCACCGACCCTGGTGCTCATCGTGGCGCTTGTACTCGTGCTCGCGGTGCCGGCGTCCTCGCCGGCGGCGAGCGCGTTGGAGATCGAGCGTCAGGTCGCCCGACTGGATACCCTGCACTCCGTGCGGGATCCGCTCATCAAGGAACTCGCTTCGCTTGGAGATCGGGCCATTCCTGCCGTCGTGGCGAAGGTGACATCTGACAGGCGGATGACGGCCCTGGGCGCTTCCTGGGTGCTCAGTCACATGGGCAGCGAGAAAGCACTCAGGCCCCTGCTCGAGACGTGGGCCGGTACGGCTCCCGGGAAAGCGCGCGAGCGGGTCGAGAGCGCCGTGCACATGGTGCTGCGACAGCGGAGGGATTACGCGGTCGTCCCCGTCGTCGGAACGGTCGAAGATGAAGTCGCGCTGCTTGCCAGGTCGGTGCTGTGTCAGGCGGGAGGACTGCCTGACGGATGTGAGGTCGGTGCGGGAGACAGAGACGCGCCGCCCCTGCTGGTCTACGGAGAGGGCCTTTCCGATGCCTACGCTCCCGCCTGCCGCGAACGTGCCGTGCAAGTGCTTCCGTCAGGGGCGTTTCGCGAATCAACGTATCTTGTCGGAAGGGGCTTCGTGCGACTCGACCTCGCCGTGCACGACCTCCCGCGGTCCGCGGTGTCGATGCCGCGCTGGGTAGCCTCGCGAGGGGCGCGGCCGGACCGGCTGGCTCTGGTGCGAATGGCGTGCGGCCGGGTTGGTCCGGGGCACCCAACCAACGAGTACGGCGTGCTCTGGGTTCTATCGGGCGGGTCGTGGAATCCAGTGTTCGAGCTCTTTCGGATGTCCGTGAACTGAGTGCGCGGGGCGTGCGGGTCGTTACTGACTGCCCGAACCGTGAGGAGGGAAGCGTGACACGTGGTTCTGGGAGGCGACGATCGTCGGTGGATGTCAGAAGCGGCGCGATGACACCCAGCGGCGTGACATGGGTGGGTCACGACTCTGGTGACGCTGTTCGTCGGCACGGCGCTGCTGGCAACGGCGGGTTGGATAGTCTACAATGCCATCGGGACGTTCGGGACGCCGCATAAGGGCGCCCCGCTCGGGTTGTGTTCCGGTTGGGCGGCGCGACCTGGCAGCGACACGGCCGGTCAGCGCCACCACAGACATGGAAAGGGGCGTCGATTGTCATTCTGTACCGTAGTCAACTGCATGGACGGGAGAGTTCAGCTTCCCGTCATACGCTAGCTTCAGGATCGGTTTGAGGTTCTCTACGTGGACTCGGTCACTGAGGCAGGTCCGGTCAAGAGTCTCGCCGAGCCGGTCGACCCGGCGGTGAGCCGGTCGATACTGAGCCGAGTGGCGGTGTCCACGGAGAAGCACGGCTCGAAGGTCGTGGCGGTCATCGCGCACGACGACTGCGGGGGGAACCCTGCGGACGAGACCACGCAGAGGCGCCAGCTTGAGGAAGCGGTCGGCTTCATCGCCGAACATTTTCCCGAGACGCTGGTTCTTGGATTGTGGCTTGACGCGGACTGGAGCGTGTTCGAGGTGACGAGCAGGGACCCGGCAGAGGGGGCGTAGCCGGAGCTCGGTTCTTCAGAGGTGGGAGACGGCTCGGCGGACGGAAGAGGGGACGGGAGATGCACAGGCGGAAGGACGGGAAGCCACTCAGGACCAAGATCGTGGCGACGGTCGGGGCGCTCACGCATGAGATGTACGGCCCAAGCGGCGTCGAGACCGTACCCTTCGGAGGGGGTGCTGACGACTGGGCGCGGTTTCTGGCGTGGTTCGAGCGTGACGACGGATACCTGATCGACGTGCTCCGCATCAACATGTCGTTCTACCAGCCGGCGGACGACGGGACCCCCGACCCCGAGTGCAAGGAACTGAAGATCCTGAGCCTTCTGAAGGCCCGGCGGCAGCGGTTCCGCAACGTCGCCGTGCTGGGCGACCTGCCCGGACCCAAGCTGAGACTGATGGGCGTGGGTGAGGGGATCGAGTTGAGCGCTGGGCAGCGTGTCGAGCTCAGGCTCGCCGGTGACCTCAGTGCGCCGACCATCTGCGTGTACGGCAAGCCGGTTGTGGAGGAGGACCGGGGGATCGCCGAGCGTCTCCGCGGATACGCGGCGAGGGAGGAGCGACCTCTCGTCTCCATCGGAGACGGCACGGCGACGCTCAGGCTGACTGAAGTCACGGAAGATGCGATCGTCTGCGTTGCCGAGGAGGACGGGAGGTTGAGGGAGCGGAAGGGCGTCACTTTCAAGGGCCTGTCCCTCGACCTCAGGACGTTCCGCAAGGACGACGAGCGGGCCGTCGACTTCCTGCTCGAGCACGGCATTGACTGGGACGAGCACCCCTGGGACGGCGCGAGCGCGGGCAGCTTCCTCGCGTTCATCGCCGTCTCGTTCGTCAGGAGCGCCGAGGACGTCGAGCGGGCGAAGCGCTACGTCGAAGGGCGCGTTCTTGAGCGCCTGCGACCACGGTTCGGGCACCTTGGAGAAGAAGGACTGATGCATGAGGCGAGGAACTTCGCGCCGCACATCATTGCCAAGATCGAGACGAAGGACGCCACCGAGGACATCGAACGCATTCTGGACGTGGCAGACGGAGCGATGGTCGCGCGCGGTGACCTCGCGCTTCAGATCGGGCCGCACAACGTGCCCGGCTTCCAGAAACGCCTCATCAGGCTGTGCAATCTGCGCGGGAAGCCCGTGATAACGGCTACACAGATGTTGAGCAGCATGGTAGATGAGCCGGAGCCGACGCGGGCCGAGGCCAGCGACGTGTTCAATGCCATACTCGACGGAACGGACGCTGTGATGCTATCGGACGAGACGGCGTCGGGCCGGTATCCCTTCCAGGCGGTGGCCACCATGGCCGAGATCGCGGCGGCGGCGGAGGAGCATCTGGAGCGCACACGTCGATTCGGCCCGGTGGAAGAGGCCGAGAGGCGGCGGCTGGCCGAACGGCGCAGCCACGACCTCGTGTTCGACTCTGCGGCCGAGATCCCGAGGATGCAGGAGAGACTGGGCGTCGCCATGGCGCGCGCGCGCGGTGACGAGTGGCTCGAAGCAATGTACGCAGACAAGCTGGAGCGATGCCTGACGCAGAGGATCACGGACGAGATGTCGGCGGCCTCGAGCGCGTTCGCAGGAAGCGGGAGCGGCTACGACGCCATCATTGCGCCGACGACATCGGGGAGGACGGTCAGGATGATCGCGCGCTTCCGCCCTGACGTCCCGATCTTCGGTTGCGCCCACGATGCGCTCAATCGTAAGAAGCTGCTTGTGAGCTTCGGCGTGTGCCCCGTGAACATCGGCAGAATGGCCGAGGGCGAGGATGCCCTTCTCAGCGACACCGCGAGCGTCTTCAGTGCGTGCAGCAACACACTCAAATCTCAGGGAATGCTCGAGGCCGGCGACCTCGTGGTGTGGACGGCCGGCAGCTCACTCTTCGTTCCGGGAACGACGAATCTGATAGAGATCCGCAGGATCGAGTAGAGTTCCGATCGTCGGGGGCATCAGGACGGCTCTGGCCGGCACAGGGAAGGACCTCCACACATGCAGATTCTAGTCATACTCTGTCTTGCTCTTCTGCTCGCTGCGGTCGTGCTGCTGGCTGTCCTTCTGCGCAGGTCGGGAGGTGGGTCGGACTCGGATGTCGAGCAGGCCGTACGAGAGGAGCTGAGGGCCGCGCGTGAGGAGTCCTCCGGGACCGCCGGCAGGCTGCGCGAAGAGATGACCAACTCGCAGACAGCGAGCGCGGCGCTGGTCGTGAAGACGATCGGGGAACTGGGCAAGGGACAGGGTGATGCGCTTGCGCTCGTCACGAAGGAGATCAAGGAGCTCGCCGGCGCGAATGAAGAGCGGTTCGAGAAGCTGCGCGAGACCGTCGATGCGAAGCTGAACCAGCTGCGCGAGAGCAACGAGGTCAAGCTCGAGGAGATGCGCAGGACCGTCGACGAGAAGCTCCACGACACGCTCGAGAAGCGGCTCGGGGAGTCATTCAAGCTCGTGAGCGATCAGCTCGAGGCCGTTCAGAGCGGCCTGGGGGAGATGCGGAGCCTCGCGACCGGCGTCGGCGACCTCAAGAAGGTCCTCTCGAACGTCAAGACGCGGGGCATCCTCGGGGAAGTCCAGCTCGGTGCTATCCTTGAGGAGATCCTCACTGTCAATCAGTACGGCACCAACGTGCGGACCAAGCCTGACTCCGGAGAGAACGTGGAGTTCGCGGTCCGGCTTCCCGGTCCGGACGGGGATACGGACAAGTGCGTGTGGTTGCCGATCGATTCGAAGTTTCCGCAGGAGGATTACGTGCGTCTGGTCGACGCCGCGGACGCGGGCGACGCCGAGGCGGTCAAGGAGGCTACGCAGAGCCTGATCAGGTCCGTCAAGAAATGCGCCAGGGACATCTCGGAGAAGTACATTTACCCACCTGAAACCACGGACTTCGCCATCATGTTTCTTCCGACCGAGGGGCTCTACGCGGAGGTGCTGCGGCAGCCCGGGTTTCTCGACGAGCTGATGCGGACGCACAGGGTCGTGGTTGCTGGACCGACCACGCTCGCCGCGATACTCAGCAGCCTGCGGATGGGCTTCCGCACGCTGGCCATCGAGAAGCGGTCGAGCGAGGTCTGGCAGGTCCTCGCCGCTGTGAAGACCGAGTTCGGGAATTTCGGCGGCGTGCTGGACACGCTCAAGCGGCAGCTCGCCACTGCGAGCAAGACGGTTGAGGCAACAGGGGTTCGCACGCGTGCCATCGAGAGGAAGCTCCGGGGTGTAGAGGAGCTGCCGGAATCGCAGTCCGAGGCCATTCTGAAGCTGGGCGCGATGGCGGTGGAGGACGCAGAGGTCGTGGGCGACGAAGCGGTGAGCGACGACTGACGAGGACGGCTGATAGAACGGGGGAGGGCGTTTGCTGACACTGGGCTCCCTGGCTGCGGGCCGCCGAGACGGCGCCGAGTTAGATCCACTCGCGCGAGAGGGGAAGCTCCGCAAGGAACTCGGGGTTCTGGCCATATTCTGCATTGCGTCCGGAGCGATGATAAGCTCAGGGCTCTTCGTGCTGCCCGGCCTCGCGTTTGCCGCAACCGGGCCATCTGTCATCCTGGCCTACCTTCTCGCCGGCGCTCTCGCGATTCCCGCACTCTTCAGCAAGGCCGAGCTGGCCACGGCCATGCCGAAGGCCGGGGGATCCTACTTCTTTATAGAGAGAAGTCTGGGTGGCGCCTTCGGTACTATCGGCGGAATGGCCGCGTGGCTGTCGCTGACGCTCAAGACCGCGTTCGCTCTCGTCGGCATGGGGTCGTTCGCCGTATTGCTCTTCCCTGACATGTCTGTGCTGGACATCAAGTTACTCGCCGTAGTTCTGTGCCTCGTGTTCATGGCCATCAACCTGTTTGGGACCAGGCACGCGGGAAGATTCCAGTCCGGGCTCGTGCTCGCGCTTCTTGCCGCTCTGGTCTACTTCGTGGTCCGCGGTCTCCCGTACGTGGAGGCCGTTCGCTTCGAGCCGTTCATGCCGGAGGGCTCCGGTGCGGTGTTCGCAACGGCGGGCCTGGTCTTCGTCTCCTACGGCGGTCTGACCAAAGCTGCGAGCGTGGCGGAGGAGGCCCGGAACCCCGGACGCACCATCCCACTCGGGATGATCCTCGCGTTTGTTATCGTGACTGTGTTCTACGGGCTGGCCATCTTCGTGGCTGTGGGCACGCTCGACGCGAACGTGCTCGCCGGGTCTCGCACGCCGCTCTCGACCGCAGCGGCCTCATTCGCCGGCACGCCCGGTCTCCTCATACTTGCCGTCGCCGCACTCGTCGCTTTTATCACCACGGGGAACGCCGGCATCCTGGCGGCGTCGCGCACGCCCATGGCGATGAGCAAGGACGGCCTCCTGCCAGGTTTCCTCGGCAGAGTGAACCGGCGGTTTGGCACGCCTCACTACGGCATTTTCGCGACGGGCGTCATCATGATCGTTGCGATCGTCACCCTGGACCTTGTGACTCTGGTCAAGGTCGCATCGACCATGAAGATAATTCTGTTCCTGCTTGTGAATCTCGCGGTCATCATGATGCGCGAGAGCCGGATACAGCACTACCGCCCGACGTTCCGCTCACCCCTGTATCCCTGGGTTCAGGGCGCCGGGATTCTCCTGTACGGTTTCCTCGTCTTCAAGATGGGCTTCGTGGCGCTCGCTCTCACCGGGGCCTTCTTCGGTGGGAGCCTCCTGTGGTACGTCGGCTACGTGGGAGTGCACAGGCGTCGTGATTCAGCGCTGATACGGGTGGTGCAGCGAATCACCGACAGGGACCTGGAGCCTTCGGGAGTGGCGCTCGAGAGCGAGCTTCGGGAGATTCTCAAGGAGCGCGACGAGATAGTGGAGGACAGGTTCGACAGTCTGACCCACGAGTGCACGATCCTGGACAGACCGGAGCGAGAGACCGTGTGGGACTTCTTCCGCGCGATCTCCGAGACGCTGTCCGAGCAGTTGGGGATGTCGAAGGATCGCGTATACGAGCTGCTGGTGGAGAGGGAGCGGGAGTCCACGACCGCGCTCAGGCCCGGTCTCGCGATTCCGCACATCGTGGTCGAGGGCGAGGGTGTGTTCCGGCTGCTGCTCGCGCGCTCGAGAGAGGGTATCGACTTCGGGGAGGGCAAGCCGCCGGTGCACGCCGTGTTCGTGCTGATGGGCTCGGCGGACGAGCGGAACTACCACCTGCGCGCGCTGATGCACGTCGCGCAGATCACACAGGATCCGGGCTTCGACGAGAAATGGCTCGCCGGTGTGAACACGGAGCAGCTGCGGAACATCATCCTGGTCGGCGAGCGAAGAAGAGACGGGGGCGACGGCGCATAGTCCGGGGGCCGGTTCTCGGCGTCGTCAGATACCCCTTGAGGCAGGAGGAGGCGATCGTCGGATTCGGCAGAGACAAGCTGGATGCTGTTCTCTCCGGTGCCGACGGAGACAGTTCGGAGTCACGGAACGGTGGTGCGTACCCCAGGCGCCCGGGAGGTCACATGCGCGTTCGCCGAGAAGTTGTGTCTCGTGGACGCCGGCGGGCGGCGCTTGCCGTCGCGGCCATGATTCTCGCGGGTTGTGGTCGGGCGGAGCCCGCGCCGGCGGAACTTGCACGGCTGGACCGTGAGTACGTCAGCGTGGCGAGCGGTGAAACATGCATAGTACTGCTGTTGCAGAGCGACGGAGGCTTCCTCGTTTCGGAGAGAGCGCGGGACCCGGAGCGGCATGGCTCGCGTGAGATGCCGATGCGGCCCGAACCTGCACCATTGGCGACAGGCGAGTGGACCTTCGCCGACGGGCTACTCGACCTCACGGGAGACGGCTGGGTGGCCAGCTACGAGGCCGACTCGACAAGAGTGGAGATCCCCGAGAGGGCGGACACGCTCAGCAGCTTGCGCTGGGTGACCAGCACGGAGGGCTCACCGTTCAGCGCGTGCGATCTTGTCTCGGCATCGGAGCTTGACGAGTTTCTGCATCCTACTGAAGGGAGCGGCAGCAGTTCCGGGTGGTAGGCCAATGGTGCGTGAACCTGGTTGTGTGGCCCAGGCTCAGATTCCCGCTGATGACTGGGAGGGGGCGATGTTGATCGTCGGAAGGTACGTGGGTGTGGCGCTTATCGTATTCGGGTTGCTGTGCGGAGCGGCAATTCTGTACGGGTCGTACGAAGGTCACTTCCAGGCGGGACTGCTTCGCACATGGACAGGGTTCGGCGCTACCTACCTCGTAGGGCTGCTGGTCGCATCTCTGTGTTCGGGACTGTCCAGCTCTGACCGGCTGGTCCGCCGGGCGGGCGGCGCCGTTCTCGGACTCGGTGTGCTCGCCGGTGTTGCTCTGGCGCTCAACTCGGCGCGCATCGTCGCGCTCAAGGACACGATGCAGCCGTGGGCGCTGCTGGCGGCGTGCGTGGTGGTCGGTGGAGTCATTCTGTTCGGAAGCTCGTCGTAACGGCGCCGGTGGTGTGTCTTGCGAGCGCGCGGTGGGCGGCCGGCCTGAGGCTTGGTGGCCTCGTCTGCGTCTTGCCGGTGCACTCGTGCATGGCCTGCAGTCTGTACGCGGAGTACGTCACGCTCGATGGAGAGAGACTTGGGACGATTCACAAGGCCCGCGAGGCCTGAGATCCGGGGGAGCGCCATGTCAGGTTCGCGTCTGTACTGGGTTCCGGCGCTTGTTGTGGCAATGGCTGTTTCATCCGGTTGCGGCGGACCGTCCGAGGGAGCGAACGAGCTGGCCAACTACGCTCTGGACGACGCGTCCGGCGTCATCGATGCATATGTTGTGACCGTGGACGCCTCCATCTCGAGCGACGGAGGTGGTTCTCTGCGGATTGATACCGCGGACCCCGTTATCGTTCGGCTGTTTGTCACAGGCGACGTCGATGTCGAGCGGGCTGGTCTTGTGTACCGGGCGATGCTCAGAACCGAGGACCTCGAGGGGAGTGCGTACCTCGAGATGTGGTGCGCGTTCCCCGGGCAGGGTGAGTTCTTCTCGCGAGCGCTGGATACGGCGGTCTCGGGGGACAACGACTGGGTGTCGCAGGAGACCGCCTTCATCCTGCAGGAGGGGCAGAATCCGGAGAACGTCAGGCTGAATCTGATCGTCGACGGCGCCGGGACGGTGTGGATCGACGACCTGAGGCTCTTCGTAGTACCGTTCCCGCAGACGAAGCAGTCGTGATGGCGGCGCGGTGGGCCAGACAGGGAGACGCCTGACGAGGGTCTTGTGCACTCGACCATGAACCAGCGCGACCAGATCTACTACATCTGCAACTGCTGCACGTGTTGTTGCGGCGTAATGCGGGGCGTCGCCGAGTTCGGTGTCCCGACGGCGATCGCGCGGTCCGACTTCAGAGTGTCCGTAGCCGACGATCGCTGCACCGGGTGCGGCGCGTGTATCCGGCGGTGTCAATTCGGTGCGCTGTCGAAGGAGGGCGACCTGTGCGTCGTTGACTACGGCCGCTGCGTTGGCTGCGGAGTCTGCGTGTCGGCCTGTCCTGTCGAGGCGATGGCAATGGAGAGACGACCGTCGGGCGAGATCGGCGAGCCCCCCGGGAATTTCCGGGAGTGGATGGCCCGGCGAACGGCGGAACGAGGGATGGCGGAGTGAGAGGAGGAGTAACACGGAGGTCCGACGCCTGAGGATGCTGGCGTTCCCGGCGGCGCTGTTGCTTCTGGTCTGCGCGGGGTGCGCGGCGGGCACGGAGAGGTTCGCATCTGCGCCCGCTGGTTTCTGGAACGGCCTGTGGCATGGTTTCATCTTGATCGTCACTTTCGTGATCAGTCTCTTCTCCGAGAACGTCAGGATGTACGAACCGAACAACGTTGGTGCGCTCTACGACCTGGGGTTCCTCCTGGGGGCCATGGTGACCCTCGGCGGAGGGGCGGGACATCAGAGCCGCAGGAGGGCGAAGGTGCTCGTCAACAAGGAGAAAGAGTGGGAGGACATCGGCGTCAAGGTCGAGGCGAAGGTCCGGAAGGGCATCCGGAAGTGGCTGGAGGAGTCTGAGCGGGGTGAAGGCGACTGGGAGGAGATCGGCAGGAAGGTAGAGGAGAAGATCAAGAGAGAGCTCAGCGATTGGGCGGACGAGTAGGGCGGTCCTGCACAGTGGAGCGGTTCCGGTGCGTTGGACGTACGCTGTCGCACCAGACGCTCAAGGAGAGCAGCATGCCGTTTTTCGAGCTTGATGACATTCAGGAGAGAGAGCCCCTTCCCGGCTACAAAGTGCGGTTGGTGCACTCTGCCAGCATGACGGTTGCCCACTGGGAGATCGAGTCCGGGGCGGCGATGCCCGAGCACAGCCATGTGCACGAGCAGATAGTGAGCTTCGTCGAGGGGGACTTCGAGATGACGGTGGGGGACGAAGTGCGGACCGCGGGGCCGGGGACCGTCGCCGTCATCCCGCCGGACGTTCCGCACTCCGGCAGGGCGATAACACGGTGCCGGATAATCGAGGTCGTCCACCCGGTGAGAGAGGACTACAGATAGCGGGTCGCGCCTGCGACCGAAAGGACCAGCTTCATGGCGGAGAAAGCGTTTCAAGATTACTACCCGGAGGACGTGAGCTACTGCTTCGGCTGCGGGCGGCTCAACCAGGACGGCCACCAGATCAAGAGTTACTGGGACGGTGACGAGGCCGTGTGCACGTTCGTGCCGGAGCCCTATCACATTGCCATTCCCGGGTACGTCTACGGCGGCCTCATCGCGTCGCTCGTCGATTGCCACAGCACAGGCACCGCGGCGGCGGCCTCCTACAGGGCAGAGGGAAGGGCAATGGACACGGAGCCCGCGTTTCGCTTCGTCACCGCGTCACTTAAGGTCGACTACCTCAGGCCGACCCCGCTGGGTGTTCCGCTTGAACTCAGGGGAGTGGTCAAGGAGATCAAGGGCAGGAAGGTCATCGTGACGACGACGGTTTCGGCCGAGGGCGAGGTGTGCGCGAAGGGTGAGGTCGTCACAGTGCAGATGCCGGAGAATATGATACCCAGGTAGGCGCCCGGGGCCTCGAAATCGCGTGAGCCCCTGTCTCGCCCCTCTTGAAGGAACGCCCGGGTGCAGTTAGAATGCGTAGTTGGCGGGCTTCCCGTCCGGGCGTGCGCGGGTTCCTTCACTCACCCTGGAGAGCGCTGATGGCAGCTTCTGAGACCGGCACTTCCCTCGACTTTGTGAGGGCGACAATCGAACAGGACATACGCGCCGGCAAGAACGACGGGAAGGTGCACACCCGTTTCCCACCGGAGCCCAACGGCTACCTGCACATCGGGCACGCCAAGGCGTTCAATCTCAATTTCAGTATCGCGGCCGAGTACGGGGGCTTCTGCAACCTCCGTTTCGACGACACCAATCCTCTCGCAGAGGAGACGGAGTACGTCGATTCGATAATGCGGGACATCCGCTGGTTTGGCTATGACTGGGGAGACCGCCTACACTACGCGTCCGACTACTTCGAGCAGCTCTACGACTTCGCGCTGCAGCTCATCAGGAAGGGTGCGGCGTACGTCTGCGACCTGACGCCTGAAGAGATCAAGGACTACCGCGGCACCATCACCGAGCCGGGAAGGAACAGCCCGTATCGGAAGAGGACGATCGAGGAGAACCTGGATCTGTTCGGTCGGATGCGCGCGGGCGAGTTCGACAACGGGCAGCGGACGCTTCGGGCCAGGATAGACATGGCGTCCCCGAACATGAACCTGCGCGACCCCGTGATGTACCGGATTCTGCACGCCACGCATCATCGCACAGGGGACAAGTGGTGCATCTACCCGATGTATGACTGGACGCACGGCCAGAGCGACTCGATCGAGGGCGTTACGCACTCGATATGCTCGATCGAGTTCGAGGACCACCGCCCGCTCTATGACTGGTACCTCGACGAGCTGGGCATCTATCACCCGCAGCAGATCGAGTTCGCCCGTCTGTATCTCAGCCGCACGGTGCTGAGCAAGCGGAGGCTCCTCCAGCTGGTAGATGGGGGACACGTGACCGGCTGGGACGATCCGAGGATGCCCACGCTCTCCGGCCTTCGGAGGCGCGGCTACACGCCCGCTTCCATCAGGGAGTTCCTCAAACGCGTCGGCGTGGCCAAGACGGACAGCGTCATTGATATCGCGCTCCTGGAGCACTGCTTGAGGGAAGACCTCAACAAGGCAGCTCCGCGCGTCATGGCGGTGCTCAACCCGTTGCGCATCGTCATCGATAACTACCCGGACGACCTGGTCGAGACGTTCCCGGCGGTCAACAATCCGGAGGACCCGTCGGCGGGATCACGCGACGTTCCATTCTCGAAGGTCGTGTACATCGAGCGGGACGATTTCATGGAGGACCCGCCGAAGAAGTTCTTCAGACTCGCTCCGGGTAGGGAGGTCAGGCTCAAGCACGCGTACCTCGTGACCTGCGAGAGCGTGGTCAAGGACGAAGCGACGGGAGAGGTGACGGAGCTCCGCTGCACCTACGACCCCGAGTCGGGGGGAGGAGAGGCGCCGGACGGCCGCAAGGTCAGGGGAACGCTGCACTGGGTGTCGGTGCGGCACGCCGTGCCTGCGGAGATCCGCGTGTTCGACCACCTTCTTCTACCCGACGACAGTGACGGCAAGAAGGACTTCAAGGAACTGCTGAACCCCGAGTCGCTGAGCGTGCTCGCGGGGTGCATGGTCGAGCCCGGGCTGCGCGATGCGCGGCCGGGGATCACATATCAGTTCATGAGGCAGGGGTACTTCTGCGTAGACAGCGTGGATTCGCGGGCGGACGCACTGGTGTTCAACAGGGCGGTCTCACTGCGCGACACGTGGGCCAAGATACGCAAGGCGCGGACCGGGAAATAGCCCGTCGGACGGGAGCTGCACGCATGTCGCTATATTCAGAGTTCGCCGAGTACTACGAGGTCGTCTTCCCGTTCGAGGAGGAGACCTACTCGTTCGTTCGAGACCGGTTCCCAGCGCGCGCCAGGCGCGTCCTGGATGTGGGTTGTGGAACGGGCGACTACTGTGGACGTCTCGCATCTCAAGAGTACGAGACGGTGGGGGTAGACCCCGACCCGTGGATGGTGGAGCGCGCGAAGCGGAGGTATCCTGCTTCCGAGTTCCGGGTGCTGGGTGCGGAAGAGATCGGTTCCCTGACGGGTCCATTCGGCGCCGCGTACTGCATCGGCAATGTTGTCTCGCATCTCGTGCAGCACCGCTTGTCCGACTTCCTCCAGGCGCTGCGCGAGCTCCTGGAACCGGGGGCGACGTGGGTGATACAGACGGTCAACTGGGAGTTCGTGCTCACCCAGGAATCGTACAAGTTCCCGGACGTACCTGTGGCGGGTACAAGCCTTGTGTTCGAGAGAAGCTACCCCGAGATATCAGAGGACAGGGTGCTCTTCAGAACGCGTCTTCGGGAAGGCGAGCAGTCCGTGTTTGAAGGGGAGACGACTCTCTTCCCTGTAAGAGCCGAGGATTATGCCAGTACGCACCGCACAGGCGGATTCGAGTTCCTCGAGCACAAGGGGAGCTTCGCGGGAGCGGCGTTCGATCCCGGGATCATGTCCGGGAGCATCCTGGTCTTCCGGCGAACCTAGTTTCGGCATTGCTAGGCAAGGAGGTTACAATGCTTGCGACTTTCAGTGTGCTGCCCGTGGGCGTCGGGGAAGCGCTGAGTGAATACGTGGCCAGGATCATCGATATCATCGATGCGTCCGGACTCGACTACAGACTCGGCGCGATGGAGACGACGGTCGAGGGTGGTGAGGACGAAGTGATGCAGCTCATCATGAAATGTCATCGGGCCGGCCGCGAGGCGGCGCCGCGCGTCTTCACTTCCGTCACGATAGACGACCGTGAAGGAGCGACGGGGAGGCTGACGGGGAAAATCGACGACGTGGAGCGCATCCTCGGGAGAAGCGTCAAGCGCGGGTAGCGTGCCGGTCTGGCGCTGCAGAGTGTGCGGGTATCCGTGTGCGCGAGAGGAACCACCGGAGACCTGTCCCATTTGCAGGGCGTCGCGGGAGCGATTCGAGCGGCTCTGGAAGTGCCGACGTTGGAGCATGGAGGGTCAGGTATGACACCCACGGACACCGCGGTTCTTCAGGAGGAGCTGGAGCAGTTCCGGGAGGAGAAGGAGAAGATACGGGCTCTCGTGGGACAGATCGGCGGCATCGCCTCGAACAGGCGCGATCGCGTCGTTAACGTCGTCTTCCTTGTGGCCATAACGTTCCTGCTCCTGGCTGACATCTTCCGTCATGTGCTCGGTGTCGAGATGCCGCTCTCGCCGCTCTTTTCCATAGAGCTCGGCGTATTGCTGGTGTCTGTGAAGATCATCTGGATGATCCACAAGCAAGCCAGGGTTGAGCACTTCCAGTTCTGGATCCTCAACTCCATTGAATTCCGTGTCAACGAGATAACGAAGTCCGTCCGGCGCCTGGAGGACATGGCGTCGGGGGATTCCTCTGGAAGCTAGGGCGCCCGGTGGCGAGACCGCTCCAGCGAGCGGAACGTGGAAAACGGACAGGGGAGCCGATGCGATTTCTGCGGGCGACTTTCCAGGTGCTCAGGACAGTGGGCCATCGACTGGGGTGTGAACGCTGTCCCGAGGCAGCCGCGAGCATCGGTTTCTACGCGGTGTTTTCCATGTTCCCACTCCTGTTCATCCTGGTCGCCGTGGGCAGCAGGTTTCTCGAGACCGCTGACGCCCAGGAGCGGCTGCTCGATGCGGTGCTGCGCTTCGTGCCGGTCTCCCGGGAGCTGATCCATCAGAATGTCCTGGCCGTCGTGCGCGTCCGCGGAGCAGTCAGCGGCTTGAGCGCCCTTGGCTTGGTCTGGGCGTCGACCAGTGCGTTCTCGACGCTCGTCCGGAATCTCAATCGCGCGTGGCCCATGGCGCGGCCGCGGAACCTGTTTGGCGAGCGCCTCCTGGCACTGCTCATCGTTCTGTGTCTCGTCGCGGTCGTCTTTCTCTATCTGGTGGCGAAGGCACTGGTCAGTCTGCCCGGTGACTGGGAGGTTGCGCAGCGCGGCGCTGCGTGGGCGTTGAACGTGATCCCCATACCATCGGCGCCGGCCCTCTCGATCTTCATACTGGTCGTGCTGACAATGCTGTACAGGTGGCTGCCGAGAACGAGTGTGCTTTGGCGCGAAGCGCTCGCCGGGGCCGTGACGTCATCGCTGGCCCTTTGGGGGGCGACCACTCTGTTCACGCGCTTCCTTGCCAGTGGCCTGGCTCGCTACAATCTCATCTACGGCTCGCTCGGTGCGTTCCTGGCGCTCCTGTCCTGGGTCTACATCGGGAGTCTCATCGTGCTGACCGGTGCGCACGTCGGGGCTGCGATAGCCGCGAACACGCGACACGCCATCATCGAGGAGGCAGAGGGGGCGACGCAGCCCGGCGACCTGGCGGAGGACGAGCGCGCCGACGAGCGCGCCGACGAGCGCGAAGGGGAGAGCTCTTGAGGAAGAGCGGGCAGACTAAGAGCATCTTCTGTATCGAGGGACTGTGGGACCCGGACCTGCGCGTCAGCTCCAGCGTGCAGCCACTGCTGGATCTGCTGAATCTCAATGCGCTCATCAGCTACATACACATGGACGCGGCCACGCGCGAGGAGTTCGAGTTCTACGTCAAGAAGTGGACGCAGAAGCGCTACGACGAGTATCCCATTCTGTTCATCGCCAGCCACGGAAACGAGAGCGGGATAAAGGTTGGAGATGAGTCGTACTCGATCGAGGCGCTCGCGGATCTCCTGGCCGGGAAGTGCGCGAATCGGATCATCATGTTCTCGTCCTGCAGCACGCTTCGAATCGGGAAGCGGGTGTTGCGGGATTTCCTCAAGAAGACCGAGGCTCTCGCCGTCTGCGGTTACCGCGTCGACGTCGACTGGCTTCGCTCCACCGCATTCGAGCTGCTCCTGCTCTCGCAGATGCAGAAGAACGAGTTTTCGGGACGCGGGGCCGATGCGATAGACCGGGCCGCCACCGAGATCGCCCGTTCGTTCAAGGACCTCGATTTCGACATCGTCACCGTGAAGGATCTGGTGTCCTGAGGGGCCGCCTTTCCACGCAGAACACGACGTCCGCTGCTCGTTCAGGCGGAACCACACAACATCAGGGAGACAGTCCATGCCGGAATACGCAGTAGGTCGCGATGACGTTCTGTCGGCGCTGCGCGGGGCGCTCGGGCCCCTGGATCACGTTCAGGCGCTGCGGATCCTCCACGACCCGACGCGCCACAACTTCCAGACACGCTACGTGCACTACGACTTGCCGGAGGAGGACGTCAGGCGCCTCGCCGAACTCTTTTTCGTTGCAGATGCTGATGAACTCTCGGCGAAACGCGAGCGTGCGGAGCCTTGGTTTCACGAGGTCCTCTTGGCGATACATGATGGACCGTTGACTGACGATATCGAGCGCGCTGCACGTCGTGCGCAGGGGGGAGGCGACGATGGCTGATTCAGGAATGTGGCCCCACATTTGCATCAGGAGAACCAGTATCCCGGTTCTGGCCGCGCTGGTTCTTGCGGCCGTATGCGTTCTTGCGCCGCCGTCGCTCGACTCGGCAGCGGCTGCGGAGGCGGTGGCGACGTTCTCCATCGTGGGATACGACCCCGCGACGGGGGATCTCGGAGTCGCCGTCCAGTCGAAGTTCTTCGCCGTCGGGTCGGTGGTACCGTGGGCGCGCTCAGGCATCGGTGCCATCGCGTCGCAGGCGTACGGCAATACGACGTTCGGGCCACTCGGGCTCGCGATGCTCGAGGACGGCATGAGCGTCGAGGCCGTGATGGAGAGCCTGCTCGTCCGCGACCCGGACGCCGCGCAGCGGCAGGTGGGAATCGTTGATGCGGGCGGGCGGTCGCACGCCTACACCGGTGCGGAGTGCATGGACTGGGCGGGTCACGAGGTGGGTAGGAACTTCACGGCGCAGGGCAACATCCTGGTCGGAGAAGAGACCGTTGCCGCGATGGCCGGGGCGTTCAGGGAGGCGGGCGGTGTGCTCGGGGAGCGCCTGATGCGGGCGCTGGAGGCCGGGCAGGCGGCCGGCGGCGATTCGAGAGGCATGCAGTCCGCCGCGATACTGATAGTGCGTGAGGGCGGTGGCTACGGTGGGTACAACGACGTCTACTGCGATCTCAGGGTGGACGATCACGAAGAGCCGATAGCGGAGCTCAGACGCATCTTCGATATGTGGAAGGAGTGGGCGCTCATCCTTGAGGGCTATCGGCTCTGCGAGGAGGGCGAGTGGGACAGGGCCTTCGCTGTTGGGCGGGACGCCATCGCGCTGACACCGGAGAACGGGGAGCCGCACTACCACCTGGCGTGCTACTTCTCGAAGGCGGGCAGGCGCGACGAGGCGCTGGAGGAGCTCAGGGCCGCGGTCGACGTTGACGAGGCGCTGGGACCGAGGGCCAGACTGGATACGGACTTCGAGCCGCTGTACGAGGACTCCGTGTTTCTGAAGATAACTGGGGACTGAGTCCGGGCACCGCCCAGGACCGGCCCCGCGAGCGGCCGTGTCAGGGGGTGTCTACCGGAATGGGCAACGAGCACGAGAACAGGCGAGAGCGCCCGGGCGAGTCGAGCGGGGAGCGCTGTCCCGAGCGCGGCGAGAACTCCAAGCAGGCGCATTCGGGCGAACCCGTGGGCATTATCGAGGAGCGCTGGCGCGTCATCTCGGGTCTGATATCGGACTACGCCTACGGATGTCGTGTGGAGACAGACGGTGAGCTGGGCGGCATATGGGCGGCTGGCGACCTGTTCCGGATAACGGGCTACACCTTCGACGAGCTTGACCAAGGACGGCGCTGGCATCACGTCATTCATCCCGACGACTTGGCGATCGTGATGGGCCAGCTGGACGACGTGCTCAACGGCAGGTCGGCAGTGGTCGAGTATCGGATCATCCGAAAAGACGGGGAGATCCGGTGGATGCGTGGCCATGCGAGACCGGTACTGGATGAGCAAAGGGAGCGCGTCGTGCGCATCTACGGCGCGGTGCAGGACATCTCGGCTCGCAGGCAGACGGAGGCGGCCCTGCGCGAGAGCGAGGAGCGGTACCGCATCGTCTCGAGTCTGATATCCGACTTCGCCTATAGCTTCCGCGTGGGTCCGAGCGGTGGTCTGTCGCGCGAGTGGGTCACAGGCGCGGTCACCGAGATGACCGGATACACGGAGGAGGAGTTCATCGCGCGCGAGGGCTGGTCCGCTACGGCCGACTCCGCCGACGCGGAGGCCGTGCAGCAGCAACTCGCTGAGATCCTCGAGGGCAGGGCGAGCGTCATCGACTTCCGCCTGAAGTGTAAGGACGGGAGCACCAGGTGGGTCCGCGACTACGCGAGGCCGGTTAAGGATGAGGGGACCGGATGTGTCGCACGCATCTACGGCGCCGTCCAGGACATCACCAAGGAGAAGGAAGCCGAGGACGTGCAGTCCGTGCTCCTCAACGTCTCCCAGGCGGTGAGTGAATCCGACAATCTCGAGGAACTCCTCGCGACCATTCACCACGAACTCGGAAGACTCATAGACACCACGAACTTCTACGTTGCCCTCTACCACGAGGACATCGACAAGTACACCTTCCCCTACCACGTGGACCAGTTCGACGGGAACGAGGAGGTCGAGCCGGCCACGCTCGACAAGAGCCTGACCGACTACGTGCGCAGACTGGGCAGGGCGCAGATGATCGACGAGCCCGCTTTCCAGAGACTGGTGAACTCAGGGGACGTCGAGCTGATAGGCGCCCCATCGGCCATCTGGCTTGGGGTTCCACTCAAGGCCGCGGGCAAGGTCATAGGGGTCGTCGTCGTTCAGAGCTACCAGGAGAGCTCTCCCTACTCGGAGAGCGACTTTCAGGTGATGACGTTCGTCTCAGGCAACATAGCGATAGCCATCGAGCGAAAGCTGGCCGAAGAGGAGAGAGAACGGCTGGAAGCACAGGTTCGGCACGCCCAGAAGCTGGAGAGCCTCGGTGTTCTTGCCGGTGGGATAGCCCACGATTTCAACAACCTGCTGACCGGGGTGCTCGGCAATATCGAGCTCGGGCTCCTGCAGGTGGAGCAGGGGTCGCCCGCAGCGAGAAGCTTCACGGAGGCGAGAGTGTCCGCTGAGCGCGCGGCCGATCTGTCGCGCCAGATGCTGGCCTACTCAGGGAAGGGCAATTTCGTGATCGAAGCGGTGGATGTGAACGTGCTCGTGAGCGAGATCGGAAATCTGCTGGAGGTGTCCGTGTCGAAGAACGTCGCGCTGAGCTACGACCTGCATCGCGGCCTTCCTCCGGTCGTGGCGGATGTCACCCAGCTTCATCAGGTGCTGCTGAACCTCGTCACGAACGCGTCCGACTCGATAGGGAACGAGGGGGGAGTGGTAACACTCCGCACGGGCCTGAGGGACTGCGACAGTGCCTACCTGAGCGAGACCTACCTCGACGACCACCTGGCTGAGGGAGACTACCTCTTCATAGAGGTCACGGACACCGGGTGCGGCATGGACCCCGAGACGATGCAGAGGATCTTCGATCCCTTCTTCTCGACGAAGTTCACCGGACGGGGTCTGGGGCTCGCGTCGGCGCTCGGCATTGTCCGCGGCCACTCGGGAGCCATCAAGGTGGCAAGCGGGGAGGGAAGCGGGACTACGTTCACGGTTCTTCTGCCCGTGGGGAATTGCGTTCCTCTGATTCCGCCGGAGGAGAAGGAGGAGGTCGCGAGCAGCGAAGGGGGCGGGACCGTGCTTCTTGTGGACGACGAGGACGCGGTGCGCGACATCGGAATGCGGCTGCTCGAGCAGGCGGGGTTTGACGTCGTCGGTGCTGCCGACGGCTGCGAGGCGGTCGACTACTACCGCGAGCACAGCGACGAGGTGTCCTGTGTGCTCCTCGACCTCACGATGCCCAAGATGGGCGGCGAGGAGACATTCCAGGAGCTGCGGAAGATATCCGGCGACGTAAGGGTGGTACTGTCCAGCGGATTCAGTGAGCAGGAAGTCGTCGGGAGATTCACGGAGGGGGGCATCTGCGGCTTCGTGCAGAAGCCGTACAGGTTCGAGAAGCTCGTCGCGGAGGTCGAGGGGGCGGCGCGGGGCGGCGCCCGTGGTGCGCAGTAGCGTCCCCTCCGCAGAGTGACGGAAATGGCAAGGCCGGAGCCAGGTGTGCTCCGGCCCGCTCGTGTACGGTTCTATCGCGAGGGCGTGGCGCGCGTGGAGGCCTGCGTGTACTTCATGCCGGCTACCCATACGATCATGGCGACGTAGGCGCCGAGGACGGCGGCGGGGATGGCGACCTTCCAGGAGGGCGAGCGTCACGGCGAGGGCCATCAGAGCCACAGACAGAGTGGCGAGGCCGATGCGCACCCGGAGGTGATGTGCAGATATGTCTGGGATGGACCCGCGCGAAAGAGCACGACAGAGACGGCCCAGATGAGGGCGGTGAGGACGGAGAGGACTTCGCCGATATGAGGAATTGTCAGGTCTGTGGTCTCTGAGAAGCGGAAGCATGAAGGGGTCGGGGACAGTAGCACGGGTCACGGGCAGTGGCGAGCGCGATTCGGGGGCGTGAGAGCCTCACGGGTCTCTGTTGGGAGGACGGTGAGCGTGTGCACGGCGGACGAGGCACTTGATGCTTGACACGATGGAACAGGAGGATATACTATACAGGTTCGTAGAAAAGACGTTCCAAAAAGGAGTTACGAGACAGTCTGGGAGGAGTCGTGGACTACGCCGTGGTCAGGACAGGGGGACTTCAGTTCAGGGTCTCCGAGGGAGACCTCATCCGCGTCCCGCGCATGAAGAGCGAGGTTGGCGAGGCCATCGAGATGTCGGACGTGCTGGCACTGAGCGTCGCTGGCGACGTGAAGGTCGGAACGCCGGTCGTCGAGAGCGCGTTCGTAAGAGCAGAGGTCATCGCGCACGGGAAGGGCCGGAAGGTCATCGTGTTCAAGAAGAAGCGCAGGAAGGACTACCGGGTAAAGAAGGGTCACAGGCAGGGCTTCACGGAGATTCGCATAACGGACATAACCTCGTAGACCGCACCGCCCGTGCGGGAGAGTAGTTTGTCAACAGGGGGCTAGCGAAGTGTCACACAAAAAGGGCGTTGGCAGTTCCAGGAACGGGCGCGATTCCAATTCGCAGCGCCTCGGGATCAAGCGCTTCGGTGGGGAGTTCGTGCGTGCGGGGACCATCATCCTCAAGCAGCGCGGCACGAAGTTCTACCCGGGGGAGAACGTGGGGAAGGGCGGCGACGATACTCTCTTCGCTCTGAAGGACGGGCAGGTAACGTTCGAGCGATGGGGTCGCGACAGGAAGCGCGTGAGCGTCCACTAGAATGCAGAGGTGAACGTCGAGTTGCAGCGAGAGAGCAGCGACCGGGATGGGGGAGAGCGAGCGCCGGGTGAGGGGAGATCCCGACCTGGGACCGAACACCAGACTGCAATGAAATCAGAGGGGGCATCGTCTGGGAGCGTCCGCGTTCCCGCGGGGCCCCTTTGTTGTTACTGCATCGTCCACGATAGAACGCGCGTGGGTCGAAAGGGGAGTTCGAGACAATGAAGATCACCTGGCTGGGACATTCTTCATTCCTGGTCGAGTCGAAGGACGGTACGAGAGTCGTGACCGACCCGTTCGAGGCTGGTTCCTACGATGGGGCCGTCGGATATTCGCCCATCGACACGCACGCCGACGTCGTGACCGTGAGTCATGAGCATGCCGATCACAACGCGGTCGACACGGTAAGCGGCGCGCCGGAGATCGTGCGTGACCCGGAGAAGCGAACGATCAAGGGTATTCCGATATGGGGCATTACCGCCTTCCACGACGAGAGCAAGGGGCAGGAGCGCGGACGTATCAACATCTACGTGATGGAGATCGACGGCGTGAAGGTGGGGCACCTCGGTGACCTTGGACACCTGCTCTCAGAGGAAGAAGTAGCGGCCCTCGGGCCCGTGGATATTCTGCTGGCGCCCGTCGGCGGGTACTACACGATCGGCCCGGAGGAGGCCAAGAGGACGGCGGAGGCGCTCGGAGCGAAGGTCATAATACCGATGCACTACAAGACCGAGGCGCTGGGTTTCCCGATCCAGCCGGTCGATGACTTCCTGAAGCTGATGGAGCACGTCGAGCGCGCGGGCAGCACGACCGTGGAGATCGGCGCGAACGATCTCGAGGACACGGCGAGAGTCGTGGTACTCGACTACGAGTAGAGACACGCGGGGGAGCAATTGGTGAGCGGACGCGTCGTCGGGGTCATTCCTGCACACTTCGGTTCCACGAGGTTTCCGGGGAAGGTGCTCGCACCGGTCGGCGGAAGACCCCTCGTGCAGCACACGTACGAGAGGCTGGCCGCGGCTTCCAGTGTCGATGAGGTAATGGTCGCAACGGACAGCGCCGAGGTGAAGGAGGCGGTGTCGTTGTTCGGCGGTCGCGTTGTCATGGTCATGGAGCCGTGCGCGACCGGGAGTGACCGCGTGGCGGCGGCCGTCCGCGACGTCGTGGCGGACGTGGTCGTCAACCTCCAGGCGGACCAGCCGATGATTCACCCCGTTGACATCGATCGGACCGTAGAGGCCCTCGCCGCGGACTCTGAGGCCGACCTGTCGACTCTGGCCTTCCGAGCGGACGACGAGGAGGGCTACCGGAGCCCCGACGTCGTCAAGGTGGTCGCGGGGCGTGGCCAAAGGGCCCTCTATTTCTCTCGATCTCCCGTGCCATACATCTCCGAATCGACCGGCGTTAGCGCTTTGTATCTCCATCACGTTGGGATATACTGCTTCCGGCGTGCGGCGCTCGAGCGGTTCGCGTCGTTCCCGAGAGGGGCGCTGGAGCTCCGGGAATCCCTGGAGCAGCTCAGGGCCGTCGAGAATGGCATGGCGATCGGTCTGGCCCTGACCGAGCGGCAGACGCTGTCGGTCGACAGGCCGGCGGACGCCGTCGAGGTTGAGAGGTGCATGAGCGCCTCGTGATCCCCGGCGGGGCTTTTCTCCTCACACATCTCCACAAAGGAGCGTTGGCACGATGCCAAAGCACATCTTCGTTACAGGTGGTGTGGTATCTGCGCTGGGGAAGGGTATTGCCTCTGCTTCCATTGGGTACCTTCTCGAGAGCAGGGGGCTGTCGGTCACGCTCCAGAAGTGCGACCCCTATCTGAACGTTGACCCCGGTACTATGAGCCCGTTCCAGCACGGTGAGGTGTTCGTTACGGATGACGGAGCGGAGACCGACTTGGACCTCGGACACTACGAGCGTTTTGTGGGGAAGGAACTCGGCCGGGACAACAACATCACGGCGGGCCAGATCTACGAGGTCGTCATATCGAAGGAGAGGCGCGGCGACTACCTGGGAGGGACCGTTCAGGTCATCCCGCACGTGACGAACGAGATCAAGGAGCGCATCGACAAGGTTGCTCTGAGCGGCGGCATCGACGTCCTCATAACGGAGATCGGGGGGACGGTCGGCGACATAGAGAGCCTCCCGTTCCTCGAGGCCATCCGCCAGATGCGGCTTGATAAGGGGAAGGAGAACGTGCTGTTCATTCACCTGACCCTCGTTCCGTACATCAAGACCGCGGGTGAGCTGAAGACCAAGCCGACGCAGCACAGTGTGCGGGCGCTTCGTGACATCGGCATCCAGCCTGACATACTCCTCTGCCGGACTGAGCGTCCCCTGACCGACGATCTCAAGAGAAAGATAGCCCTGTTCTGCAACGTAGAGATGGGTGAGGTCATCGACGCGCGTGATGTGCCGTCGATCTACGAGGTGCCTCTTAGATTCCACGAGGACGGGCTCGACGAGATCGTGCTGGAGAAGCTGGGCATCGACGTGGGTCCCGCCGACCTCAGCAGGATGGAGGCGGTCGTCGAAGGCATAACCAGTCCGTCGCATGAGGTGTCCATCGCGATCTGCGGCAAGTACATCGATCTGCAGGACTCCTACAAGAGCATCACCGAGGCGTTCGCGCACGCGGGAGTGGAGAACGATGTCAGGGTCAACCTGGTCTGGGTGGACGTTGAGGAGATCGAGCGGGCGGGAGACGCGTCCGGCGCGCTTAAGGGCTGCGACGGCGTGCTGGTTCCCGGTGGTTTCGGCGAGCGTGGTATCGAGGGGAAGATAGCCTCCGCGGGCTATGCCCGGAGAGAGGGCGTGCCCTACTTCGGCATTTGTCTGGGGCTGCACTGCGCCGTGATCGAGTTTTCCCGCAACGTGTGCGGTCTTGAGGCGGCGCATTCTACGGAGTTCGATCCCGACACCGCCTACCCCGTGATCGATCTTCTTCCGGAACAGAAATCGGTGGTCAACATGGGTGGCACGATGCGGTTGGGTGGCTATGACTGCCACATTGTGGAGGGCACGCGGGCTCACGAGGTTTACGGGGAGAGCGACGTGCGTGAGCGGCACCGCCACAGATACGAGTACAACAACGAGTTCAGGGACACCCTCGAGTCCAAGGGGCTCCTCTCTTCCGGGATCCACGTGGACGCAGACCTCGTGGAGATGGTGGAGCTCGTGGACCATCCGTGGTTCGTCTGTTGTCAGTTCCACCCGGAATTCCGTTCACGTCCCGGCGTGGCGCACCCTCTGTTCAGGGAGTTCGTGAGGGCCGCGCTCGCCCACAAGACAGGTGAGAACGCGGGGTCGTCGGGGCACAGATCGAGCGGTGGGAGCGAACCGCTCGAGCACGCCGCGGGGAGCAAGGTAAATGGCAGGTCGCGTCGTTAGCATCGGCGATGTCGAGATCGGCGACGGCAGGCCCCTGGTTCTTATCGCAGGACCGTGCGTCATCGAGAGTGAGGAGCTTATCCTCGAGGTAGCCGGACGCGTCAGTGAACTGGCCACCGAGCTGGAGATGCCGTTCGTCCTCAAGTCGTCATACCTCAAGGACAACAGGCTCTCCCCGGGTTCCTATGCGGGACCGGGACTCGAGTCGGGGCTGCGCGCGCTCGATCGCGTCAAGAGCGAGCTGGGCGTCCCGGTGCTTTCGGACGTTCACGAGCGTGACGAAGTGGCGCCCGCGGCGGAGGTCCTGGACGCGATACAGATACCGGCGTTCCTGTGCAGACAGACCCGTCTGCTCGAGGAGGCGGCGCGGACGGGGCTCCCACTGAACATCAAGAAGGGGCAGTTCATGGCCCCCGGTGACATGGAGCGGGTCGTCGCGAAGGCGGCGGGCGCCGGGAACGACCGCGTCCTGCTGACGGAGCGCGGAACCACGTTCGGCTATCACAATCTCGTTGTGGACATGCGCGGGATCGAGACGATGAGGAGCTTCGGCTGCCCCGTCGTCTTTGATGCCACCCACAGCGTGCAGCTGCCCGGAGCGGTCTCGGGCGCGTCCGGGGGCGAACCTGCGTTCGTGCCCGTTCTGGCGAGGGCCGCGTGCGCGGCCGGCTGCGACGCTCTGTTCATCGAGACGCACCCCAGTCCCCGATCGGCCCTGTCCGATGCTCACTCCATGATTCCGCTGTCTGAGCTGCGTCCGGTCCTTGAGGGCGCTC
>JAUWCJ010000136.1 GCA_030609365.1 Candidatus Eiseniibacteriota bacterium | reverse complement strand
GAGCGGCCTCGACATCCTGACGTCGCTCCGCGAGACGGACCCCACGCTCCCGGTCATCATCATCACCGGGCACGCCTCGCAGGAGTCGGCGATCGAGGCGCTGAACTTCGGCGCCTACTACTACCTCCTGAAGCCGGTGTCAAACGAGGAGTTGAAGCAGGTCGTGAGAAACGCCCTCGAAATGCGCCGCCTCAAGGACGAGAAGAACGATCTCGAGCGGGCGCTTCATCCGACGGACGAGAAGGAGATAGTAGGGGAGAGCGGGGGGATCGCATCCGTGTTCGACCTCATCGAGCGCGTGGCGAAGACGTCCAGCACGGTGCTGCTCCACGGTGAGAGCGGCACGGGAAAGGAACTGGTCGCCCGGGCCATACACGCGCGCAGCTCAAGAGCCGAGAAACGCTTCGTGTCCATCAACTGCGGCGCCCTTCCCGAGACGCTCCTCGAGAGCGAGCTCTTCGGGCACGTCAAGGGGTCCTTCACCGGTGCCATCAGGGACAAGCGCGGGCTCTTCGTTGTTGCGGAGGGAGGGACGTTCATGCTGGATGAGGTCAGTGAGACATCGACCGCCATTCAGGTGAAGCTCCTCCGCGTGCTGCAGGAGCGCGAGGTCGTACCCGTCGGTGGCACGAAGCCGGTCAAGGTCAACGTCCGCGTGATCGCGGCCACGAACGCCAACCTCGAGCAGTCCATCAAGGAAGGCAAATTCCGCGCGGACCTGTACTACAGGCTGAACGTGATACCCATCAGGATTCCGCCGCTCAGGGAGCGGAGGGAGGACATACCGCTTCTGGTCGAGCATTTCCTGAACAGATTGACGGGTAGCGGCAAGCGTGTGTCCGATGACGCGATGGAGATCCTCTCGAGCTACGACTGGCCCGGGAACGTGAGGGAGCTCGAGAACATCATCGAGCGCGCGGTCATTCTCGAGGACGGTAATGAGGTGACGGCCGAGAGTCTCAACGTGTCCATCTTCCCCGAGCGTCTGAGAAAGCAGGCGCGCGGCGGTTCCGAGGACGAACTCGGAGTCGCCGGCGTGACACTGGAGGAACTCGAGCGGCGATATCTGCTGCAGACCCTCGAGGCGACCGGCTGGAAGAAGAAGAACGCGGCGGAGATCCTCGGGATCAACCCGTCGACTCTCTATCGGAAGCTTCAGCGCTACGGCATGGACGGAGGTGGCGAAGAAGATGAATGATCTTCGGGGCCGGCTGGCCTTCTCGTGAGGGTGATCGCGGGTCAGCTGAGGGGGTCCGTCATTCGTGCGCCGGCAACGGGCGTGGTGCGCCCGACGTACGATCGCGTGCGTGAGTCTGTGTTCTCTATTATAGAGCCACTTCTTGAGGGGGCCGCCGTCCTGGATCTCTTCGCCGGCTCCGGCAGCCTAGGTATCGAGAGCCTGTCCCGAGGCTCGAGCCGCGCGACGTTCATCGAGATGGACACACGGGTTCTGAGTGTGGTCAGGGAGAACGTGGAGCGCCTCGGTCTGGCTGGCCTGTGCAGGCTTATAGGGGGCGACGCGCTGAACGTTCTCAAGCGGGCTGTGCCGGGCGGACCGTTCGACATCGCGTTCGTCGATCCGCCCTATTCGTCGGGTCTGGCCCTGAGGGCGCTCGACCTCCTGGCGATCTCAGGCAATCTTGCGGACGAGGCGATCGTTGTCGTCGAGCGCGCGTCTTCCGACACGCTGCCGGAAGTCGTCGGGCGACTCGACCTGTTCAGATCCAAGAAATATGGTAGCACTGCTGTCGATTTCTATGAGACCCGGGCTTAAGGGCGCGGGCTAAGGAGGAGCAGACGTGAGGCGAGCGCTGTACCCAGGCACGTTCGACCCGGTGACGAACGGTCACCTCGATCTGGTCAAGCGGGCGCTCCGGTTGTTCGATGGAGTGGTCGTTGCCGTCGGAACCGGGCGCGATAAGTCCCCGATGTTCTCGGTCGATGAGAGGGTTGAGTTTCTGAGGGACGCGGTGAAGGACCTGGGGAACGTCGAGGTGGTCTCCTTTGACGGGCTCCTCGTCGATACCGTCGACGAGACCGGAGCGGTCGCGATCATCCGGGGCTTAAGACAGGTCTCCGATTTCGAGTACGAGTTCCAGATGGCTCTGATGAACAGGCGTCTGGCACGGGACGTCGAGACCGTGTTCCTGATGCCGAGCCTGAGCTACATCTACCTGGATTCAACCGTCATGAAGGAAGTGGCTCTCTTAGACGGCGATGTTGATGGGCTGGCGCCCGAGGCCGTCATTCGGGCGCTGAGCGAGAAGCGCAGGTCGCGCCAGCGAGATGCCTGAGCTTCTGCCGAAGCGGCCGGGCGGCATCGGAGGCACTTTGTCACCGTCAGTGAGAGAAAACCGCCGGCCGGCGCTCGACCGGGCGACCGTCCGGGCACTCTCCGGGGCGGCGGGATGTTCGCTCTCCTTCGCTCTGGAGGACAGGATCTGCTACTCGTTCGACGCGACGGACCTGCACTCGCTCCCGGACGCGGTCGTCTGGCCCCGGTCTACGAGCGAGGTATCTGAGGTCGTCCGCGCGGCGGGCGCGGCCTCGCTCCCCGTGACGGCGAGAGGGGCCGGGACCGGCTACACCGGTGGGAGTGTCCCCCTGGCCGGGGGCATCGTCCTGTCGCTCGAGAGGATGAACCGCGTGCTCGGGATCGACGTCGGCAGGCGAGTTGCCGTCGTAGAGCCGGGCGTGGTCAACAACGATCTCAGAGACGCGGCCGAAGCAGCCGGTCTCTACTACCCCCCTGACCCCGCGAGCCTCCTGGTCTCCACGATAGGCGGCAATATCGCGGAGGGCGCGGGAGGTCCCCGGACGGTCCTGTACGGCACGACGCGAGACTACGTCGTCGGTCTCGAGCTCGTGCTCGCTGACGGCTCCGTCGTCTCGACGGGTTTCCTTGCGAGCAGCGGTGGCATTTCGTGGGACCCCGCGTCGCTCGTGGTCGCGTCCGAAGGCACGCTCGCCGTGGTGACGAAGGCGGTCCTGAGGTTGAGCGACAGGCCCGAGAGCTACGCCACGTTCTGGGTGGAATTCCCGTCACTCTCCCAGGCCGCGACCGCGGTCGCGGCCGTCACGGCCTCCGGACTGCCGGTGGCGGTGCTCGAGATACTGGACGGCGAGACGCTGGCGTGCGCGATGGAGTATGTCCGCGGGCAGAGGCCGGACTCGGTCTCGGAGGGGGCTCTTCTCATTGAACTCGAGGGCTCCGATGTGGCGGTGGCCGGGTCGACGGAGCGGCTTCGGGACCGGCTGGTGGCGAACGGGGCCCTGAGCTTCCGCGAGGCGACCGACGACCTGGAACGGGACGAGATATGGGAGATTCGGCGCTCGATCTCTCCTTCGCTGGCCAGGCTCGCGACGGGCAAGATCAACGAGGACATCGCCGTGCCGAGAAGCGCGATACCCGAGTTCGTCCGGAGGATGCATGAGATCTCGGAGTCGACCGGACTTCCGATACTGGCGTTCGGCCATGCGGGGGACGGCAACCTCCACGTCAACATCATGCTGAACCGTGCCGAACGCGATCAGATGCGCGCGGCGCGCGACGCCGTCGGGCTGCTCTTCGACGCGGCCCTCAAGATGGGCGGCACGCTGTCGGGTGAGCATGGGATCGGTATCACGAAGGCCGACCACCTTGCCGACGAGCTGGACGAGTCTGCGCTTCGCGTGACGGCGGCGGTCAAGCGCGCGCTCGACCCGACGGGCCTTCTGAACCCGGAAAAAATCCTGACCGACCGCCCGAACCCATGGTGGCGTGACCTCGACGGGGACGCGACGCCCAGAACTGAGGCCGAGCGATGCTGATAGACTATGCGAAGATAGAGGTCAGAGGCGGCGACGGCGGGAACGGCTGCGTCAGCTTCCGCAGGGAGAAGTTCGTGCCGCGCGGCGGCCCCAACGGCGGGGACGGCGGGCACGGCGGGAGCGTTGTGTTCCAGGCCGCGCGTGGTCTTTCCTCCCTGCTCGATTTCCGTTACAGGAAGCACTACAAGGCTCAGAAGGGTAGAAACGGGATCGGGGCGAACAAGCGCGGCAGGGACGGCGAGGACATCGTGCTCCTGGTCCCGCCGGGGACCATCATAAAGGACTTCGAGACCGGGGACGTGCTGGCGGACCTCGAGGAGGACGGCGCCAGGATCGTGGTCGCGAAGGGCGGCCGTGGCGGGAGAGGGAACGCGCGGTTCGCGACTGCCGTCGAGCAGGCGCCCCGGCACTGCGAGGGCGGCAGGCCCGGTGCGGAGCTCATGATCGAGCTCGAGCTCAAGCTGCTTGCCGACGTCGGGCTGGTCGGTCTGCCCAGCGCCGGCAAGTCGACGCTCCTGTCGCGCGTGTCGGCGGCGAGACCCAAGATAGGCGACTTCCCCTTCACGACGCTGAGTCCCGTGCTCGGCATCGTCGGGCACGGCTCGGTCGACAGTTTTGTGATGGCCGACCTCCCGGGTCTCATCGAGGGCGCTCACGCGGGCAAGGGCCTCGGCCACAGGTTCCTCCGGCACATCGAGCGGACGAGGGTTCTCGTGATCCTCCTCGATTCCTCCAGCGAGACGCTGGAGGAGGACTACCGGACGCTTCTCGGTGAGCTCGAGAGCTACGGAGAGGGGCTCTCCGAGAAGCCCAGGATCGTGGCGCTCAACAAGATCGACCTTTTCCCCGACGAGGCCGCGCCGACAGGCAGCTTCGGTGGTGAGGACGTACACCAGGTCTCGGCGATGAGCGGCAAGGGGTTGGACGGGCTGACGCACGCCCTGGTCAAGATCCTCGCCGAACTGGAGGACTGAGGGACCGGCGGGCATGGAGGCCGCGGGTTCCGCGCGTGAACGTGGTCGAGGTCTGACCGACCCGACCGGTGGTTTCCCCTGTGGAAGGGTGGTGGTGACGGGTGACCGAGCGGGAGGCCGCCATGGCGCTTGCACTGGCGAACGGCGTGGGCCCGGCGTTCGCGGCACGGATGTGTCTGGCCTGCGGGTCGTATCGAGGTGCGGTCAAGGCCGTGTGCGGCGGCGCGCACATGAGCGGGCAGGTTCCCGCGCGCGTGGTGGCCGCCGTCAGGGACAGTGTCTCGCGGCGGAGCTGGGTGGCCGAACTGGAGCTGGCCCGGCGGGCCCGAGCCCGGTTCGCACTCCCGGGAGACGACGACTATCCGGACGTCCTGCTGGAGATCGCGCATGCTCCTATCGGCGTCTTCGTGTCGGGCGAGACGCTGGGCGGTCTGGCGCCCATGATCGGTGTGGTCGGCACCAGGACGCCGACACCGCGTGGGGCCGCGGTCGCGACGGAACTCGCGGCCGACCTCGTCAGGGCGGGGCTGACCGTGGTTAGCGGGCTGGCACGCGGTACAGACACGAGAGCGCACGAGGGAGCGCTCGGTGCGGGGGGGAGGACCGTCGCGGTGATGGGCTGCGGGCTCGCCAACGTGTATCCTCCGGAGAACGCAGGGCTCGCACGAGACATCGCGGCGAGCGGATCGCTGGTGAGCGAGTTCCCGATGTTGGCGGAACCCAGGCCGGGGTGCTTCCCGAGACGCAACCGCATCATCTCGGGCCTGTCTGCCGGAGTCGTTGTGGTGGAGGCCGCCGCGAAGAGCGGGGCCCTCATAACAGCGGCTCGGGC